>DATJEO010000284.1:0-6699 GCA_035496515.1 Occallatibacter sp.
AGAGACTCGTTCGGTGGGTGCTCCGATGGAGGGATCGCGAAGATCCCATCCGGTGATAGTGGCGAGAGGAACGGTGATTTCGGGGAGGCGGATGCCGTCGAGTTCATTGCCGTCTGCATCGACTTGCGGAACGAGGACGGGGAATGAAGGTCCCACGCGCGGTGGCTGGAGGGTGAGGATGCCGCGCTGCCAGTTGGCGCCGAAGTCGAGGCGTTCGCCGGTGTTGGCTTCGTGAGGAGTGTTCACCCGCGGCAGGTGCGGGAATGCGTATTTTGCGAGTGGGACGAGCGTTCCGTCGGAGAGGTGCGGGTAGCTGCTCGGCGGCGGAGGTGTTTCGTTGCGAAGCCATGCATCCATGTTGGCGAGCATGGAGCGCCAGAAGTAATGAATGGGCAGAGGGGACTGCGGTTCCTGGCCGAGGAGGTCGCCCGTGCCCTTTGCGGGCGGGAAAGGGCCGGAGAAATGCTGCAGGCCGGTGAAATGGTAAATACGGAGGTTGTCCGAAATTCGGGCGTCGTGCTTGCCATCCGCCGAGACATGGATGAGGGCGGCGGCGCGTCCCCAGTATTCGTAGGAAGTGTTGGAGAAGAAGATCTTGGGAACGGTCTTGTCAGCATAAGCGCGATCGAGGAGACCGGCATTTAGATGGGTGACGGGATCTGTTTCTGGCTGGTCGGTGAAGGGGAAGATGTCTACCGGATAGAAGACAGAGGAAGTGGGTTGCGCGTCGCGGGATGGCTGAGCAAAGCGGTAGTTGAAATTGCCGCGGCCAGCCCCGGCCACGTGCGCGAGCACTCCATCGAGCGCGATGCGCCCCTCTTCGTCGGTGTTGAAGCCGTGAAAGAGGAAGTCGCGCAGGAAGCGGCCGTTCTGGGAGATGCCTTCGGCAATGACGCGCCGTGCGGGCGTGATGGCGTCGGGGTTGTGCTTCGCGAACGAGGCGAAGTCGCGGAACCCGGCGAATCCGCCTCCGGCAACTACGGGATCGGAGACGACGTAGACGTACTCGTAAATGTGGCCGGGCTGAAAGCCGCCCTTGAGATGGATGTGGCGATCACTAGGGGTGAGTTTGCCGTCCACGGTGTGGGCGAATTGCCATTGAGACCGGGGAATGGCGGTGCGAGGGGCGTTTCGGGCATCGCGGACGGTGAGCGTGTTGCGCGAATCGCCGGGGGCGCTGACAGGGTATTCGGTGCCGCCGATGCTGCCGAGGATCAGGTGGCCGAGCGGAATTTCATCGGCCGGCTTGGAGAGCATTAAGTCGCCGCGGAGAAGGCCAGTGATGGTTTTGCCGCGCTCTTTTGCGATGGGTGCATGGAAGTGGAGCGCGTCCTTGCCGGGGGCATCCCATTGCCAGCCGAGGCTTACGATCGTGAAACCCTGACGGAGCAGCCATGCGTCGCCGGCATCGTGCTCGATATTCCAGTCACCGCCGTCGATGATGGAGATAATGCGGCTGTGGCCGCGGTTGGGATTTTCGAGGAGGAGTGAGCCGTTACCGCGGTGTGGGTCTTTGGGGCGGATGGCGATGAAGTCAGCCGAGAACTCGACTTCGCCGTTGCGAAGATTGATCGCGTTCTTGAGATCGACGATGGAGGCGTTGTGGGGATTGTCTACCGGGAGTGAAAAGTAGACGGTGCCGAGAATGCGTTCGTAGGGCCCGACATCACCGAAGCTTTTGCCACCCAGTACATCCTGGCGGGAGGTGACTTCGACTCGCGTGACCCGCGCAAATGCAGCCGCGGTTGAAAAGAGAAGCAGAAGTGCGACAAGGAATGGGCCTGCTTTTAATGGCATGGCCGGAGCATATCACTCGGGTCCGATGGGTGAGGGTTATTGGCGTATTCTGATGGCCGCGATGAAGGAGCGAGCAGTGCTGTCGAATGTTGATGTGATTCAAGGGCGGTACTTTTCTGATTTGATGAATCAGCCGGAGGCGTTGCGGGCGACGTGGGATGGATTGCGTGGTACTGAGGCGCTGGAAACGATCGGGGGGGAGTGCAGGGCCGATCGATTTGAGCGCGTGGTGCTGACAGGTATGGGCGGATCGTTCTTCGGGCTGCATCCGCTGGCGATAGAACTGGCGGCGAGCGGGTGGACTCCGATGATGGTGGAAACTTCGGAACTTATTCACTACTATCCAGAGCTGTTGAGGCCATCGACGCTGGTGGTAGCGGTTTCGCAGTCCGGCAAGAGCGCGGAGACGGCGCGGCTGCTTGAGATGAATGCGCGTCGGGCGAAGGTGATCGGCGTGACGAACTGGGCAGACAGTCCATTGGCACGGGATGCTGATCTTGCCGTGATGACTGCCGCGGGAGATGAGTATACGGTCTCGTGCAAGACGTATGTAACCACGCAGATGGCGCTCCGGATGCTTGGGGCGGCGCTTTGCGGGGCCGAGGGAGGCGGCCGGTTGCGGGAGTTGGAGCTGGCCGCTGAGGTGTTTCATGAGTACCTGAGCCGGTGGAAGGCGCATGTGGATGAGTTGACAAAGATGCTGCTTGGGGTGCGGGACGTTTTTCTGGTTGGGAGAGGCGAGTCGCTGGCGGCAGCGCAGACGGGAGCGCTGACCATCAAGGAGTCGACGCATTTCCACGCTGAGGGGATGAGCAGCGCGGCGCTGCGGCATGGGCCTTTCGAGATGATGAAGGAAGGGGTTCTTGTGGGTGTGTTTGCGGGTGACGCGAAGACTCGCGAGCTGAATGAGCGCCTGGTGAAGGACGTTGCGGGAACGACAGCACGGGCAGTATTGTTCGCAAGTGATGCGAAGGGCGTTTGCAGGTTGCCGAAGGTAGAGGGTGCGCTACGGACTTTGGTGGAAATATTGCCTGTGCAGATGATGACGTTAGCGCTGGCGGTGCTGGTGGGACGCGAGGCGGGGAAATTCGAACGGGCGACGAAGGTGACGGCGGTGGAGTGAACGATGGCTGAACGTGTAAGCAACAGAAGTCACTTCATTGTTGGCGTCGTTTTTTTGATGTTCTTTGTGCTGTCATTTCTAACAAACATTCTTGGACCAATCATTCCCGATATTATCGACAGCTTCCATGTGAGCCTGGCGGCCGCAGCTTTTCTACCGTTTTCATTCTTTCTGGCGTATGGAGTGTTGTCGGTTCCGGCGGGTTTTCTGGTGGACCGATTTACGGAAAAGCCGGTGATGATCGCGTCGTTTGTGGCGGCGCTGGCGGGGGCGCTGGGGTTTGCGACACACCCAACGTACGCAATGGCCATTGCGTCGCTGTTCACGATCGGTGCAGGAATGGCAATGCTGCAAGTGGCGATCAATCCTCTGCTGCGCGTGGCGGGGGGCGAGGAGCACTTCGCGTTCAATGAGGCGACGGCGCAATTTGTGTTTGGAGCGGCGTCGTTTGTGAGCCCGCTGATCTATGCGTACATGGTGAGCCACGTTTCGGAGAGCGGCGGTACGATGCTACGGATGTTTGCGCGAGTGACGCCGGCGGATATGCGATGGGTCTCGATTTACTGGATCTTTGCGGCAGTGGCAGCTGCCGTTGTGGTGATTCTGGCCGTGGTGCGGTTTCCACAAATTGAACGGACCGAAGAAGAGCAGGCGGGCAAGGCTGAGACCTACGCGGCAATGCTGCGGCGAGGGATGGTGTGGGCCTACTTCGGATGCGTGTTTGCTTACGTGGGGTCGGAGCAGGGTACGGCGGACTGGATTTCGAAGTTCCTGATGCAGTATCACGGTTTCGATCCACACACCGTGGGAGCGAGTGCAGTTTCGTGGTTCTGGGGGATGATGACGGCGGGATGCTTTCTGGGGATGATCCTGCTGAAGGCGTTTGACAGCCGTAGGGTATTGCTGGGATTCGCGGTATGCGCGTTGTTGGCATTGACGGCGGCCCTGTTCGGACCGGCGACGGTGTCAAGGTATGCATTTCCGGCGATTGGATTCTTTGCGTCGATCATGTGGCCGACGGTGATTTCGCTGGGGTTGAATTCGGTGAAGGAGCATCACGGTTCGTTTGCGGGGATTCTTTGTACGGGGATCATGGGTGGAGCAGTGGTGCCGCTGGTGATCGGAAAAATTGGAGACGCTGTCGGGCTGCGGTGGGGAATGCTGGTTCTATATCTAACGTTCGGATGCGTGCTGAGCCTGGGGGTATGGGCGAGGCCAATCGTCACGAATGCGAGATTCAGCAGCAGGGAACAAGGGAACGTGGCAGCACGTTAACGAGGCAGTAGGGGGTTGTTCGTTCGGTCTGGTAGACTCTGGGACTAACATGAGCCTCTTTCGCACCAAACCCCTTGCCACCTTATTGAAACAACTGGATGAAGGAGGGCTGAAGCGCACTTTGGGCTGGCCCGGCCTGATTGCCTTGGGAATCGGTGCGATTATCGGCGCCGGTTTGTTTGCGCGGACTCCAGCGGCGGCTGCGCAGAATGCCGGACCAGGGGTGACGTTTTCGTTCATCATCGCGGCGCTGGGATGCGCGTTCGCGGGGCTCTGCTATGCGGAGTTTGCGGCAATGATTCCGATCGCGGGAAGCGCATATACGTATGCGTACGTAACGATGGGCGAGCTGGTCGCCTGGGTGATTGGGTGGGCGCTGATCCTCGAGTACGGACTAGGTGCGGCTACTTTGTCCATTTATTGGACGGAGTATTTCAATAATCTTTTTCCGGACCTGATTCCCTGGCAATTGAGGCATTCTCCCCTGCAGACGGGGCCGGACGGAATTCACGGCATCGTGAATGTGCCGGCGCTGGTGATCCTGGCGGTTATGACACTTCTGCTGATCAAGGGAATCTCTGAGTCAGCCACTGTGAACGCGATTATCGTGGGCATTAAGGTCACGATCGTGCTGATGATCATTGCGATCGGCTGGCACTTCATCAATCCCGCGAACCACACGCCGTTTGTGCTGGCTCAGGATTCGCTGCATCAGGGAATGTTCCAGCATGGGTGGGGTGGAGTGCTCGGCGGAGCAGGCGTGGTGTTCTTTGCGTTTATCGGATTCGATGCGGTGTCGACGGCAGCGCAGGAGACGATTAACCCCGGCAAAAACATGCCGATCGGGATCCTGGGATCGCTTGCAGTTTGCACGTTTCTGTACATCCTCTTCAGCTGGGTGCTGACAGGGATCGCGCCGGTGCTTGATTTCATCGATCCAAACAAGGGCATGGAGGCTTCCGTTTCGTACGCGATTCACACGTACATGCCGGGTTATGGATGGCTGTCGACGCTGGTGTCGGTGGCTATTCTGGCGGGCTTTACGTCGGTCATGCTGGTGATGTTGCTGGGACAGAGCCGTGTGTTCTTTTCAATGTCGAAGGATGGGCTGCTGCCGAAGCTGTTTGCGGAGGTGCATCCGAAGTTCCGGACGCCCTACAAGTGCAACATGGTGCTGTATGTATTTGTGGCGCTGCTGGGCGGCTTCCTGCCCGGCGACATTACAGGCAATATGACGAACCTGGGCACGCTGTTTGCGTTTGTGCTGGTGTGCATCGGAGTCTGGATCATGCGGAAGAAGAATCCACACCAGGAGAGGCCGTTCCGGGTCCGTGCGGTTCCGTTTGTCTCGATCATGGGAGCGCTGTTCTGCTTGGCGATGATCATCTCCGTGGATGCGACGTCAAAGATTGCGGCGGGCAGCTGGATGGTGATCGGGCTGGCTGTTTATTTCCTCTACGCGAGAGGGCACAGCAATTTGAACAGGGCAGATGTGGGTGCGCTGGAGTCGAAGGCAGGCGATTAGTTCCAAGCTGCATGTGGGGATCGAGGGCGCAGGGGCCTAGGCCGATGCGCCCTTTGGCTTATGGGCCCAAAGTCAGGGTGAAGGCGGGAACTCATTCGTCACTCTCGTATTGACGTCCTATAGGAGGCCGAGGTATGTTCGTATTGTCGTTCTATAGGAGAGGTTGGATGGGCAAGCAGCAACACAGCAATCTTCTGCAGGGAACCCTTGATCTGCTGATCCTGAAGGCCCTGGCTCTGGGCGAGTTGCACGGGCTTGGGATATCGCGGCGTGTGGAGCAGATGACGCGAGGGACGTTTCAGGTTAAGCCGGGGTCGCTCTTTCCGGCTTTACACCGGATGGAAGAGGCCGGGTGGCTGAGCTCGCGGTGGGGAGAATCGGAGAACAACCGGAAGGCCAAGTTTTACGAGCTGACCAAGGCAGGAAAATCGCAGCTCGGCGCGGAGAAGTCGGAGTGGGACCGGATTTCGATCGCCATCCGCTGCGCGCTGGAGAGCTAGCAAAAAAGGCAGGATCTCTCGGGTCGGCGAGAGGAGAGCAAGATGAAGCGAATTGGATGGCTGTGGCGGAATCTGTTTCGGAGGCGCACAGTAGAGCGCGATCTAAACGAAGAGATTGACTCATATGTTGAAATGCTGGCCGAAGAGAAGATTGCGGCGGGGATGTCGCCTCCAGCGGCGCGGCGGGCGGCGAAGGTAGAACTGGGCAGCACGGAGAGCGTGAAGGAGGCGGTTCGATCAGTCTCTGCCGGAATCTTGATTCGGCAGTTTATGCAGGATGTTCAATACGCGATTCGGACGATGAAGAGTCAGCCGGGTTTCCTGGTCGTATCCGTGATCACGATTGGAGTGGGAATCGGGATCAATGGAGGGATCTTTTCGATATTGAACAGCCTGCTTCTGCGGCCAGTGCCGGCTCCGAAGTCGGGTGAGCTTGTCAGCATGTACCAGCAATTAGGTAATGCGAACAAGCACGACTA
>DATJEO010000285.1:0-3442 GCA_035496515.1 Occallatibacter sp.
TCAGGCCATCAATGTCCAGATAGAGATCAAGAGTCCGTTGAATGGCCTGAGGCTGCTCGAAGATCTCGCGCAGCATGGCGTGAGGGAATTTATTCACTGGGTACATTCCTTCCCGGGAACAGAATCGTCTTTCCGATTTTAGCGTCGCAGGGGATTGGGAATGGTTGACGGCGGGGGAGGCGGCGACACATCCCTCGACAGTAGAGGTCAGAAACCAAGGCCGGGCGCGCAGCCGCCACAGCTCCGCGCCCGGTCGAGGCCCCATGCCATCGAATGCAGGCGAGCAGCCACTCATCCGCTCACCTTCACCACTGAATTCATTGTGCGCCAATCGATGGAAATAGCATGCAAAGTCGGAGAGCAGATCTAAGCTGCTTTGCTGCTACAGGTTTAGCTCTATTCGGAAAGGATCTCAGCGGTTCGCAATCAAGAAGACGCATGCTGATCCCACAATATGAATCGCGCGCGATGGGGATTCCGTTGTGCTTAGATCGCGAACTAATGAACAACTTCCAGGGCGGTAAGGATCGCTTTCAGCGCAACAGGAGCAGCAGGCCGGCAGCGCAGATGACCATGCCTGAGCCGGTGCGGAAGGTGAAGGCTTCTCGGTAGAGGACCGTTCCAACGCCCAGCAGCACAAGAGCGATGAGGTTGTTGCAGACGAAGGACGTGATGTTGAGCTTGAGGCCGGCGCGATAGCCAATCAGGTATCCGGATTCGATTGCCACGAGCGAGCAGGCCAGAACGATTGAAGTCCAGTTCACGCGGTGCAGTTGGGTGGGGGAGAATCCCTGGCGGGCAACGAAGATTCCGAGACAGGCGAGTGAAGCGATTCCGAAAGAAATGCTGAGCGCCAGAAACGGATCGACCGCAGCCGGGGTTGCTTTCTGGGAGACATGATAGAGAACGCCTCCGCCGACGATCATGAGCAGAGGCACAATGGCCATGCTGTTCGCTTCCACTAGGATTCTTCCTTTGCGTTGGTCAGAATGCCGGGCTCGCCGGAGGGGAGGGGTGCTTCATAGAGCATGAGATAGTCGCGCTGGCGGTCAGTGCCGACGATGAAGTCGTGCTCTCCGGCGATGTAGAAGCCCCATCGCTTGTAAAAAGCGATGGCGCGGCCGTTGCCGGAAAAGGCGCTGAGCCATAGTGATGGTTCGCCTCGTTGGGCAGCGACGGCGAGAACTGCTTGCATCAGGACGTTCGCCACGCCACGGCCATGGTATGCGGGGTCGATGTAGAACCTGCGCAGTTCGAGCATGGCGGCGGATCGCATTTCGGGAGGCGCGGGAGCCTGGACGAGGAGGGCGAGGCCGGCGAGGTTTTCGCCGACTTTCGCGATCAGGATGACTAAGTGATCATCCTGGAGCATGGCGCGGTAGCGGTCGGGTGTGTGTTCGCGGGCGATGTAATCGGCTAGATCATCGGGTGGCGTATTCGCGGGACAGCCCAGCGGGAAGACGGCGGCGGAGAGGACGGACAGTTCGTGTGCGTCGGCGAGAGTGGCGCGGAGGATTTGGGTTTGGGGGTCGAGCAAGGTACTCGTCACTGTTTGACTATGAGATGAGTAGGCGGCAGAGCAGGAGCACAAATCTTTTTCGAGATGGAGACCTCCTGCCTTCCGTGGTGTTATCTCCAGAAGTCCATTGCGCGCTGATAAAGGTAGTACTGCGTCTTCGGATCGCGTTGAGTCTGCTCATGCAATACATCGAGAGACACGAGAGATCCGTTAGAAGCCCGAACCGTCGTATCCAACCCATCTCCAATGATTTCGTATCCGAACCAATCCTTCAGCATCGGAGCAATTACGGATCTATACTCTGGCCCGTGCACTAATCGGCGCACGTGTTCGCGAGTAAGTTGGTACCCAGTGCCACGGTCCGGGAGATAGTTCGGTGGGGGCCACTGCATCTGAGGTGACGCTCTCCTTTGACTTCTCCGAAAGTATTCAATGGACCACTTCTACCGAGCGGCGGGTTTTTCGAAGAACGCTTCGATTTCTTCCAGCGTTTTGCCTTTCGTCTCTGGGAAGAGGAATGTGGTCGTCAGGAAGTAGACGACGGTGAAGCTGGCGAAGAGATAGAACATCGACGAGTAGTTGTGCTTGGCGACGAAGGGCAGAAAGATAGCCTGGAGAATTGCGGAGACGAGCTGATTGATCACCAGCGCGATGCTCATGCCGTTGGAGCGGATGCGCGTGGGCATGAGTTCTGAGAGCGCAAGCCAGACGCAGACGCCGGGACCGGTGGCGTAGAACGCGATGAACATGTAGATGAAGATGGCGACGAGCCAGCCGTGGCTCTGCTGGGGGACGGGTCCGAGGACGGCCTTGTCGATCTTCAGGGGCGCGGTGGTGGCTGCTTCGTAGTTGCCGAAAGGATTTTGGAAAAGGGCCTGAACCTTGTTTGCGGGGACGGCAGCGGCGCGCGAGACGGAGAGGGGCGGCGCGGCTGGGTCGTCGGAGCGGGCGTAGCTGGTGGTGCCGGTGAAGTCGCCATACGAGTAGATGATGGCGAAGGAGGCACGGCTCGGATTGATGGCTTGGGGTGAGGCTCCGCTGGCAGCCAGAAGGCGCTGGGCCTGGTCCTGGTTGAACTGATATGTGAGTTGCTGGTCTGGACCTACGAGGGCCTGGATCTGGTCGCGGCAGTCGATGTTCTGCTTCTCGGTCTGGCGGAAAAGGGTGGCGACGATGACCATGGAGAGGATGATTCCGCTCGTGCCGAGGATGAAGAGGAATTTGCGGCCCTTGCGGTCGACGAGGGTCATGCCGACGGCGGTGAAGCAGAAGTTGAAAGCAGTGAGCAGGACGTATCCCCAATGCGCCTGGAGGTCGGAGAGGCCGCTCTGGATGAGGATATTGGTGTTGAATCCGATAACGGAGTTGATGCCGGTGGCGGTGTTGCAGGCGAGGATGACGCAGGCGAGCAGAAAGGGGATGACGTATTTGCGGCGGAGAAGCGAGTCTCTGGTTTTTCCTCCGGTCGGCGGGGCGGCGGGCTTTGAGGCGGCTTCCATCTCGCGCAACTCGATGGTTGCTTGTTCGGGAGAGCGGGAGCGGAGCAGCGCGGCGCGAGCCTTTTCAATCTGGTTGCGCCGGTAGAGGAGGCGGGGCGACTCGGTGACGAGGAAGGCGCCGAGAACGAAGAGGATTCCTGGCGGCATGGAGACCCAGAAGATGCTGCGCCAAGCGCTGTCTTTGAAATTGAAGAGAGCCTGGGGGTCGGCGACGCGGGCGAAAGCGGTAACGCGGTAGCTGAAGTAGATGCCAATGAGCGCGGCGGTAACGATGCCGAAGGTGAGCATCCACTGAAAGACGCCGGTTCCCTTGCCGCGCGATGAGGCGGAGAGACATTCGGCGAGATAGAGCGGGACGACGATGCCGATGAGTCCGCCGCTCATGCCCTGAAGGAGTCGCCCGAAGAAGAGAGGGGCGTATCCG
>DATJEO010000286.1:0-18315 GCA_035496515.1 Occallatibacter sp.
GCGAAGGGATTCCAGCCGGCGATTATCACGTTCGATCTGCTGGTTCCGCTGGAGGAAGCGGTGCGCCGGAAAGTACGGGATAAGAAAGAACGGCACCGGATGCAGTGCGAGAGAGCGCTGGAGGAATTCGATCGATGGTGGAGTTCCCACATTCCAGATGAGAGATGTGGGGCACGCAATGTGTCCAAGTGAGACACTCTCTGGGGCAGCCGACGGGGTGTGGAGCGACTGGCGGAACGGCGTTATCCTTTCCTGTCGGGGTGAGCGATGAAGTTCCTGGGACTGCTTACATTTCTGCCCGTGCTCGCGATCGGGCAGACGTCTTCGACTGTCATTACATTCAGCAGGGCGGATACGGAGCATTGCCGCGTGCTGGTGGCGAATGGAAAGCCGTTGCTGGCCAGCACGTATAACGGCACGACGGTCGCAGTTTCGCTGCCTGACAACTGGGTTAACGGCGAGTACTCCCTGTTTGTGTTGATTTCGCAGAAAGGAGAGGGGAGTGCCGAGATCAATCCGAAGAATATCTATGCACTTTTTTCGGATCCGGCACACACGCGATTCTCATGGTTTGATAAGAAACACGATCTGGACACCCTTGCGAGTATGCGTTCACACGGGATGGGGCAGCCGGGAGCAGGCAGTGGAGGAGGTCCAGGTGGGCCGGGGGAATTCGGCGGCTCGAATGGCGATAGTAGCGGAGCCGCTCCGCCAATGACGCATCCGGAGGTAATGTCGATCGGGGGGCCTGGCGAGACGAATCAAGCAACAAAGTCGGAAGCGGAAGCCCGGAACATGCAAATGAGAGGTGGCGGCGCAGGTGGTCCGCAACGGCCGCAACTCGATCCGGCGCACCCACCTCAGTTTCTGAAGCACACGACGGTAAAGGCAGGGTCGCAGGTGAGTGGCTACGTATTTGTTCGAAAGCCGAAGGGTTTCGCCCAGGAGATCACAGCCAATTCAATGCTGGGGGAGATCGATATTCCAGTGAATGGAGTTGTTTTCAGGTTTTAGAGGCTAGTCTCACGCGGAACCGACCGATCCGGTTCAACGTATATCGTGGTATATCGGGCGATTCCCCGGAAAGGGATTGTATGCGTGCTCTCTCTGCCGCAGAGGCCGTTTCTCCTGCCATCAACCGCACCCGCGAGTTCCTGTTTGCGCCGCCGTTCCGGTGGCTTACGTTTCTAAAGCTCTGTCTGGTTGCGGCGATAACGGAGGGACTAGGGACGAATCTGCAGTCAAATGCAAACAAGCATGGAGGCAGCGGCGGACCGGGCCCAATGATCTACCACTTTTCGCCATTGATGATTGCGGCGGGGGTGGCGGCGAGCCTGCTCCTGCTTATTGTTGTTCTGCTGATCTTCTACGTGATGACGCGATTGCGGTTCGCGTATTTCAATTGCCTAGTAACGAACACGCGCCTGATCAGACCGGGATGGAATTTTTACCGCCCGCACGCGAACCGGTTCTTCCGCATGAACGTATGGGTGGGATTGTGCTTCATCCTGATGGCAGGACTGATGGTGTCGCCGTTTATCCCGGGATTTATTCGATTGTTTCGAGGGATTCAGCAAGGGAATGGGCCGGATGTGCAGTTAATTCTCTCGCTGGCGCTGCCACTGATTCCGATCTTCATGCTGCTCGTGGTTGCCGGGATTGCGCTCGACATCATTCTGCGTGACTGGATGCTGCCGCACTACGCGCTGGATGATGCGACGGCGGGACAGGCGTGGGCAGCGGTATGGGAGCGAGTCCTAGCGGAGAAAGGATCGTTCTTTGCGTACGCAGTCCTGCGAATTGTGCTCCCTATTATCGCGTTCATCGGGATTGTGATAGTGCTGCTGATTCCGGGTCTGGTCCTGGTGGGATGCGTGGCGGGTGCGGAGTATGCGGTTCACTCTGCTTTCGCGAATGTCACGGGAGCTTCAGCAGCGATTGGGGCCATGCTGGAGGTTTTTATCGGCGCAGTGGCTCTAGGCTTTGCGTTGGTGATCGGGATCAGCATCGGCGGTCCAGTGAGCACCGGGATTCGCGAGTATGCGCTGGTGTTTTACGGAAGCAGATACCGGAAGCTCGGAGAGATGCTGTTTCCGACAGCGCAAGTGATGCAGGCTGGAATACCGGGCGCTCCGGCCGATTGAAGGCCACCGCAAATACATCGAGTACGTGCATTTTCTCGAAGCAGGTTCTGCGGCGCCCTGCAACTATCGGCCGGAGCGGGTTTGGTTGTTGTAGGGGTCGGATGAGCAAGTCAGGCGCGGGTATGATAGTCGGCCCACGCCTCCTGAAGCATCTCTGCAGCTTTCTTTGCCGGCACGGGCCGTGTTCTCTGCTGATTGCGATAGAGGGCCCACGCGGCAAGAAACGCAGAGACTCCTACGACGTATAAAGATAGGCGAAGCATTTCGAGTTTCCTCCGTGTTGCTGAGGTTCGATGCGGCGTGTCTGGGGAGAGATGCAGGCGAACAAACAGGACGAGAGAACGTGAGGAGTCCTGATTCTTTCGCGACATCAGGTTCATCATGTGCGGTTCGCATGGTGAAAAGAGGTTTGTGAATCTGCATGGGTTTCCACCTGTGGACGCAGTCTAATGGGGCATGGGCGCCGACCCGCAGGTGTTTGTGATTCGCGATCAAGTGGTCGTGCGCGCTCCGATTGAGCGCTGCTTTGCGCTCTCGACGCATCTGGCCGTGGTGGAGATGACGCTGGCGATGCGTCCGGTGGGCGGGCGTGTGGAAGGGACTTTGGCAGGTGGCGACAGGGTGCGCTGGCGTGGATGGAAGTGGGGGCTGCGCCATGAACACGAGAGCCTGATCGAGGCGTTGGATCCACCGTGTTTCTTTCGGGATCGGATGATTGCAGGACGATTTGCTGCATTCGAGCATGATCACAAGTTCTCGGTTCAGGAGGACGGAGGGGTCCTGCTGCGGGATGAGGTGCGCTTCAGAATGCGATGGGGAGGGACTGGATTGATGTTTGGCCGTGCCATGGTGGTCCCGCATGTTCGAAAGCTGATGAGGGAACGCTTCGACTTGATCAAACGCCTGGCAGAGAGTGAGGAGTGGCGGAAGTACGTCGAATAACGAACATTTCCGGTGTTTGCGGTGTCAAAGAGGAGATGGGCTTTTCGCGTCTTGAGCAAGGAAGCTGGTAGCCTGAGGTTGGGAGTGAACGGAATGCGATGGATGGGTTTTGCTGTGTGCGGGGTTGTTTTGCTGGCGGGGACGTGCCTCCATCCGCAGCAGACGCCCGAGAAGAAGACCGCTCCCATCATGGTGACGACTGGTTCTCCCAAAGCGGCAGGCAAGCCGACGCACGAGACTAAAGCAGCGCCTGCGAGCGCAGCGCCGGCGGTGCAGCGACCGCTGCTTCCAGACGCCTTTGCAGGGTGGGTGGCTAGCGAGAAGCCGAAGGAACTTGGGAATCCTGCGGAACTGGACAGTGAGAATGCGGCAGCTCTAAAGGAGTACGGCTGCAGCGGCGGAATGTCGGGGAGCTACAAGCGTTCGGACGAGACACTGAACCTGAAGGCGTTGAGCTTCCAGGATGTGAGTGGGGCATACGGGGCGTATTCGTTCTACAGGCAGAACGGTTGGCCGAAGGTGGAGATCGGAACGGGAGGGGCTTCTGACAAGAACCACGTTCTGTTCTGGAAGGGCAATACGGTTGTTGACGCGAGGTTTTCGCATGTGGGACCGATGTCGGCGAGTGAGTTGAGAGAATTGGCGAAGAATTTGCCGATGCCGCAAGGGAACAGGGCGTTGAATCCACCAATCCTGGGAGCGCTTCCGCAAGGCTCGATGGAGAGGCAGACGATGCACTTTGCGCAGGGTCCCGCAGGCTATTCGGGAGCAGGCGGAGTGCTGCCGGCGGAATTGGTGGGCTTCGATAAGGATGCAGAGGTAGTGACGGCGAACTATTCGCTCTCGTCGGGCCCAGCGGTGCTGACGCTGATCGACTATCCGACTCCGCAGATTGCAGAGGCTCAGGAGAAGAGGATTCGGGATTACGTGAAGGCGGGGACTGGTGCGCAACCGCCGTTTACGAAGGCGCTGCTGGATTCGGATCAGGCTTCGCTTGAGGTGAGACGGAGTGGACCGATTGTGGGGCTTGTGAGTGGAGATGCGATCCCGGACGAGAGCCACAAGCTGATCGCCCAAGTCCACTACTCGGCGGATTTGACCTCGATGCCACAGGGACACGAATCAGAGGTGTCGAAGACGAGCCGTTTTCTGATGGGAGTGGCATCGCTGGTGATTATCGGGTGCAGCGCTGCCATTTTGCTGGGGTTCTTTCTGGGGGGTGGAAGGGCGCTTTACCGAGTAGCCCGCGGAAAGCCGGTGTCCTCGGTGTACGAGGCGGAGTTTATCCGACTGCATCTTGAAGACTGAGACCGGCGTGTGAAGTGTCACACCTGTGCATCAGAACGGTAAACGGGCTGTTTCTCTTGTGGAAAAATAGATGTAAACCCAACAAAACACCTAAAAAACGGGCAATAAACGGCAATTAAATTGGCGAAGATAAGGTGAAAAGTTCGACAGCGCTCCAACTATAAGGTGGTCTGCATTCGGCTGAAAGTAAATGAGTTATTGTTGACCTGATTTATTCTTGACACTCCGTTCCCCCGACCCTACTATGCAGCCAGAAAGTTCTGATGGTTTTGCCTCCGTTGGAACTATTCTCCCTGAGGAAGGAGCTGCCCTGTTGCCGGGCGGCTCTTTCCGTTTTTACGCGCGGTTAAACCGGATTGAGAGCCGGCCAGGGAAGTCGTCACCTCCGCGGGCTTACTCGCAACAAATCTCTTTGCCTCTGCAGCCGGATATGGAAGTCTCGATCTGCTGAAGCTGGGTGGGTAAGTGCGCAAGGAGAGTTTGAGATGGAGCTTCTGAGGCTAAGCGTGATTGCGGCGGTGATCTCGACCGGGGCGGGGGCACCAGGGCAGCAGGTAAAGAACTTCCCTCTGACAGACGCGAAGGGGATGGAAGCGCATGGAGTGAAGTTTTTGCCGGCAACCTACCAGGGGCGCGAGGCGACACTGGTCACCACCCTGTCGAACGAAGACAAGGCGGGGTTTGCGCTGCTGCCCGGAACCGATTTGCAGGATGGAACGATTGAAGTGGATCTGGCTGTGAAGATTCTTACGCCGCCGGGTATGCGAATGCCGGGATTTACGGGGGTGATGTTCAGGGCCAAGCCGGATGGATCGGCGTATGAGCTGTTCTATTTGCGGCCGAAGAACGCGCTGGCAGAAAACCAGTCGATGCGGAACCACGCAGTGCAGTATTCCGCAGAGCCGGGATATGGGTGGTACAAGTTGCGGCGGGAGTGGCCCTTCGTCTACGAGAGCTATGCGGAGATCGAGCCGGAGAAGTGGACTCACCTGAAGATCGATGTTGCCGGTCGTGTGGCGCGGCTTTATCTGAACGGATCGACGAAGCCGAGCCTGGTCGTGGATGGGCTGAAGGGAGCGAATCTGCATGGGGCGATTGGGCTGTGGGTGTATCCGCTGGAGGAGTCATATTTCTCGAATTTGAAGATCACGCAGGCGACGACGGCTGCAGCGATCAAAAACGGGTCGGATGCGAGCGGCACGTGGGATGTGAAGGCGGGGACGGATGCGATAGCTTTCGGAACCTCATTGAAGCTGACGCGAGATGGGAATAAATTGAGCGGGACGATGGAAATGGAGCCTGGGAAGACGGTGTCGCTGACGGGGACATGGCGCGACGGCTATGTGGAATTATCGTTTCCGTTTGAGTGGCCTCAGGGGATGAGCGATGGGACGCCGGGACCGACGACGGCCTTTATGGATGGGTGGATTGATGGCGACGACGCCAAGGGACGTATTCGTGTGGAAGGGCGCGCTGATGGGATGTGGTCAGCGACGCGGAAGAGGGAGAGCGCGAAGGGAAACTAGGAAGGTTAGATTGCCCGCGGTCTGTTGGTTAAGGAGTGTCTCCGGTGACAGGATCGGACCAGGCGTGATCGCAGGATTCGCAGAGCCAGTTGTTGGATGGCTCTACGGATTCGAGGATAGGATCGGGTGCGCCGCAGTTGGGACAGGTGGGTAGCTCGTATTGAGGGGCGTTCTCTAGTTCTTTCTCCTCATCGAGGATGTCCTGGGGGACAGGTTGGGCCGCGACGAGCTGAGCCTGATCGAGTTGGTCCGCAGCGACCAGAATGCGAGGGCCATAGGTTTTCGTGGAAGCTTCGATCCAAGTGTCGATTCCCGCTCGTTGAAGCATGCCTGCAATGCGGCGAGCTTCGACCTTGGTCTCGCAATCGCAGAGCGGCACCTTCCATGTATAGTCGTGCGATTCTCTTTCTTCGTCGGGAACTGAGTTGAACTGATACCTGTAGCTCGCGGGCTCCCAGCGAACCTTGGCTCCCTGGGGCGAGAGTGCAGACGTAGGCAAGTGCGAGACCTCTTCAGTGGGGTTTGCCAGCCCACGTTTTTTCAGCTCATCGCGAAGGACGTCCTGGGCGGAGGGGGTGAGGTCCTTGATCTGATCGGCGAGTTCCTGGATTTCGATGTCGCCCATTTCGCTGTAAAGCACTGAGAGTCGGCGCCACTCTTCGACGGGATCTGTTGGCATGGGGAGCAGTATAGCGACAAGTCAGGGGTTAGGGGCCAGGGATTAGGAAATTTAGGGTGTAACAAGCGAACACTCGGGGAGTCCAGCGCTTGAGATCGAGCATTGTCTGGATTGCGTGATTGAAATCGGACGGTAGAACGCTAATTCCTATCGCGTTGGGCTATTCC
This sequence comes from Occallatibacter sp., assembly GCA_035496515.1. GTDB lineage: Bacteria > Acidobacteriota > Terriglobia > Terriglobales > Acidobacteriaceae > Telmatobacter. Next base: position 6,767 of record DATJEO010000286.1, read on the forward strand.
TGCAGATGTATATAAAGTCGTTGTAGGTGGACCAGTCGAGGGTGGCGGTGGCGTTGTCGAGGAAGAGAGATTTGTCGAACGGGATGCCTTGTTCGTTGGGGCGATCGAGTACGAGTTGTTGGCCGTGGAAGGTTCCAGCCAGATCGAAGAAACCGCGGTTGGGTCTGCGCATCGTAAACGGCTTTGTGTGTTCGATGAGGCGGAAGTCAAAGAGGCTTGCGTCGGAGTTGGAGTAGCCACCGTACATTGTGCCGCTGAGATCGAGCCTTCGAAGCTGGCCGGGTGCGGTGCAGATCCAGGCGTTTCCATCTAGATGTGCGCTGACGGTTTTGCCTTCGCGTCGACCGCCGCCGTGGAATCCTTGAGGGCGGTCAGGCCAGAAGGAGATGTAGAGCGGGTACGATTTGCCTCCTTTGCCCATGACGGTTCCGGCGCCATGCCAGTTGAGCAAGGGAGTGGAGCGCCTTCCTATATGAAGCGACCAGGGGTTAAGCGCAATGGTGAAGAAGTAGATTGCTGCGACCGCAATGGCTGACCAGAGGACAAGCTTGGTCAGGCAGCCGGCGAGACAGCCTGTTCTAGTGCGCATGGCGGGAGAGTAGCAGGGAACAGGGAATAGGGAACAGGGATTAGAGATGGTTGGCCCAGACTATTTGGTGGAAGAGCTTGTCCATTTGCATTGGAGTTTCTTTTTCGCCGCGGTCGAGCCACCAGCGCAGAAGCGCGAGCATGCTGCCGGAGAGTGCGGCGGCGCGGGCGGCAATTTCACGAGGGGGAAGGTTCGGTAGACGACCGGATTCGACGAGGCGACGTTCGATGCCGCGGGCGAAGTGTCCTTCGGCCAGATCGTAGAAGTCTTTGAGATGTCCCGAGTCGGAGAGGACGCGGTAGAGCTTGTTCTCATTTCCGATATGTGCGAAGAGTTCGGCAACCGGGACTACGCGGTGTGATTTGTCCTTCTGATTGCTGAGGACATTGCTCATGGTTTCGCAGAACATATCGAGCTGGCTGAGAAGGAGATCATCTATGTCGCGGTAGTGAAGATAAAACGTGGAGCGGCCGACGCCGGAGCGGTCGAGGACATCCTGCACGGTGACTTCGCGCACAGGCCTCTCGATGATCAGGTTGAGGAAGGCGGTTCCGAGCTGCATGCGGGTGCGGCGGACACGCGCATCGCCTTTGCGCATCGACTCGGGCTCGATGGCAGACAGAGTGTCGGCAGGCCGGGCAAATTTCTCGCTGAGGGCGAAGGGTGCGGTTTTCGCGTTTTTGGACATAGACGACCTCTTTGTTCAACAACGCGCCCCGGGCACTCGACGCGGAGGAGATTCACGGGTACAGTCCGAATCATAGGCCTGAACGGCATTCAACGAAGAGATAAAAAAGGAGGTCACATATATGAAGCGAGCTGGATGGCTTGCAGTAGCGGTGTTGGCTGGCTTAGCAGTGTCAGCGGAGTTCGGGATGATCGTTCCGGTGATGGCGCAGGAGAAGGCAGCGCCTCCGGAACACGCGATGTCGATGCCCGATGTGGACCAGCATCTGAAGGTGCTGAGCGAGAAGCTCGCGCTCACGGCGGAGCAGCAGGAGAAGGCGCGACCGATCTTGAAGGAAATGCAGAACGGGATGCAGAAGGTGGCAGACGACAAGAGCCTGACACCCGACCAGATGCATGCGCAGATGCATTCGACCATGATGAAGGCGGACAAACAGTTGCGTGAGTATCTGACCGACGAGCAGAAGACCAAGCTGGATGTGATGGAAGCGGAGATGCATCATCCGAAGAGTGATCAGGGGTCAGGGGTCAGTGATCAGAAGCAATGAGAAGTGAGTAGCGAGTAGTCAGTGACGATCTGGAACCGTGACACAGAGACCGAGGACCGGAACCCCCCGGTCCCCAAGTGCGAGCGACCGGAGGCACCCAGCAATAGTCGAGGTTAGAGGGTGACGAGGGGACCGGCTAATTCGGGTTGGCAGACGGCCGGGGTGTCGGTTGAGACCCAGTTCTTGGGCTGGTAGATGCAGCAGGGTTCCTGCGAGAGCGGATCGCCAGTGATGGCGTAGGCACGGGCGCGGGAGCCGCCGCAGATCTCTTTGTACTCGCATGCGCCGCATTTGCCTTCGAGGCGGCTGGTGTCGCGAAGGGCTTTGAAGATGGGCGCGTTCTGGTAGATGTTGGCCAGTGAGTCCTCACGTATGTTGCCGGCGTGAATGGGCAGGAATCCGCTGGGGTAGACGTTGCCGACGTGCGAGACGAAGAGGAAGCCCTTGCCGTCGTTGACGCGGCGGGTCATCCAGTTTTTGGTACGGGTCTGGGCGTCGGCTTCGGGAGCGCCGGGCTCATATTCTGAACCCACGGACGACGACCTGTCCGTGGGGGCCTCGTGCTCACGCGAGATCGAGCCTGGGTGTGCTCCAGGGTGTCCGTGACCTTTCCTTTTCTCTTCAAGGTTGTGCTGGAGTAGGTAGCGGCGATAGTGCATGGCTTCGGTAGTCTTGATCTGGAAGCTGACCCGGTTGGAGAGCTCGTAGATCTTTCCGAAGACCTGTTCGAACTCTTCACCGCTGAGGAGATCGTTGAGCTGGCCGCGTCCGACGGGAACGAGGAAGAAGACATTCCACATCACAATATTGAGCGTCTCAAAGAGAGCGCAGAGATTGTCGAGGTCGTGAGCGTTGTGGCGGCTGATGGTGGTGTGGACCTGTATGGGCAGGCCTGCTTCGCCGGCCCACTCGACAGCCTGGATAGTCCGGGCCCATGCGCCGGGGAGTCCGCGAAATGCGTCGTGGATCTCGGGTGATGAGCCATCGAGGGAGATGCCGAGGCGGACCACGCCGGCTTCTTTCATCTTGAAGATGGCTTCGCGGGTGAGGAGCGGGGTCGCGCTGGGGGTAACGGCGACTTTGACGCCCTTCTCGTCGCAGTAGCGGATGAGTTCATACAGATCGGGGCGCTTGAGAGGATCACCGCCGGTGAAGACGAAGATGGGGACGTGCAAGTCGGCGATCTGGTCGATGAGCGCTTTGCCTTCGGCGGTCGAGAGCTGATCGGGGTGGGCAATGGGCTGGGCGGCTGCGCGGCAGTGTTTGCAGGCAAGGTCACAGGATTGTGTGACTTCCCAGATGGCAAGGAACGGGGCTTCGTCGTAATTGAGCCCACCGCGGGCGGGTATGTGGTGCATGGGCTGTTGCATCGTGCGGCCTCCAACCTCCACAGGCGATCCTTGAACCAGCGGGAGAACGCCCTGTGTGCATTTAGAAGACCACCGGGCGTAAAGGCCGATCAGTGATTTAGATCACCAAATCGCGATGAATATTCATGAGGCTGAGGCTTCTAGTGGTGGACAAATAATTGGTATGGGTCCACAATCCAGCTAACTGAGTGGTCTTCCCGTCGTCCGTATGGGTCGAGAGCCGCCCGGTTTGGCCGCCGTTGACTCGATTGTTCAAGCGGTGATTTAGATCACCTTTTTCTGTGGTCCACAGCACTGAGCGCGGCATCTGCGGAGACTAGTATTTTTAAGCACCTGAAGGAGGTTTCCCATGGCCAACAAGCCGGGTTGGAGCAAGCCTTCCACCATTCTGTTCGCAACGGAGATCCCAGCGAACGAGCGTGCATTCAATTTCGCTCTTGCAGAGGCGCGCGAGTCTGCTGCCGATCTCATTTTGTTTCATGCGTACGACACGCTGGTGGTAGCGGCATCGGAGACCTCTGGGATTCGCTACTACGATTACGCGGCGGCAGCGCGCGCCGAGATCAGGCATCTGGAGCCACTCGCCCAGCGGGCGCGTGAGGCCGGGATCAAGTGCGAGGTTGTGGTGCGGCCGGGACTTGCTGCGGACCAGATTCTGGAATACCTGGTGCAACGCCCCATCGATCGCATTGTCATGGGTACGCATTCGCCGGGACCTATCGGGAAGCTGCTGGTAGGGTCTGTGGCGGAGGCGGTGCTGCGCAGTGCGAATGTGCCGGTGTTTACGATTGGTCCGGAAGTTGTAGACGGGGCTTACCGGAACTTCGCGACGCGGACGATTCTCTGTGCGGTGAGCTTAATCGAAAGCAGCTACGTGATAGCGACCTTTGCAGCCGAGGTTGCTATGCAGCATGGCGCACGGCTGATTCTGCAGCATGTGATCCGTCCGCAGGAGAGGGCGGAGGTGCTGGCTGGGCGGACGATCGAGGAGATTGAAGGTGATCTGCTGCGCCTGATTCCGACCGAGTTGCGCGAGCAGATTTCGATCCAGACGATTGTTGTGCCGGGCGATCCGACGGAGGAACTGCTCTATCAAAGCAGGGCGCAACAGGCGGATCTGATCATTCTGGGTGCGCATGGTGCGTCGGCGTTTGCGGCGATCGCACGGCATGGAATTGTGTACAAGGTGCTGGCGCACTCGCAATGTCCGGTGATTACGTTGTCTCCGGCTGTGCTGGCGGAGAGCGGAGCGATGCACGGCAAGGAACACGCCAAGGAGAATTTTCTGGCTGGAGTGTTCTAAAGAGATTACCGGCAACACGGGATCCACGGCATGGGACTCTGGAACAGCCGGGATTACCGCATTACCAACCGGATGCGGCGCCGGGTGGGTTCAATCCAGGGCGCGGTGGAATCCACCCGGCGGAGCCGGCTTCTTCCCTCTCAGTTTTTGTAATCAGAGTGAAACTGTAAGTTGGCTACTTCTTGCCGGGGCGCGCGATGTGCGGAGGGGTGAGGCGGGGCTTTGCTGTGCATGGTCGCTTGATGCAGAGCACAGTGGTGATGCCTTGGCCTTCTGTGATGGTGAAGATGCGATCGACGGTGGGGAGTTTAACGGTTTCGACCGCGCCTGAGGGCCAGTGAATTTCGGCTGTGCCGGGGTCGGTGGCGTCGCCGAGGCCGAAGTGGGGACGCTGGTCGTTCGAGGAGATGTAGCTTCCGCCGCTCATGACGTCTTCGCGCTGTCGCATACCATTGGCCGTCAGGTAGACAGTGGCGCCGATGGCGTCGGAGGGGCTGGTTCTGCTGTTTGCCGGGTTCGCGCCGCCAATGAGTTTGAGTTCGACCCAGTGATGCTGGTCGGGATCGACGTTCTTGAGGAGAACAGGCGGACCGTCGATGGGGCTGATGATGACGTCGATTTTGCCGTTATTGAAAAGATCGCCGAATGCGGCGCCGCGGCCTGATGTGAGCGTGGCGAGGCCTGAGCCCTTGACGGCCGGGACATATTCGAACTTGCCGTTGCGGAGGTTGCGAAAGAGGATTGGTCGCTGGGCAAAGGTGGTGCCCCAGTCGTGCTCGTCAACCTGCGGATAGACGTGGCCGTTAATCATCATGATGTCTTTCCAGCCATCGTTGTCGAAATCGGGGAAGCCCACGCCCCATCCGACAAAGGGAACGGGAACCTGCGCGATGCCAGCTTCGCTGCCGAGTTCGGTGAAGCTGGCTTCGCCATCATTGTGGTAGAGAGTCTTGTAATCATCGGAGAAATCGGTCACAACGAGATCAACGAGCCCATCGTTGTTGTAGTCGCCTACGCCGAGGCCCATGGAGGCGATTTCGCGGCCGTCGTTGTTGAGGGCGAAACCTGAGACGTAGCTGCGGTCTTCAAAAGTGCCGTCGCCTTTGTTGAGGTAGAGGTCGTTGGGATTGGAGTCGTTGGCGACGAGGAGATCGGGACGGCCATCGTTGTTGACGTCCACAAAGACAGCGGTAAAGCCGTAATAGTGGCTGGGGTCGGAGACCCCGGCTTTCTGGCTGACGTCAGTGAAAGTACCGTCACCATTGTTGTGAAAGAGGTGGTCGGCTTCGCCGGGCAGGCCGCGGGGGCCGCACATGACGCCGATGCCGTGAAGTTGGCAGAAAGAGAAGGCAACGCCGCCAGTGCTAAGCGACTCTGGCTGGTGGTTCAGGTCGTAATGGACGTAGCCGGAGACGAATAGGTCGAGGTGGCCGTCGCCGTCGTAGTCACCCCAGGTTGCGCCGTCGGACCAGTTTTCGAGAGTGACGCCGGCTTTTTCGGCGACGTCGGTGAATGTGCCGTTGTGGTTGTTGCGGTAGAGGCGGTTGTGGCCGAAGTTGGCGACGAAGATGTCGGGCCATCCATCATTGTCGTAGTCACCTATGGCAACGCCGAATCCCCATCGGTTGTTGCTTACGCCCGCTTTCGCGGCGACATCCGTAAATGTACCGTCGTGGTTGTTGTGAAAGAGTGCGGCGTGGGGAGGAGTCTTCTCGCCGGAGAGGGCTTCGTAGGTTGAGCCGTTGACGAGATAGATGTCGAGCCATCCATCGTTGTCGTAGTCGACGAGGCCTACGCCGGAGCCATCGGTTTCGAGAATGTACTTCTTCTGCTTCGTGCCCATGACGTGCTGCCACTTGTCGAGCCCTGAGGCTTTGGTGACGTCATCGAAGATGATGGGGCCTTTCTCTACGAAACCGCCAGCGGTGATCGGGCGTTTGTGCTCGTCGTAGACCGGGGCGAAAGTGCCTGCGGAGGAGATGCCTCCCATGCCGCCCGTCTGCTCAGTTTGAGTAGGCCTGGGTTTCTGAGGGGCCTTCGGCTGGGGTTGCTGGCACTGAGCGGTTGCGAGGGTCAGCGCGATGATGACGCACGCAATATTTCGGCGAAGCTCTTGCATCCGGTTCAGTTCTTCTTCGCCGAGGCGCTGGACGGAGTCACGTCGCAAACTTTGCCGTCGCAGAGAGCGCCGGTGATGCCCTTGCCTTCTTCGATGGTGTAGATGCGGTCGGGGGCGGGAAGCTTGATGGTCTCTTTGGCGCCGGACGGCCAGTGGATCTCGGCGGTGCCGGGGTCTGTGGAGTCGCTCAGGCCAAAGTGGGGGCGCATGTCGTTTGACGATAGATAGCTTCCGCCGCTGAGGACGTCTTGGCGCTGCTTGATTCCTGCCGCAGTGAGATAGATGGTGGCACCGACTGCGTCGCGCGGGCTCCTGGGGCCGCCGATGAGGTGGAGTTCGACCCAGTGGTGGTGATCGGAGTTCACGTTGCGGAGGAGGATGGGAACGCCGTCCATGTTGTTGATGATGACACTCTGTTTGCCGTCGTTGAAGATGTCGCCGAAGGCAGCGCCGCGACCGACGCTGACGGCAGCCAGACCGCTACCTTCAACGGCGGGCATCAGGTCGAACTTGCCGTTCTTGAGGTTGCGGAAGAGAAGAGGACGCTGGGCGTAGGTGCTGCCCCACTCAGGATGCTTGTCGGCTTCGGGGTATACATGACCGTTGACGAAGAGGAGATCCTGCCACCCGTCGTTGTCGAAGTCGAGGAAGCCGTCTGCGAAGCCGACGAAGGGCATGGTGGGCTTCATGAGGCCGGCTTCGTAGCTGACGTCAGTGAAGTAGCCGGTTCCGTCGTTCTGGAAAAGGACGAAGTAGTCGTCGCTGAAGTCGGTGTTTACTACGGCGAGGTTGCCGTTGTTCTGGTAGTCAGCGACGGCGATGCCCATGTTGGCCATTTCGCGGCCGGCGCCATTGAGGGCGTAGCAGTTCTCGACGCTTTTGTCTTCAAATGTGCCATCGCCTTTGTTGATGTATTCGTAGTTCTGCGAGGTGTCGTTGGCGACGAGGAGGTCGGGCTTGCCGTCGTTGTTGACATCAACGAAGAGTGCCCCGAGGCCGAAGTATCCGGCGGAGTTGTCGACGCCGAGTTTCTTACTAACGTCAGTGAATGTACCGTCGCCGTTGTTGTGATAAAGGGTGTCGCGCTCGCCCTTCATGCCGCGCGGACCGCACATGACGGGGATGCCGCGGTACTGACAGAACATGAGGGGGGTGACGTTGTCCTGTTTGGGAGGGTTCTTCCAGTCGAAGTGGAGGTAGCCGGCGACGAAGAGATCGAGTTTGCCGTCTCCGTCGTAGTCGCCGAAGGTTGCGCCAGTGGACCACTTGTCGACGTCGACGCCGGCTTGAGCGGCGACATCTTTGAATGTACCGTCGTGGTTGTTGCGGTAGAGGCGGTTTTTGCCGTAGTTGCTGACGTAGATGTCGGGGTAGCCGTCGTTGTCGTAGTCGGCGACGACGCAGCCGAAGCCCCAGCGGTCGTTGGTGACGCCAGCTTTTTCAGTGACGTTGGTGAATGTGCCGTCATGGTTGTTGCGAAACAAGGCGGCGTGCGGAGCGGGAGACTTACCGGCGAGGAAGTCGAAGTTGGCGCCAGTGATGAGGTAGATGTCGAGCCAGCCATCTTTGTCGTAATCGATGAGACAGACGCCTGGACCCTTGGCTTCAAGAATGAATTCTTTTCTGGGAGTTCCGGCGGAGTGACGCCAGTTGGTAAGGCCGGCGGATTTGGCGACGTCCTGAAAGATAACCGGGCCCGTTTTGACAAAGCCTCCAGCTGTGATGGCGCGATGCTGGCTGTCGAAGACTGCAGCTTGCGGAGCGGAACTCGCCATGCCGCCGCCGGATTGCGACGCTTGCGGAGAAGGCGTGGGTGCCTGGGCAGGTGCAGACTGCGACGCTCCAATTGCAAGTGCGAACACGAACTGGAGGCCCAACTTTGTCTGCACGAACTTTCTCCTGCTGCTACTTGGCTGGTGTTTCTGGAAGCAGCTTGACCTGGGCGGCCTTACCATCGCATGGCTTGCCGCCGCACATGGCAGCGACAATGCCCTTTCCTTCCTCTATGGTGTAGATCCGGTCGACGGCGGGAAGCTTTATCTTCTCCTTCGCGCCGGAGGGCCAGTGTATTTCCGCGGTGCCGGCATCCGTTGCGTCGCCGAGGCCGAAGTGGAGACGGCGGTCGTTGGACGAGATATAGCTTCCGCTGGAGAGCACATCACGACGCTGACGCACACCATTGGCCTGGAGATAAACAGTTGCGCAGGTTGCGTCACTGGGGCTGGTTTTACCGTTGACGGGATTCTTGCCGCCGACGAGGCCGATTGCGATCCAGTGGTGCTTGTCGGGGTTGACGTTGCGCAGCAGGGCCGGCGGACCGTCGACGGGATTGATGATGACGTCAATCTTGCCGTCGTTGAAGAGGTCGCCGAATGCGGCGCCACGTGATGGAAGGACGATGGCCAGACCGGAGCCTTTCACGGGAGGGACGTACTCGAATTTTCGGTCTTTTCCGACACCGGGGATGTTGTGAAAAAGAAGCGGTCGCTCGGCAAAGGTCGTGCCCCAGTCGTGCTTATCAACCTCGGGGTATACGTGGCCGTTTACTTCGAAGAGATCGAGCCAGCTGTCGTTGTCGTAATCGAGAAACCCGTCGCCCCATCCGACAAAAGGGATGGTGGTTTGGGCGAGGCCAGCTTTGTAGCTGACATCAGTGAAGCTAGCGTCTCCATCGTTGTGGTAAAGGACCTTGTAGTCATCGCCGAAGTCGGTGACGTAGAAACTGACGAGGCCGCTGTTTTCATAGTCGCCGGCGGCGATGCCCATGGAGGCGATTTCGCGGCCGTCTTTGTTGAGAGCGAAGCCGGAGACGTAGCTCTGGTCGTCGAAGGTGCCGTCTCCTTTATTGATGTAGAGAAAGTTGGGCTCTGAGTCGTTGCCGACGACGAGGTCTGGCTTTCCGTCGTTGTTGATGTCGACGAAGATGGTGGCGAAACCATAGTACTTGTCTTTATCTTCGACGCCGGCTTTCAGAGTGACGTCAGTGAACTGGCCATTTCCATCATTGTGGAAGAGGTGGTCGGGCTCGCCGAGAAGGCCGCGCGGGCCGCAGTTCACGTTGTCGCCGCGATAGAGGCACGAGGCGTATCCGACGGCCTTGGTTCCGGCGATGGGCATGTTGTTGCGATCGAAGTGGACGTAGCCGGTGACATAGAGGTCGAGTTTGCCATCGCCGTCATAGTCGCCCCACGTGGAGCCCGGTGACCAATTGCCGAGATCGACGTGGGCGGTTTCGGCGACGTCAGCGAATGTGCCGTCGTGATTGTTGTGATAAAGGCGGTTCTTTCCGTAGTTGCCGACGTAGAGATCGGGCCAGCCGTCGTTGTCGTAGTCGCCGACGGAGCAGCCGTAACCCCAGCGATCGTTCTGAACGTTGGCTTCTTTGGAGACGTCGGTGAATGTGCCGTCGTGATTGTTGCGGAAGAGGGCCGCGTGCGGTGCGGGCTCCTTGCCATCGAGAGAGTCAAAGGTGGCGCCGTTGACGAGGTAGATGTCCAGCCAGCCGTCGTTGTTGTAGTCGATGAGGCAGACGCCGGAGCCGTTAGTCTCGACAATGAACTGCTTCTGAGGTACGCCCATTTTGTGGATCCAGCCGGAGAGGCCGGCGGACTTGGTTATGTCCTCGAAGACGACTGTGCCCGTGTCGACGAAGCCGCCGGCAGTGATGGGGCGTTTTTGCTCATCATACTGAGGGGCGGATTGGACGCCGGCGGCGATCCCACTCGTCATTCCTGGTTTTTGGCCCGGAGTCTGGCCGGTATTCGGCGGTTGTTGCGGCGGGCCGGAAGGAGCCTGGGAACTGGCGCTGAGACCTGCGATCAGGACCAGGAAACAACATGCGAAACCGCAGACGCGCAAAAGACAGAACCCCCTCGACGGATGGACGCAGTGTATCGCATCGAGGGGATCACGATCGAATATGGGGTGGCGCTGCGCTGCGGTGTTTAGCGATGATCGCAGCGTTGAAATCCGCCTAGATTACGCGGAGCAGAAGCAGAATGAGCACGATCGTCAGGATGAGGCTAAGTCCGCCACCACCGTAATAGCCCAGGCCGGGCCCCATGCGATATCCGCCGTAGCCGAAGCCGAAGATCAGGATGATGAGAATAATAATCAGCAACATAGTTTTAATCTCCTTCGTTCGCTAATTTATGGAGCTTGGCAAAGCGTGAATGCGATGCCGTTTATAGGTAGGCTGCCGGACGTAGTGAATACGTGCAACAACTCTGAATTGAGATGCGGACAGGATCGACAAAGGTGTTCGCGGTTCATTCGAGACACCTGAATAGGCTAGCCGGCGGGAGGTAAGTCCAGACTTGACAGCGCTGTTCATATTTTGTTTGCCGATTCTAAACAGCGCGAACAACCAACGGGATTGAGAGAGGCGTCCAAGCTGGTGTTGTAGATATACGTAAAGTCTCACGGAGGTAGGTAGAGATGCTTTGGACAATCTTCGTCGTCCTCCTGGTTCTGTGGCTTCTGGGTCTGGTTAGCAGCTATACGATGGGTGGTTTCATCCACGTATTGCTGGTTCTGGCACTGGTAGTCCTCGTGATCCAGCTGATATCCGGACGTAGAGCAGCACTATAGCGCGGGTTCGGGAAAACAGGTTTTGAGTGAGAGGCGCGTGCGAGAGTGCGCGCCTTTTCGCAGGCGCCGGCTTTAGCCGGTCTCGATACAACCAAGGAATTACCCACGGAGGTAGAACATCTATGAATAACGACAAGATCAAGGGAACAGTTGATGACGCGGCGGGCCGTGTGAAGCGGCAGGTCGGCGAGTGGACCGGAGACACCGGAACGCAAGTTGATGGAGCTGCCCAGCAGGTAAAGGGAAAGGTAGAAAAGGCCGTGGGCAACGTTCGTGACGCGGTGAAGCCGGGAACAACGCGCGATGTGGAAACGGATCGCGACATCGATGACAACACCGACCG
>DATJEO010000287.1:0-4509 GCA_035496515.1 Occallatibacter sp.
GTTGGGCAAGGGCTTGGGTGAAGGATTGAGAGGGTTTAGGGAAGGCATCAAGGGCGTCACGGAGCCTCCGCCGACGACAACTCAGCAGAATACCCAGGCGCAGCCCCCGGCACCCCCTGCCAACACCACCGAGCCACCCCGGCAGGCATAACTTCGCCTCCCAGCCCGCGAGCGCAACCGGTGATAAGGGGCCTGTGCCAACCGCACAGGCCCTTTGTGTTTCTGAGATTCAAGCGAGGCTTGCCCATTATGGCGCTCACCAGTAGACAGAGGATAAGTCGTTTTTTCTGAGCACCCTGCATCAAAACGCGCCAAGAATGTGCAGCCCCTCGCCTCTCCCCTAATCCCTTCCAAGCACCATCCCAGGCTCCGCCGTCAGCTCCGACCTCGCAAACTCTCCAGTCACATACCGCGGCCAGGCCGCCGCTGCGATCATCGCTGCGTTATCGGTGGATAGGGCTAGCGTAGGAAATGCCACCCGGAAACCCCTCCGAGCCGCCTCCGCCGTGAACCGCTCCCGCAGTTCCCGATTCGCCGCCACCCCGCCGGTCACCAGGATTCTCTCGGCATCTACCGCCTCCGCCGCCGCAAAGGTCTTTCTGAGCAGGTCTCCAACTACCGCATGCTGGAAGCTCGCAATCAGGTCCAAGGTGACCTGCGGACAAAGGTCCAGGGCCTCCTCGCTATTCTTCGGAGGTCTCCCTAGCGCCATCATCCGCGGCACTCGGGCAGCCGCCTCCTCGCGCAATCCGTGCAGCTGCACGTATCGCAATACCGCCGTCTTGATGCCTGAAAACGAAAACAGGAAATGTGGATCAAGCTCCGCAATCGGAGCCGTCTTGGCGCCCTTTGTCCGCGGAGCCTTGCCCCCCAGATGCGCCTTCGTCTTGATCTGGGCAAACGTGAACGGCACGGCCTTGTTATTTCCGAACCGCGTCAGAGCATCGATCCACGGGCCTCCCGGATACCCCAGCCCCAGCAGCTTCGCCACCTTGTCGTAAGCCTCACCGGCCGCATCATCCAGCGTCCGCCCAATCAGCGAGTACTTCCAGGTTCCATCCAATGGCTGCGCCAGGTAGAGGTGCGTATGCCCGCCCGAAACCACCAGAGCCAGAGCCGTCTCTTCCGCGCCGCCCCCTCCTACAACCCCCGCGGGTGCCCCCGTGCCTGCCTTGAGCTTGCCGAAGGGACCTTCCGTTTTGGGCACCGGAGGAAACTCCCGCTCCTGCAACAGCACGGCGTGGATGTGCCCTTCAAGGTGATTCACCGCGATCAGCGGCAACCCCTGGGCGAATGCCAGCGCCTTGGCATACGTAATCCCGACCAGCAGCGCTCCCGCCAGCCCAGGGCCCGATGTCACCGCAATCGCATCCAGATCGCCCAGTTCCACGCCGGCCTCCGCGAGCGCCGCCCGAACTACCGGCACAATCGCCCGCAGATGCTCTCGGCTCGCTAACTCCGGCACTACCCCTCCATAGCGAAGATGCGTCGAAATCTGCGATGCCACTACCGATGACAGTGTTCTCGCCCCGCGCTCCACCACAGCCGCAGCCGTCTCGTCGCACGACGATTCGATCCCGAGGATGAGCCCACGCCCCATAATCTCAAGTCTAATGGCCTCAAACGTGCCGCATTGCCGACTGATTCCAACCGACTATTCTCGAATTGAGCGATGCAATCTTCACCGCAACTCGAAGCCGCCATCAACATCATCCGCGTCCTTCGCTCAGCGGGACACGATGCTTACCTCGCCGGTGGTTGCGTTCGCGATCTCCTCCTCGGTCGCGAGCCGAAGGACTACGACGTCGCAACCTCCGCCACTCCCGACGTTGTACTTCCCATGTTTCCGCGCACCTACGCGGTTGGAGCACACTTCGGCGTCGTCCTCGTCGCTTCGACTTCTGAAACTAATTCGTCTTCTGCCGCGCAACAGCCGTCTGCCCCGCCGCAGGTGGTGACCGAGGTCGCCACCTTCCGCAATGACGGCGTCTACTCCGATGGCCGCCACCCCGATGAAGTTCGTTACACCCAGACCGCCGCGGAAGACGTCCAGCGCCGCGATTTCACCATCAACGGCCTCCTGCTCGATCCGACCCATCTTGTCGACGTCTCGCCGGACCAGCTAGCGACCGCCGTCCGCGCAGGGGTCCTCGACTATGTCGGAGGCCTCGACGACTTGGACGCACGCGTGATCCGCGCAATCGGCCGCCCCGAGGTACGCTTCGAAGAAGACCAGCTTCGCCTCCTCCGCGCTGTGCGCTTTGCAGCCCGCTTCGGCTTCGACATCGAGCCAAAGACACTCGCGGCAATCCGCAAACTCGCCGCCCGAATTCATGCCGTCAGCCGCGAACGCATCCGCGAAGAACTGACCAAGATGTTGACGGAAGGCCGCGCTCGCTGTGCCTTCGAACTCCTTGATCAAACTGATCTCCTTGTCCAGGTGCTTCCAGAAATTTCCAGAATGAAAGGCGTTCAGCAACCACCGCAATTCCATCCCGAGGGCGACGTCTGGATTCACACGCTGATGCTGCTCGAGCAGCTCGAGCCGGATAGCCCCCTGACTCTTGCCTGGGGTGCGCTTCTGCACGACGTTGGCAAACCGCCCACCTACCGAGAAGCTCCCGACCGCATCCGCTTCGATGGCCATGTAGAAGTCGGCGTGGCAATCGCCGCCGACATCTGCCGTCGCTTCCGTTTTTCCAACGACGAAAACCGCCAGATCCTCGCCCTCGTCGACAACCACATGCGCTTCGCCGATGCACCTCGGATGAAGGCGTCGACCCTCAAGCGCTTCTTCCGCCTCGGCAACTTTCCCGAGCACCTGGACCTGCATCGCATGGACTGCATGGCCGCGCACCGCAACCTGGACATCTATAACTTCGTCCGCGAACGCTACGAATCTCTTCCCGAACAGGAAGTTCGACCCGCACCTCTCCTCACTGGACGCGAACTGATCGCCGCCGGCTACCAGCCAGGCCCGGCTTTCAAACACATGCTGCAGGCAGTGGAGGACGCCCAGTTGGAAGGCGCAATCACGACTGCCGATCAGGCCATTTCGCTCGTGCGGGAAAAATTCGGTCCTGCATGAGTATCGGCGAACGGCTCGAGGGCGAACGTCCTCCCATTTTCATCCTCGCCGCTTTCAAGCCAGCTCTCCGGCTCAGGCAGATCTTGAAGGTCAACCTCCGCGCTTTCGAGGAAGGACTCGAAGAGCACGCGATAAAGCCCACTTCTTCCCGAGAGCCTCTTCTGCCGTGCCCGCAAGAACGCGAAACGGAACGGTGACTGCGACTCAACTTCTGCTAGAAACGCCGGCGTAAAATATCGATCCGTTCTTGCCACCGCCATCAAAATCAGCGATCGCCAGCTCATCCTTAGAAGCCGCTTCAATGCAGGTTGCCCGTGTGGGAGAGCATCAAGTTGGTCCGCTACTCGACTGCTGAACGTCAGGAGCTGACGAACCAGATGATCCAACGGCACTCCGGCCTGCAGCGCTCGCGTGAACAGAGTCGCTGAACCCTTCTTCAAATCCTCCTGTACATCCTGAAGATCATCGCCAAGCTGTAGGAGTACGCCCCAATCAAATCCAAATTTCGCCTCGACATCTGTCAGAGCTCCATGGCAAAGACAAGCATCCGCCAGCACAGACGTACCGCCCTTCGCGCAACTGAGGCGCAAAACATCGGCCTGCGTCAATGGACCAGATCGCTTCATCTGAGCGATGCTGTCTTCCTGCGCCTGGTGAATTGCAAGCAAACACTCGTATATACGTGGAAACTGCCGTCGCGGATACTGCGATTCGATCAGCCGTACCATCGCCCACACAGCGTCTTCGTGTGGATCCCGCGGAGGAACAGACAATCCGCATAGCCTGTCGCGGAAGCGCGCGCTGAACTCAAGCTTTTGCTGTCTCGCGATCGCGTCGTCATCAAGATAATTGTCGCTATACGGATACAACAGGCTGTAGCCAATGATCGCCGAGGTCATCTCCATGCGATCCCCAACGAGCGGCTGTATTCCGCAAACAGTCCACGCATTTCGGCAAGCCTGCACTACGTCCGGCATCGGCAGCGATGGATCGAACCGCCTCGCCCATTGCGCGAATTGCGTTCCGATGGGGAGAAAACTCTTCGTTAGCAGGTGCACTGCTTCGTCTTCCAACCCCAGAGCCACCGTCGCGAACCGCGGAAATACCGCGACAACTCGCCGCTGTGCCTCAAATCGCTGCTTTCCGCCGCGGCGCGCGTACTTCGCCTCCCGCTCAACCTCTTCGAGCGCCTCGTCGTAGGCATCTTCTCTTCTCCGCTGTTCTTGCGGACAGAATCGCTGCCCGGAATCGCAATCGGTTCCCGCGCACGATTTCCACTCCGCAATCGCCTCAGAGACCCGCAATTCCACCCACGACCAGCTGTAGCAAGGCTCCATGCGTTCAGAGATACGTAAACCTTCAGTCAGCGGTTCCGGTAACCTGCGACACCTCCACGCCAAACAAACGGGGAGCTTTTGCGG
>DATJEO010000288.1:0-24296 GCA_035496515.1 Occallatibacter sp.
GGATTTTAGCCCGTTCGAAGCAGAGCAAGGACCTGCGTAAGCATGCCAGCAATCCGGATAAACCTCAAACAGGAGAAACGTTATGAAGAACGAACAGGAACGTCAGGAAGCGCTCAACTGCGGGTCGCTTCCCTTGACGAAGAGGCAGATTGCACTCAGCGATCTGTCGAGGCCGCAAGGGAAAGAGCATGCGCCGGACATCCCCTGAGCGGGCCGGCTCACCGGCCGAGGAAAGGCACGGATGTTATTTCAACATCCTGCTTGAACTGCAGGCCATTCGCCATGAGATGAGTGTTCATGAAGTGGCGCTTCTGCTCAACAAGTCGGACTGCACTATCTATCGCATGGTGCAGCGTCGCCAGATTCCGTTTTTTCGTATCGCGGGCTCGATCGAGTTCGATCCGTCCGTTCTGGCAGCATGGTTGGCGAAGAAAGATCCTGGGCTCGCTGCTGCGGCGCGGCAGCAGCTCCTTGCCGCATGAGAGGGCCGGAGGAATCCGGCCCGTTTCATCTCTTCGTCTTGATCCAATCCGCGATATTCGATTTCTCAATCTTGCCTCGCAGGTCGAGTACACCCAAGGAACGCAGATATCTCTCGGTGGTAGCCAGGTTCTTATGACCCAGCAGAATCTGGAGGGACTTGATGTCTACGTTGGAGCGCAGCATGTTGGTTGCGTAGGTGTGCCGCCACTTGTGTAAAGTCCATCCCTCGCAGCATGGCCCTCGCGCGCATGAACGCGCTCCGGATGAGCAGCGCCGACAATTCAGTCTGGCCCGCCAGGCGATCCTCTTGCAAAGCTCGAGGTGATGTTCGTCCGGCTTGTCGCCGCCGTACTCAGGGCGCTTAGGATGTGGCGGCGTCGGAAAGATCAAATCCGATTCCTTCTGCGATCTCTTCCTCGCCGACAGAACCCTGATCAGAGACGTTGGAATCGGCACAGATCGCTCTTCGTGGTTTTTGGGCTTGAATTTGTACTTGGGCTTCGCTTGAACCCGGATAGTGCGCTGACGCAAGTCGACGTCATTCCATGTAAGCGTGTTGACTTCTCGTTTTCTGAATCCGGTGCATAGAAAAGTCTGAAACAGGAGCTTCTCCACGGGTTCGCACGCGGCAAAGAACTTCAGGAGTTCACGTTCATGGTAGGTCTCGACGCTCTTCTCCGTGACTTTAGGCCAATCCCCCCGTTTGAGAGTGATCACCGCGCCGGAACTCCGTAATGCCATCAGGGCCACGATGAGCCGCCGCGTCACAGTTTTCGCGTTCAGGCCTGAGTCCCTCCCCTTGGTCAGCAGGCGAAGGATGTCATCGCGTCCAACCTGGGTGGTGAGATTTCTTTCGAGATTCGCTTCGACCCATTCAAGGTCGCGTCGATAGGCCCGATAGGTCGAGTCTTCCTTCGTGGCCCTTGCCTCTTCGACGAAGCGATAGAAAGCACTGGCAACAGTCGCCAGTTCCGGGGGCTGATTCTCTTCGACTCTCTCCGAAGTGTGCTTCGAGCACTGCAAGCTCATCTTGGCGTACCAGGCATCTTTAGCTTCACGCGGAGACTGGCCGACCGGCTTCTGCACGCGGCGGCCGTCTTCGTAATACTCGAGGTAGAACGTCCCGGCATTGGAGCGGACCGGCTTGCCATCGATGATCACCGTTCCCGGATACGGCAAGCCGTTCTGTTTGTGAACCGGTACAAACCTCCACTTGCGACCAATCTTGATATACTTCTTGAGATTCGCTCGAGAACTGTTGGTGCTGTCCATGGCTTACTATCTGACATCGTATTCCTTCTTCCCGGGGCTCGTGATCGGGCCCTTGGGAATGCAGTCTTTTCCGAATCTGGATAGTAAATTGGATAGTAAATACGCGATGTATACTATAAATATCTGATTCTAAAGGGCGGGAGTAGTTCAGTGGTAGAACGTCAGCTTCCCAAGCTGAATGTCGCCGGTTCGATCCCGGTCTCCCGCTCCAAACCACTCAACAACTTAGAGCAGAGTCGACCTCAGAGTTGGTCCGTATTCGGTCCGACATTTCGATGCGCCTGGAAACTCGCCTCACCTCACTCATCACGTTGATGTGTGCTTGGCAAGCGCTCCGGGGAAGCGTTGAGGCCGATGTTCCATACCGGTCGTTGGTGCGTCGAGCCGGTCGCACATCGGCACATTTGCGCAGCGAAGGCTAGAATACGCAGGAGTGCTGTCACGTGCGCGACGGGCAGGGAAGCGCTGAACAATCGGGGAAGCTGACATTCGAGTGTTCACTGTAGCCGAGTGTTTCATCGAATCCATCGACGAAGAGTGCTTGAAATCTGATTTCAAGGCTTGGGGCACCTGGCTCGACAGCGGAGATGCCGGGCAACTGAGCACGGGGGAAAGTCAGGACGAACTGTTGCAAATTGATTGCGGAGATGTGGATGGTTTCTTCTCGCGGCTACTCAATTCGGAAGGTTCTGGTCCTGTGGATGTTTCTGCTAAGTGCAGTCGCGTTCCTCGATCGCACCAACATTTCCATTGCCGGCGGATTTATCCGCGATGAGCTGGGAATCGACAATGTACAACTGGGTTGGATTTTCAGTTCGTTTCTGATCGGTTATGCAGCTTTCCAGGTTGTCGGCGGATGGCTGGCCTACCGCTTTGGACCACGGCGCATTCTTGCAGCGGGTGTCGTATGGTGGGGCGTTTTCACTGCGCTGACCGCGCTGGCTAGTCCACGTCTCCATCATGCACTTTTGATTCTGATTTTGATTCGATTGGCCCTGGGTGCCGGCGAGGCGGTTATGTATCCGGCTACGAATCAGTTTGTGTCGCAGTGGATTCCGGTAGCGGAACGCGGAAGTGCGAACGGCTGGATATTTGCGGGCGTGGGCGCGGGTGCTGGTCTCAGCATTCCGATACTCACGTGGATAATCAGCAACTATGGCTGGCGGGCATCCTTCTGGTTCTGCGCAGCGATTGGCATTGTTGTTGGGTTTGTCTGGTATGTCATTGCGAGGGACCGGCCCGAAGAGCATGAGCACGTAAGCGCGGCGGAGTTGGAGCTGATTCAAGCGCATAGGTTAACCGGATCGGTACGTGGATCGACGTCATCGATCCATTGGCGTGCGGCTTTGCTGAACCGTAATATGGCTGGTCTGTCGCTAAGCTACTTCAGCTTTGGATATGTTGCCTGGATTTTCTTTAGCTGGTTCTTCATCTACATGGCGCAGGCGCGCGGAGTGAATCTCAAAGCGAATGCGTTCATGTCGATGATCCCCTTCATCGCGATGACGGTATGTTGCCTGACCGGCGGATGGGTAAGCGACCACTTATCGCAGCGATTCGGCTTTCGCAGCGGACGATGTGGGATTGCTGTCGTGTCGTTTTCGCTGACCGCAGTTTTCCTTGTTATTGGTTCGAGTGTGCAGGGTGCTCAAGCAGCCAGCATTATTCTGGCGGGCGGCGCCGGTGCTCTGTATTTATCACAAAGTTCCTTCTGGGCTGTAAGCGCAGATATCGCAGGTGAAGTTTCTGGAGTGGTATCCGGAGTGATGAACATGTGCTGCCAGATTGGTGGCGCTCTCACCGCTTCGTTAACGCCGTACATAGCCAAACAATATGGATGGAAGTCCGCGTTCTTCTGCGGGGCGGGAGTTGCCGTGGTTGGGGCAGTGATGTGGCTCGTTGTCGATCCGCGACCTGCTGTTCGAGATTGAGCTGCAATGCCCCGCTCAACAAACGAGCAATCCTCGTCTTGTGAGAGAAACCGATTTACTAGCATATAAAGCGAATTAATTCTGTTGACATCGTTTCTGCTGATCGCTATAGTTCGCTCGCGTCCCGAACTCCTTCTGTCAAATCACCGCGAAACAAATAGAGGCGACAGACCGCTGACTACAAATTGAGGAAAGGCTTCCAGGGGAATGACACGACTCTCCAGAAGATCAATTCTGAAAGGCTGCGCCCTTCAGGCGATAGGGTCAGCTTCCGTATTCTCTCTTCCAACTCTGGCAGCGGCGATCCAGAGCAACAGCACGAGCAACCAACGTCCCAAGCTGAAGATCACCGATGTCCGAACGGCTCAGGTGATGGTGCATGGTCCTCAGACGCATGTGAGGATTTACACGGACCAGGGCCTCTACGGGCAGGGTGAATGCACGGACGCGGCAGTTGGGGCGGTGTCGTTGATCCGGGGCTGGCGACGCATGCTGGTTGGGCGCGACCCGCTGAATGTTGAGGCGATCTGGGAGAGGATCCGGACGCTTGGAATCTTTGCAGGGGCACAGGGCGGTCAGTACGTCACGGCTTTGTCGGGTGTGGAGATTGCGTTGTGGGATCTCGCGGGCAAAGCTCTGGGACTGCCGGTTTACCAGCTTCTGGGCGGCAAGTTTCGCGACAAGGTTCGCATTTATTGCGACTCCGATATGGATAATCCGATCGGCGAGGAGTCGGATCGCAAACTGCCGTGGATCAAGGCCCAGGGTTTTACAGCGATGAAGATCGATCTGGATGACGCGCGAGACCCGGCAAGACTCGATTCGGTCAACTGGACGGCAAGCAATGGCGAAATCGATCGCATGGTGAAGTGGGTTTCGCATGTGCGCGAGTCGATTCCGGCGGAGATGGATCTTGCGTGCGACATGCATGGCCGTTATGACGCGCCAACCGGGAAGAAGGTGGCGAAGGCCTTGGAGTCCTTCCGGCTGATGTGGCTCGAGGAGCCTGTGCCGGCGGAAGATGTCGACGCGATGGCGGACATCCGCCATTCGACGTCGACCCCGATCGCGTGTGGAGAGAACCTCTACATGCGATGGGGATACCGGGAACTGCTGGAGAAGAGAGCAGTCGATATTATCCAGCCAGATTTTCAGAAAGTCGGCGGGCTGGCCGAAGCGCAAAAGGTTGCGAACATGGCTCAGGCCTACTACTTGCCGGTTGCGCCGCACTGCGTGGTGTCGCCGATTGGAGTGATGGCGACGGCGCACGCGTGTACGACATACCCGAACTTCCTGGCATGCGAGTGGCACTGGATCAATCACCCTGATCTCTGGAAGTCATGGGTGAAAGAAGGCGAGATCATCGTGAACGGTCATGTCACTCCGCCGGATCGCCCCGGTATTGGCGTGGAGATGAACGAGGAAGTCGCGAAGAAGGCGCAGATACCGGGAACATCGTGGTTCGAGCCAGAGAAGTGAGTTGCAAGTTCATCGATCAACAGAGGACAGCAAATGCGGAACTTCATAGCAGGTGTACTTGCCGGAGCAGCGGTCCTGAGCTTTGCCTCTTTTGCGTCAGGACAAAACGGATTTTTCACGCGTGATGACGTGATCAAGTACACGCCTGACTGGCATGGTGAGAGATTTGCGGACGGCAGACCTAAGGTTCCGGATGACATCTTGGACCGCATGAAGAATGTGACGCTTGAAGAAGCATGGGCGATGTTACGTACCGCGGGCTTCAATCATCAGTACGAAGACGGGTGGTACTGCATTCATCCCGATCAGGTGCTTGTGGGGCGAGCGCTGACGGCGATGTGGATGCCGGGGCGGCCCGATGTGCAGAAGGTCATTGAAGAACAGGGCAAGCTGGACAGTCGCAAGGGAGCGACAAACGCGTGGCCCGTGGATATGCTGCAGCCGCGAGATGTGTATGTCGCCGATCATTTCGGGCTGAAGGTTGACGGGCCGTCGATTGGTGACAACGTGGGGAACGCGATCTATGCGCGATCAGGGAATGGGATTGTTTACGATGGGGCTGTCCGCGACATCAACGGACTCAATGAGTTGCCGAACTTCACGTCGTTTGTGCGCAGCTACGATCCCTCTCATCACTTTGGGACGCTCTCGAGTGGCGCTCGGTTGAATTCGACGATGGTCGGCATCAATGGTCCAACGCGCATCGGTCACGCGCTGGTAATGCCTGGAGATGTGATCCTCGGACGCAATGGCGGGGTTCTCTTCATACCTCCGCAAATGGCTGAGAAGGTCGTCAAGTATTCGGAGCGCACGCATTTACAAGATATGTTTGGCCACCAGCGGCTGAAGGAAAAGAAGTACACAGCTGGGCAGATCGATGCCAAATGGGCACCGGAGATCGAGCAAGATTTTCATCAGTGGCTTAAGGAGAATGAGGGACATTTGCCCGTACCGAAGTCCACTGTGGACGAGATCCTGAACGAGCATCAGTTG
The DNA here is from genome assembly GCA_035496515.1 of Occallatibacter sp. Classification (GTDB taxonomy): domain Bacteria; phylum Acidobacteriota; class Terriglobia; order Terriglobales; family Acidobacteriaceae; genus Telmatobacter. Next base: position 6,159 of record DATJEO010000288.1, read on the forward strand.
CCCGATTAAGGCCGGAGACGCTGCCGGACCAGGGAGAAATTACCCACAATGAATCGACGTGAATTTGTAGCTGCATCAGTTGCAGGTGCGACGATGCTGGGCCGCCGCATGCATGCGCTTGCTTCCAGCCAGGAGATTGAAGCCGCGATTGATGCTTCAAAGCGGGGAGAGCCGATTACGCCGCTGATCTTCGGCGGCTACATGGAGCCGGCGACAACGCGGGTCTGGGCGGAGATGTTGACGGACAGAAAGTTTGCGAACGCGATCTCGAACGTAGAACCGCCGCCGATGAATCCGTTCTTTCGCCGTTTCACTGGGGAGCCGTTTAAGCCGGTGGGTCCGGCGGATGCGGTTGAGATGGACAATACGCATCCGTTTGTAGGCAAGCACAGTCCGCGCATCAGGCTGGATGGTGACGAGCCGCGTGGAATCCGACAGGGGAAGCTGCGGGTGAAGGGCGGAAAGAGCTATGTTGGGCGGGTCTACCTTGCCGGTGATTCGAGTGCGAAAGTAGTGGTGCGGTTGGTGTGGGCAGCTGGCGCTGGTGACTCGCAGGCGGCGACGATTGCGGGGCTGTCGCGGGAATTTCGAAAGCATTCATTCAGGTTCGAGCCGAAGGCTGATTCTGAGGATGCGCGGCTGGAGATTGTCGGAACAGGCACGGGCGCGTTCTCCATTGGAGTTGTTTCCCTGATGCCGTCCGACAATGTGGAGGGCTTTCATGCAGGGATGATCCGGTTTTATAAGGAAGCCGGCTTCAAGATGGCCAAGTGGCCAGGAGGTAATTTCGTCTCTGCGTATGACTGGCGAGATGGGATTGGGGACGCTGACACGCGTCCGCCGAGACTGCAGCCGATGTGGTCTAACAGGGTGGAGCCCAATGATGTCGGGCTGCATGAGTTCATCGCGTTTTGCCGTTTGCTCGGAGCGGAACCGTATCTCACGATCAACAGCGGGTTTGGAGACGCGCAGTCGGCTGCAGACGAGGTGGAGTACTGCAATGGATCAACGAGCGCGCGGCTTGGCAAGTTGCGCGCGGATCACGGGCATCCCGAGCCGTTCAATATCCGGCTGTGGTGCATTGGAAACGAAATGTATGGGCCTTGGCAGTATGGGCATATGTCGCTGGAGCAGTACTGGGCGAAGCACAACACGATCGTGGAAGCGATGAAGAACGTGGATCCGCGGATCAAGGTGGTGCTTTCCGGAGCAAGCATCGCAGAGAAGTCGATCGACGGCGCGGAGAAGAAAGGGAACTTCTTTCCGAGCATGTGGGAGCCGGCGATCACGGAGAAGCTGCCCTTTGATTTTGGAAGTGTGAACGATTGGGATTGGTGGCTGCTGCAGAAGTGCGCGGACCACGTCGACTATGTTTCTGAGCACACGTATGCTTACCCAGATCTTGTCTTTGATGCGGAGAAGCAGAGCTTTGTCGATATTGACGATGCGTTGCAGTTCAGGACGAGGAGGCTGGCGAATCGCGTCGGCGAAGCTTTCGAGGCATGGCAGAGATACCGCGAAAAGGTTCCTGGGCTGAGCGGCAAAGATATCAAGTTCATCTTCGATGAATGGGGCGTTCGTTTTCGATCCGCTGATGGAAAGCCCCATCTGGGGACGGGGATGGTTGGGCCGCTGTCCTACGCACTATTCCTTCACGAGATATTCCGACACTCCGATATGGTGGGCGCGAGTTGTCCAACAGGCGGCCTATTCAGTGTGTTGACAGATAAGACCGGAGAAGTCGTAGGCCTGTCTGCTGAGGGACTGGTTCTGAAGCTAATGGCGACGCACTTTGCGCATGCGACTACGGTGGAGTTGAGCGGGAATTCTCCTCAACAACCAATGTCCGGTACTCCCATGGTTGATATTCCTACACGACCTACGGGCAGCGCTACGTATCCCCTCGATGCACTTTCAGCTGTGTCCGCTGATCGAAAGACGTTCTATCTTTCAGTCGTGAACCCTACCGAAGAGGAACAGGTCTTGTCGCCACGTATCGCAGGAGTGAAGCTGCAAGATACAGGTAAACTATGGCAGATTGCAGCGGCCAGCGTAGATGCTACGAACGAGGCGGACAAAAAGCCTGTTGTTGAAATCGCAGAGCATGGGGCCCAGCAGCTTGCTGGGCAGTTACGCATTCCGCCAATCAGCGTGAATCTGTATGCTTTCGGAATCGTGTGAGGAGAAGGAGCGTACGGTTCAGCTGCAGTACTTGGCCACTATTTCGGCAGGACCGGGGACCTGATTCACGGTCAGTTGAGAAACGAGTTCGACATCCTTTCTCTCCCAGTTTTTCGGAAGCGATTTCGCCATCTTGGCGACGGACGGCGGATCGACGATTAAATCCCCGGCAGCGCGCGTTGCCGCATAATCGACTCCCCCGATCACGACCACCGCTTTTCTATCGCATGGTTGGAATGTCGGTTCTACTGGATCGCGCCTTGTTGCTTAAGGCACTATTTGAGGCACGACGTAAGCCTGCAGCAAGGCGATCATGCCCAAGACCCCGGCAAACAGGATGCTGTGCCAGAAGGTGCTCTGCAGTACCTTTCCCTCTTGCCCAATGAGACCAACTGTCGCGTTCGGAACCAGTGACAATCGCAGCTAATCGTTTTGTGAATCATTCGAAGCCCCCCGGAAACTCGGTAGGACGCCTCGAGAACGATTCGCTCCGCTACAAGCCATTTCCAGAGATCGCGAGTGCGACCAAATAATTATGCGCTGCGAATGAGAGGTCTGACGGGGGCCGAAAGGGAATAGATGCAAGGGAATCTTTCGAACAGATTAATGAGGGCTATGTTGCATTCAATTTTCGAACCCGAGTCATGACGTTTTCAACAATCGGCTCGACATCACCGGCTGGAAGCGTAAACGTCTCGCTCTCCGTTACGATGCGAATCGTTTTGCAGGTGCTATCGATTATCACTTGGCAGCTCTTGCACTCGCGCAAGTGCTCCTCGATACATGACTTGATTTCTGGCTTTGCACAGCCTTCGAGGTAGTCGCCAAACTCGGCAAGGAAATCGGCGCAGCTAAACATGGCGATCTCCTTCCGATTTGCTGAGATGTGGAGCGAGGGACTCTCGGAGCATGAGGCGGCCGCGTAAGATCCGAGCCTTCGTTGCGGGCAAACTCAAGCCCATGGCCTCTGCGGCGTCCTCGGTGGACAGCTGATTGATATCGCGAAGAAGAAGCGCGGTGCGGTACTTCTCCGGCAGGCGAAGCACCCCCTGCCGGACCAGATCATCCATCTGCGATTTCGCCAGAGCTTCTTCGGGATTGTCTACCCAGCTTCGCACTTGCCGCGGTCTGAATCCGTGCTCGTCATCTTCAATGTCGAGAGACTCGACAGGTCGCCGCCGCCGAAGGATCTCGGTGCCCGTGTTGACCGCGATACTCGTCAACCAGGTGGAGAATTTCGACCGCCCTTCGAACTTGTCGATATGTTCGAATGCTTTCAAGAAAGTGTCCTGTGTTGCGTCGCGGGCCTCTTCCGCATTACCAACCAAACCATATAGAGTCCTGAAAACCCGCCGAGTATGACTGCGTACCAACTGCTCGAATGCATCCGTTTCCCCTGCCTTGACCCTGGCGGCAATCTCGATATCCGGGTCTTCCAGACGATTCTCGTTCTGAGTAGGACGGGTTTCCTCCTCAGAAAGATACAGATCTTTTACATGAAACATACGCGCAGGCGGGAAATCTGGAGTGGCGCCAAGACCGAACTGAAGGGTGCTCAGGAGATTCGTGAAAGCCGCTGTGACGATCCCTTCGACTATTTGAGCCTCCGTCAAACCGGCGTTGACCAGCAATTTCCGATCAACTGCGGCATACCCTCCTCTTTGAACAATCCGAAGTTTTGTGATTTCCGAACAGAGGGCCCTGTCGGGCTCAGGAAGCGATGCTGCTTCGGGGTTATCAAATAAATCGAGGATCTCGTTGGGTGTGGAACCGATGAGGGTCAGCATTTCTCCGTGAAGGGCCACCAGGTAGTTACTGCAGTTGGCCGCAGCCAGCCGGAACGCTACACGATGTTTCTGGATCTGACTCAGGTGCTCTTCCGGGCCAAACACTGCATCCAAGAGTCGCACCTCGGTCGCCAGTAGATTCGGCACCCAGCTTTGGAGCTGGACGAGACTAGGGACAAAACCGAAGAGCGCCCGGATCTGGGCAAATGCAAAATCGAGAGCATCACTGGTACGGTGACTCGATGAAAAAAACGGTGAAGTAGTTTCTTTCCATTGTGGAACCTTCTCCTTCTCTGTTGTTGCCGGTTTCTCGTCTAGCCACTCCGGTCCGAGCAGATGGGCCGCGACCGTGCAGCGGAAGTGGCCGAGTGCGACCAGGGCTACCGCCGCGATGACGGCAATCTCCGGGTATCCGGCTCCAGTCAACTCATCGCAGTCGGCCTTTGTACACCAAGGTCCGTATCGCGCCAGCTTGCGGCCGAATCGCACCACTGCGCTCTGGTCGTGTCCTCCTGAAGTTTTGCTGAAAGGCGCCAAGCGGTCGCTGATAGCGCCTGGCCACGCATACCCAGCAGTCGCAAGCAGAACACGCTGGTCTGACGCTGAGAGAAGGTCAGCGCTTTCGAGAATTGCACGCGTCAAGGCTTCTTCCGCAGCAATAAGAGCTGGGAACTCCGGTTCAATCCGAGATAGGATCGGGGAAAGTGTGAGGTGCCCAGTCGCAACCTGGGAACGCTCAGCGGACTCGTCCCCGGCAGCCACAAATGAGTCCATACGATGCTGGAGGCTGCTAGTATATAGCTGAAACTGGTACCATTTGCCAGCATTTTCCAAGAACCCATCGGACCCAGCTTTCGGACATGTTGGAACCGAGCACACGAAAGCGCTCAAGGTGAGACATGGCATATCTGAAAAGCCCCGCCTTCGATGAGAAGGACTTCCCCGGCTTCACCGAAGTCAAGCGTGAGTTCGGGTTTCTGCCCAATTTCTACGTTGCCCAGGTTGCCCGGCCCGACCTGGTCGAAGCAGAAATGAAGCTGATGGAGGCGATCCTGTTCCACACGGGAGCCCTCTCGCGCAAGCAGGTGGAATATATCTTCCTCACCTGTTCCGCGGCGAACCTCAGCACATATTGCGTAACCGCTCACTGCGAGATTGTGCGAATGCTGAAGATCGATGGCCCCGAGCCGGAACAAATCGCAGTGGACTATCAGCACTCGAAAATCTCGATAGCAGACAAAGCGCTCCTCAACTACTGCGCGAAGTTGAATTCCGACGGCAAGAAGATCATGCTTTCTGACGTAGATAAGCTACGCACTTTCGGTTTCACCGATCAGCAGATCATGGAGGCAGCGGTTGTGGTCGGTTTTGCGCAGTTTGCTAACACGGTCTCCTTCGGGCTCGGGACGTTGCCTGATTTCCGCAATCCGGCAATCGAAACCGCACTTGGATACAAAGGTGAACCAACCGCAGTGCCGGAATAATGTTCAGTGTGGGCGAATTCCCGCAATGTTCAGCCTGATTCGGTACAGTCCGGTCTGTGCGCAAAGGTACAGTGTCTTGCCATCATCATCACCCCAAGCGAAGTTGTGAGGATGCTCCGGCCCTGCGATAGTACCGAGGTGCTTGCCTTCAGGCGAGAGTATCCACACTCCCCCGGGCCCCGATACATACAGGTTGCCTTCGACGTCCACCTTCATGCCATCCAGAGCGTCTTCTCCCGGCGCACTGGTCATATCGAAGAAAACCTCACCATGCCCCAACGAACCATCCGGCTCAACGCTGTAGCGCATGACCACCTTTTTCTCCGGATCCCAATTGTCGATATAGAGGTACTTCTCGTCTGATGAGAAAGCAAGCCCGTTCGGCCCTTTCAAATCGGTCGAGACGAGCTGCACATTCTTGTCAGGCGAAACCCGGAAGACGCCGCTATAGGGAAGCTCCTTGCGCGGATCATCGAAGAATCTGGGGAGTCCGAATGGTGGATCAGTGAAATAGAGCGCGCCATCGGACTTGTACACCAGATCGTTTGGGCTGTTCAGGCGCTTGCCTTCAAAGCGATCTGCGAGAACAGTGAGTTGCCCGTTCTTTTCCATCCGGACCACACGCCGGTTGCCGTGCTGATTGATCGTGAGCCGGCCTTCGCGGTCGATAGTTAGCCCATTCGAGCCAGGTTGCCCGTATTCCCCAATGTCAACGCCGCGATACCCGCTTTTGGTCATGAACACCGAGACGTGTCCATCCTGTGTCCAGCGGTAGATGACATTGTTATTGGGATCGCTGAATAGCAGGTAGCCTTCACTCTCGGCGGAACTTGGTATCCAAATCGGCCCTTCCGTGAACTGAAAGCCGCCGGCGAGTTTCTCGATCTTCGCGTCGGTGGGAACGATCCTGTCGAACGCCGGGTCTTTTCGCATCAGCTGTGCCGTCGTAGCAGACAAAACAACTCGAGAAAACTTGTAGAAGTCGAGAGTCGCTGATTTGATCCAAATAAAGTTTTCCGGGCTGTGAGAGATCGGCCCGTTGATGCCGAACACGGCCAGCTGAATCCGCTGACCTGGCTGGGCGTTCCTCGTAAGGACCACGCGGTTGGGCGCGTTGAAGCCCTTAACCGATTGCCCACCTGGCTCTCCGAGTACACGCGGCAGCTTGCCATCGACCCATATCTCGGCGTAATCATCGACAACAACTTCGAATGCGACCGTCGAGCCTTGGGTTGCGACGCTACCAATCTTTTCCGGAATCGTGATGTTGATGCGATACCAATTGAAACAGACCTTCCCCGTCGATCTCCTCTGATCCAGTGAAGTCGGGGTTATCGGTTCCCACTTCGAATCGTCAAAATCGCGGCCGCCTGCATGCGGCTCGTAATCGAGCGTTTTGATGGGAGCGCCGCTCGGCTTTAGATCAGCTCCGACTGCGCGAAAGCCCGCGGAAACGATGGACACGTCGTGGTAGCGCCAAATGCCGCTTACAAGCTGCGCACCTTCCTCGGTTGCGAGATCGACCACCGCGTCTGGCTTGCCAAACGGGGGATCCTGAACCATTTGGGAGTGTGCTGATGCTACGGATAGCGTTGCGTAGAAGACGAGAACTGTTCCAAATGCAATCTTGAATGGCATCTTCGGCTCCGCCTATCGGACTTTCACGACGAAGTAGAGAAAGGGATTGGTCACTTTCACGAACTGATGCGGCACACCAGCAGGAATGACTACCACATCGCCCTTGGTGAGCGAGCGAGTCTGGCCGGCATCGATAGTGACGCCTCGAAGTTCGTCCTGCCCAGTCGTCTTCGCGTCCACTGCACGTCCGCCCGTGGTTAGGGAAGCTTCGCCATCCAGCACGTAGATGACGTCAGTGTCCCTGGTGTGGATCTCCGCTTGCCCCGGTGTAGACCTTCGGCTGGCATGAACCATGTAATTGCGGCCATCGCTCCCATCGACCAACACCGCTCCCTTCCCGAATGCTTCATCGACCGAGTGGCTGTCGAAAAATGAGACTCCTCCTGCTGAGGTATGTGAAGAGCTCAGTGCATTAGCACCTGCGATTGCGAGTTTCTCGTCTTCATCTGCGCTTGCGGCTCCGCTTACGCCCACGCCGCCTACGATTTCTCCATTAACTACGATCGGAATGCCGCCGATGAGAGGCGTGAAGTTCTCGAGCGATGCCATGACCGTGCGGCCTTTGCCGCTCGAATTAATCAATTCTTCGAATACCCTTGTTGGCTTCTTGAAGAGAACGGCCGTGCGGGCCTTGCCGATTGAGACATTGGCTCCCGCCGCGAAAGTTCCATCCAGTCGTGCCAGAGCCATGAGATTGCCGCCATCGTCAACGACTGCGATGACAGCCCCCGGCGCCTGCAGGCGTGTCGCCTCGGATTTCGCGGCAGCGATAGCTCGCTCGGCTCCTGCCAACGAGAGTGATTTCTTCTCGAGCGTCTGACTATTCAAACTAGCTATTGCGGCGAAGCAAAGTGCGATGGTGACTCCGTATTTCATGAACTTGCGTACTTGCATGTTGACCTCGAAGATGAATTTGATGAGAGATCATCTTTTGTGATCTCGCGCATGCCGTACGAGTCGGACTTCTTCGAAAGGTTTCAGAACGGAGAAGAAATTACGGAACCTTAGGCCTTCAACCGCCATCTAAGGTGCTAGAAATGGCGAGTTCGGAATCCAGCTCGAGCGAGATGGCATGTGCCCAGGCGCGGCGCCTGTTCGTCGATTACATGGAAGGTGACCTCGCGTCTGCAATGGCTGAGCGCTTGTCGCAACATCTGGAGAGCTGCCCACATTGCCAGACGGTCTTCGCGGGAATCAAGAATGTGGTCGGGCTGCTTGGCAAACTTGCAGACTTCGACTTGCCTGCTGAATTCAAGTCACGCAATTACTCGCCGAGCGATGCCGTCGATCTCGACGGTTAGCTCGTTCGTGTATTCCTTGCTTTTGTTTAGCACGCTAACACTCGACGGTCTCAACCCTTCACAGAATTGCTGTAACCTTTTGGGCTCGCACGGCTCATACATGCCGGCAGAGAGAATGACTGCCCTCAAGGAAGAAGACAGTGCTTACCGTCCATAACGCTATCGTCAATGACCCTGAGCTCCTGATCTCGAAAGAATGGCTCATCAGCAACGGGATCGGCGGGTACGCCTCGTCCACGGTTTGCGGGGTGAACACTCGCCGGTATCACGGCCTTCTCGTAGCTGCTACGCATCCGCCGGTAGGGCGACTGGTGATGCTTTCCAAGCTGGAAGACGCTCTCATCGTCAACGGGACGCGCTTCGAACTTTCAACGAATCGATACGGGAACGACGTTCTTCATCCTCAAGGGTTCCGGAACCTTCAACAGTTTCGTCTCGATCCCTTTCCTGTCTACACCTTCAGCAGTGAGCGGTTCGTACTCGAGAAATCGATATATATGGCCCGGGGCGAAAACACTGTCGTTATCGAATACTCTCTGACAAGCCGCTTGTCGGGCGATGACATTCAGCTCGAGATCGCACCACTTATTGCGTTCCGCGACTATCACTCGACCACGCACGCCAACGGCGCGATCAGCCCAAGCTTCAGTGAATCCGATGGCCGTATTACTCTGCAGCCATACGGCGATCTCCCTTCGCTTCATCTTGCGCATAGCGCCGAAGAGGTGGTGAGCACGGGCGTCTGGTACTACAACTTCGAATACTCTGAAGAGCGGGCACGCGGCCTCGACCACCGGGAAGACCTCTTCAACCCCTTGATCATGAAGGCATCACTCAACGGCAAATCCAAGCTGACTCTGATTGCCTCGACTGAACCGCATGTTGTAGCCGACTCTGCGACGATTCGCGCAGCCGAGATGCGCCGCCACCATGAGATTGAGCGGCGTGCCGGCTCGAACAGCAGGAATGCTGACTTGGTTCGGGCTTTGTCTGTTGCGGCCGAGCACTTCATCGTTGCGCGGCCGCCATTCAAAACTGTGATTGCCGGCTATCACTGGTTTGGCGACTGGGGTCGCGACACCATGATTGCCCTCCCTGGCCTTCTGCTGTGCACCGATCAGCCGGATGCGGCCAAAGAAATCTTATTGCAGTTCCTTCGTTACGTTCACGGCGGAATGCTGCCCAACAGATTCCCCGACCAGGGCGAAACCCCGGAGTACAACACGGTAGACGCGACTCTGTGGTTTGTCGACGCGATCTGGCAATACCTGAACTATCGGAGCGACAGTGCCTGGCGGCGTGAAGCTCTCGAGCTGATCCGATCCCAGTTCTATCCCGGGTTGAAGAGCATCATCCATCACCACCTGGCGGGAACACACTACGGCATTCACGCAGATGTGCAGGGATTTCTGTGGGCAGGGAATGATTCAACCCAGATCACGTGGATGGATGCCAAGGTCGGCAACACCGCGATTACACCTCGCGCCGGACGACCGGTAGAGATTCAGGCACTCTGGTATAACGCGCTGCGCACGGTTGAAGAGTTCGGGAGGACGCTAGGGGATGTGGCAGCGGCGGATTATTGCGCTGGAGTGGCGAATCGACTCAAGGCCAGCTTCGAGCAGGTCTTCTGGAACGAGAGCGCCGAATGCCTTTACGACGTCGTTGGAGAACTTAGCGCCGATTCGTCCATCCGTCCCAATCAGGTAATCGCAGTTAGCCTTCGACACAATCTCCTGGGCCCGGAAAAGTCACGCAAGGTGCTTGAAGCTGCAAAGAAGCAGCTGTTGACGCCGTATGGACTGCGTACTCTTGCTCCCTCTGACCCGCGCTATCGCGCCCGATATGAAGGCGACGTCTGGAGCCGCGACAGTGCCTATCACCAGGGGACCGTATGGCCGTGGCTAGCAGGTCCTTATTTTGTCTCCCTTCTTCGCTATGCGCAAAGACCTGAACAAGCCGTCATGGATGCCCAGTCATGGCTCGATCGCTTCTCAGGACATCTGCAGGAAGCCTGCCTGGGTCAGGTCTCGGAGGTATTCGACGGAGACGAGCCACACCATCCAGGAGGTTGCATTGCACAGGCGTGGAGCGTTGCCGAACTGCTGAAACTGGTGAAGCTCATAGATCAGAAGACAGGCGAATCAAAGACCGGAGACCGGTGGGAAGAGCTACAACTCTCCGGCGCTTCGCGGTCGTGATCGATTGGAACATTGAAAAGCATCCATTTTCAAAGAACAGGTGCCTTTATGGAAAACGGTAAGTATCAACCACTCAGGGGCCAGGTTGCACTGGTCACGGGAGCTAGCTCGGGAATCGGCGCGGGAGTCGCACGTGCCCTCGGACGCGCAGGTGCGAAGGTTGCCATCAATCATCCTGGAACGCACGAGCAAGCAGAGAGAGTTGTGGAAGAAATCCGCGCAGAAGGCGGCACGGCGATTGCTCTCGCTGCCGATGTCAGCAATGAAGAGCAGGTCAAGTTCATGTACTCCGAGCTCTTCAAACAATGGGGCACAATCGACATTCTCGTCGCCAACGCCGGCCTTCAGCGGGACTCCGCACTTGTGGATATGACCCTGGCGCAATGGCAGTTTGTGCTGAACGTGAACCTCACTGGTCAATTCCTCTGTGCCCGCGAGGCATCGCGCGAGTTCATCCGCCGCGGCGTCGAAAAGAGCCGCTCCGTTGCTGCCGGCAAGATCATCTGCATGAGCTCTGTTCACGAAGTGATTCCATGGGCGGGACACTGCAACTATGCTGCTTCGAAGGGCGGAATCATGCTGATGATGAAGAGCATGGCCCAGGAACTCGCGCCTCATCGTATCCGCGTCAACAGCATCGGTCCGGGTGCGATCAAGACGCCAATAAACCGTGCAGCCTGGGAGACACCTGAGGCTGAAGCGGAACTGCTGAAACTGATTCCCTACGAGCGCGTCGGAGAGCCCGACGACATTGCACGAGCAGCAGTCTGGCTTGCCTCGGATGAATCTGACTACGTTACCGGTATCACTCTGTTTGTGGACGGCGGCATGACACTATACCCGGGCTTCGCAACAGGCGGTTAGCACTTAGTAAAAAATCTCTGTCCAAGCTTTGCCAACTGCGGTAACCTGCCTCAATCCGGGCAGAAGTGAGATCGAGGTCCATTCGCAAGCATGACGGATGAGTTCCAAAACGGTGTGGCTGCAGGAAGATCCGAGCGACGCCACGGAGATGGGCTGGTGCCGTCGATGATAGGTGCGCTTGAACCACCTCCCCTTCCGGAGACCGGACCGCGCCCAGCCGCGCAGAAAGTATCTCCGGAGGAACTCGCACTCATCGAGCGGATCCGAGCAGGCGAACGCGAACTCTTCATGGAACTCGTTCGACCGTATCAAAAGATTGTTTACTCCATGGCGGTTTCTATCCTGAAGAGCGAGCAGGATGCCGAGGATGTCGCTCAGGAGGCACTGTTCAAGGCATTCAAGAACCTGGCGCAATTCCGGGGCGAGTGCAAATTCAGCACGTGGATCATTCAGATCACTGTGAATGAGGCGCGTCACCGGCTGCGCCGCGCAAACCGAGCAGCTTTAGAGTCGATCGACGCCGGCATTGAAAGCGACGAAGGCGACTATATCCCGATCGACCTGGCCGATTGGCGCGAAATTCCATCCGAAGCTCTGCAGAGGAAGGAATTGCGTGAATGTCTCCACAGGGCAATCGGAACTCTCAAGCCCATTTATCGCGATGTGCTCGTTCTTCGTGATGTGCAGCATATGAGTGTTGCTGAAACAGCCGAGATGCTCAAGATCAGCGAAGCTTCAGTGAAAACGAGGCTTTTGCGGGCAAGACTTCAGGTGCGCGACGCTCTCGCGCCGGGAATAGACGGGTCATGGAACGTAGGTAGTACAACCTATAAACGTGTCAGATCGTTCTGATGGAAAAGGGCGGGGGCCCACAGGCCATGTTGGAAGGAAAAGCAATTGTCGAGATAAGCTGCTTCGAGGTGTGGAGGCGGATCTCTGACTTTGTGGATGACGATGTAGAGCCGGGCTTGAAAGAGAGGCTCGAGTTCCATTTCGGACGATGCAAGCATTGCAAGGCCTTGCTGGATGGAACGCGAAATGTCATCACTCTGATCGGGGATGAGCACGCATTCGATATCCCTCGCGGAGCGAGCGAGCGAATCACGTCGGCACTGCTGAGGCGTATTGAGGAAGATGGCCAAGACGAGCGTAGGGAGTAAACGAATCGCCATATTTGATTTCCGCAATCACTTCCTGCGGCATTCGCGGTTCCAGGTCAACGTTGTCGATGAAGCTCGTAATCAGCCAGCCCTTTTCGGTATCCCGTCTCCATGTTTCGAAATAGCGCGTTCGTAAACGTGTCTGCTCGCCCGTTTGCTTGCACGTAAGATCCAGCACGTGCCATCCCCAGTCGAACGCCCTGTCTCCATTCAGCACGATGTCGATCAGAATTATCGTCATCTTTGCGTCGTATTCGCGAAACGTGCGCTCAAGCGAGGCTCGGAAGACGTCGCGCGCGTCGGAGTAGTAGAAACTTGGTATCCCGAAGGACATGTCGGCAAAGGCGCCGTCATACACGGAGAGCACCAGCTCGGCATCGCCGAGGTCGAAGCCATCCCGATACCTTGTTTTTGCCAGGTTGATCGCGTAGATGTCGTCCATCTCCATCGCCGCCTGCCCTTTCATAAATAGTTCCGGTCGCCCGTAACTTTGTCAGAACTGTGAACTCGAAACGTGTGACGGACCGAGTTGCCGGGAAGATGCAGAATTTTTCTCCTGCTTCAGGCCGAATTCATTCCTTGAGGTCAATATGGACACGGTTTTCACTCTCTTCGCTAAAGGGCAGAGATTCCTCGCCTCGCTCGCCGGGCGGATGCAGTCGCCGTTCTTACTCGCTATCCGACTCTATTGGGGCTGGCAATTCGCCCAGTCCGGCTGGGGGAAGCTCCACAGGCTCGACCAGGTGACGGAGTTCTTCGCCTCTCTCAATATCCCCATGCCGCACGCCAATGCGGTTATGGTCAGCAATCTCGAGTTCTTCGGCGGAGTACTGCTGATTCTCGGTTTGGCCTCCCGGCTCACGGGTCTGGTCCTGACCGGTAATATGCTGGTTGCCTATGTCACTGCCGACAGGGAAGCGCTGACCTCAGTGTTCACGGATCCCGGCAAGTTTTACGCCGCAGATCCCTATACTTTCCTGTTTGCATCCTTGATGGTGCTGATCTTTGGCGCCGGCTTCTTCTCTCTCGACGCTTTATTTGGGAGCCGCGCCTCTACGGTCAGGAAACGCGAGCGTGCCCCTTGGCCGACAGCGACTGGAACTCAGCCTGTAACTCAGCAGCTTAGCCGCTAGTAAGTACATACCATTACAACAAAAGGCCGGAGACTGGCTCCGGCCTTTATAGCGCGCGAGTTCATCCTCGCGGCATCTAGTTGTCTCCCTCCGCCGACTCAACTGCGCCGTTCAGCAGCGCCCATTGCACAAAGCCTTCGGGTGCATCCCGGACCCCCGCGATATTCGCACCTTTGACGCTCTTGATCTGCTGCCACTGGATGCCTTTGAGCAACGCCGAACGTAGATCGGCAGAAGTGAGGTCAGCGCCATCCAGCTTCGCGCCATCCAGATCCGCACCAACCAAGTCGGCATCATGCAAATCTGCATTCGATAGCACCGCATTTGCTAGCCGGCTTCCGCGAAAATTTGCCGAATGCAAATCGGCATAAGAGAGAGTGGCCTCGCGAAGGTCGCCTCCGCGCACGTCGGCCGCGCTAAGATCTGCGCGCAAAAGGTTTGCATGCTCCAGCCTGATCGCTTGCAGAAAAGCCGACGAGGCGTCCACCCCGACCAGTTGTACATGATCCTCATTCAGCTCCTGGAGCGCCTCAATCCGTCCACCGCTGCCGCCCTTTCCCTGTGCCGTATTGATGACCTGCCAGGCTTGATAGTGGCGCTGCTTTACGCGGTCGCCGGATTCACTGAAATAGAAGATCACCCCAATCAGGACTGAAAAGCTTCCCAGGTATTCCAGGACCTCCAGAAAGCTCCAGCGGCTCAGGCCGTACGCCACCCACTCCCACAGCCACTCGAAAGCGCGAAACGGGACTGTCCATTGGTGCTTCACTCCCGACATGAGTGTTGTCCACTTCTCGGGACGCCTCGTAATCCGACGCGAAATCATGCTCGACCTCCATGCAATGCGGATAGCTGGTTATTGAACATCAATGAGAGTCGTCCTGTCCTCACTTGGTTTCAGCCCCTGACCCGAAGGATAAATTTGTCACTTTCCCGAGGCTCCGCACTCCCATGCGCAGGTTGGCACCGATGAACACATCCATACAGGAACCTGGCGTCGAGATTCGGCGTGACCAGGATGCGACTTCGAGCACAAAGCTGCACTGGCCTGAATACGCGATCGAAGCGACGCTGCTCGGATTGTTCATGATCTCGGCGTGCCTGTTCACAATGTTCTTCGAACTCCCCTCGTCACCGGCGCGACTCGCATTGCCCTCCCCCACGATTCGCCGTGTGTTGACCGGAGCTGCTATGGGCCTTACCGCAATGGCCTTGATCTATTCCCCCTGGGGACAGCGTTCCGGAGCCCACATGAATCCATCGGTGACGTTGACGTTTGCATGGCTGCGGAAGATCAAACCGACCGACGCTCTCTTCTACATCGTCTTCCAGTTTGTGGGTGCGCTGACCGGTGTATTGCTGGTATCGACGATTGCGCGGATGAGCCTGGCTGATCCGGATGTTCGCTATGCCGCGACATTGCCCGGGCGTCTGGGCGTGCTCGCAGCAGCGGTCGGAGAGTTTGTCATTTCCTTCATACAGATGAGGGCCGTGCTTCATTTCTCGAATCATCCGCGCTGGAACCGACTTACCGGGCTCGTTGCCGGCGGATTGGTTGCGATGTACATCGCGCTTGAATCGCCTTACTCCGGCATGAGTATGAACCCTGCCCGGACCTTCGGCTCGGCGCTCCCCTCCGGAATCTGGCAAGGCTTCGCAATCTATCTGCTGGTGCCGCCGCTGGCGATGCTGGCTGCTGCACGACTGTACGTCTCGGGCCGAGGCGCCAGCGCGGTGGGCTGCTGCAAGCTCGACCACTCTCCGAAACTCGACTGCATTTTCTGCGGAATGAAAGGAAACATCCGATGAGCAGTAATCAATACGACGTCATTATCATTGGCAGCGGCGCCGGAGGAGGCACGCTGGCATATCGGCTTGCCCCGTCGGGAAAAAGGATTCTGATTCTGGAGCGCGGCGACTTTGTTCCGCGCGAGAAAGCAAACTGGGATCCGACGATGGTCAACCTCGAAGGCAAGTACCAGACCAAAGAACACTGGTACGACAAGGAAGGCAAGCCTCTCCATCCGCACACTAACTACTACGTTGGCGGTAACACGAAGTTCTACGGCGCTGCGCTCTTCCGCCTTCGCAGGCAGGATTTCGGTGTTCTGCAGCATGACGGCGGAATCTCGCCCGCGTGGCCGATCAGCTACGACGATCTTGAGAGCTACTATGGCGAAGCCGAGCGTCTTTATGAGGTTCATGGCCGGCGCGGCGAAGATCCAACCGAGCCATCGTCATCATCCCCATATCCGTTTCCAGCTGTTACGCACGAGCCCCGCATTCAGCAGCTCGATGACGATCTGCGCGGTCTCGGGCTGAAGCCGTTCCATACCCCGCTCGGGGTCCGGCTCGATGAGCGCAATCCCGAGACAAGCAAATGCATCCGTTGCAATACGTGCGATGGTTTCCCCTGCCTGGTGCATGCCAAATCTGACGCCCACGTCATGTGCGTGGAGCCGGCACTTCGTTATCCCAACGTATCGCTTTGGCGCAATGCTCTCGTTCGCAAGCTCGAAACCAGCAGCTCGGGCCGGGAGATCACTGGTGTTGTTGTCGAACAGGATGGGAAGCTCGACAGCTATTCGGCAGATTTGGTGGTAGTATCCGCCGGAGCCATCAACTCCGCCGCGCTGCTGCTGCGTTCGGCGAATGATCGCCACCTACGGGGCCTCGCAAACGGTTCGGATGTTGTGGGCCGCCACTATATGGGCCACACAAACTCTGTGCTGATGGCGATTTCCAAGTGCCCGAATCCGACAATTTTCCAGAAAACTCTCTCGGTAAACGACTTTTACTTCGGTTCCGAAGACTGGCCGTTCCCGATGGGACACATCTCGTTTGTAGGCAAGCTTGATGCAGAAACCTTGCGCGCTGGAGCGCCCGCAATCGCACCAGGCTGGACGCTGGAGGCCATGGCGAGGCACTCGCTTGATTTCTGGCTCACATCCGAAGATCTTCCCGATCCGAACAACCGTGTCACGCTGAACCGGGATGGGGAGATTATTCTCAGCTATACACCCAACAACCAGAACGCACACAAGAAACTGATTCACAAACTGGAGCATGCCCTCAATCACATCCAGTGCGAGAAACATGGCCGATGCCATCAGGGCCTGTTTGCCCGAAGTCTTTTCCTTGGTCAAAGAATTCCGCTTGCCGGCGTCGCTCACCAGAACGGCACAATTCGCTTCGGCAACGATCCGGCCACCTCGGCCCTCGATCGCAATTGCAAAGCGCATGAACTCGACAATCTGTACGTCGTTGACGGCAGCTTCTTCCCATCCAGCGCCGCGGTCAACCCCGCGCTCACAATCATCGCGAATGCCCTGCGCATAGGCGATCACTTGCTCGAGCGCCTGTGCGCAAGTGCAACGGCAACTGAACACTTCGCTGCGGCGGGCCAAGCGGGGGCGGCATGAAAGCATCACGCATTGTTGCCTGGATCTTCTGGATCTGCTTCTGCACCTTCGCCGCATTGGCGCAGATCCCTGCTGTCAGCGGCGTTGAAGCCGTCGGAATCACGGTAAGCGATCTGGACCGTGCCGTCGATTTCTACAGCGAAGTTCTGCATTTTCAGAAGGAAAGCGAGACCGAACTTGCTGGAGCCGAAATCGAGCACTTGAAGGGCCTCTTCGGCGTGCGAATACGCGCCGCTCGCCTGCGACTCGGCAGTGAGGAGATCGAGCTCACGGAGTATCTCGCTCCTCAGGGGCGGCCAATCCCAGCAGACTCGCACAGCAACGACCTCTGGTTTCAGCACCTGGCTATCGTCGTGAGTGATATGGACGAGGCGTATCGCTGGCTTCGCGACCACCACGTGCAGCACGTCTCGAGCGGACCTCAAACGCTGCCCACATGGAATGAGCAGGCTGGCGGCATCCAGGCTTTTTATTTTCGAGATCTCGACGGTCACGTGCTTGAGCTCATTCATTTCCCTGAGGGCAAGGGCGACCCTCGTTGGCAACAGCACCGCGCAGACCTTTTCCTCGGCATAGACCACACCGCAATCGCCGTCAGCAACACTGATGCAAGCCTTGCCTTATACCGCGACGAACTCGGCATGCACATCGCCGGAGCCAGCGAAAACTACGGAGAAGAACAGGAACACCTCAACAATGTGTTCGGCGCAAGACTGCGTATCACCAGCCTTCGCGCTCCCCAGGGTCCCGGCATAGAGCTCCTGGAATATTTGGCGCCACGAAATGGCCGCAGCATTCCTGAGGACACACGAGCCAATGACCTCGCGCATTGGGAGACACTCATCGACTTTGCGAACGCGGATGCGCTCTGGGCCGATCTCTACAAGTCGCATGTCAGGTTCATTTCGAGCGGCGTCGAATCCGCAAATCACCTCCCCCAGTTCCTTTTCGCCGATCCCGATGGACA
>DATJEO010000289.1:0-3614 GCA_035496515.1 Occallatibacter sp.
AGTCGGATCGCCGCCCATCGGAGGAGTCCCCCTGCTCCCTCCCGCCCGGCCTCCCGATTCAGTCGGTTCAAAAATGATTGGGCGGTTGTTGTTTGGAATGCCTCCAATCGTCGGCTGCACGATCTTTCCGCTTCCCTTCCGCACAGAGATCACCAGATCTGCAGTCGATACATCGGTAGCTAGCCCAAAGCGTCCCCACTTCATCAGCGCCTTCTCCACGTTCTCCTGCGCTGTCCGATTCGCGTACGGAGCTTCGGGCGACACTCCGGCCTCTGGATCGATCACAACCAGCACGGTCCTCGCCTGAAGCACATCTGCCGGAAGAAGGACCTTCTTCTTATCCTTCCCTGCAGCGGCCACACAACACATGGCCAGTCCCAACGAAGCCGCAAGACCTCTCTGCCATCGCATCCCGCCTCCTCCAACTCACAGCTGCGAGTCTAGTCCAAATCGGGCATTCAGGTGGTGAATGACGCTCTCCCGCCCAGCTCCGCCCGATATCCTGAACTCAGCACCACAACCACACTCTGGACTGCGATCTCGCGATCACCCGATCCGTAAAGAAAGAATTTCTGAATGAAACAACTCCCTATCGCCGCCTGGTTCCTCGCCCTCATCGCCGCTTGCGCATCCGCGCAGACCAACGCCGGAGAGCAACCATCGAGCAAAGATCTCCCCTTCACCATCACGCGGGTCGCATCCTTGCGCCTGCCCTGGCGAATCGCCTTCCTCCCCGACGGCCGCATGCTCATCACCGAAAAAGTCGGCGGCCTCGTGCTCGTCACCCCGCAGGGAGAGAAAACGCCCGTCGCCAACGTCCCCGCCGTTCTCTGGGAAGGCCAGGGCGGCATGCTCGGCGTCTTCACCTCACCGCATTACGCGCAAGACCACAGCATCTATCTCACCTACTCCGAGCCCGGCCGCGACCCCAACAACGACGGCTCTAGTCTCGCCCTCGCCCGCGCCCAGTTGAAAATCTCCGGCAGCACCGCAAGCCTCGAAAACCTGAAAGTCATCTGGCGCGACGGCGCACGCGGCAACGGTGGCCAGTTCGGCGCAGCCATCGCCTTCTCTCCCGACGGCAAGTATCTCTACCTCGCCGTCGGCGAGCGCCAGCGCATGACGCCCGCCCAAGATTCCAACCAGCCCCTCGGCAAAATCCTCCGCCTCACCCTCGACGGCAAGCCCGCTCCCGGCAATCCCATGGCCGGCAAGGTCGGAGCCTCGCAGGTCCCCATCATCGATCCACCCGGCGACACCGAGGCCGCAAAGACCGCCCCCGTCCTGCGCACCTACACCTTCCCGGGTCCCAACCTCACTCCCTCTGAAACCTGGGCCACCGGCTTCCGCACGCCTTACGGTCTAGCTTTCGCGCCCGATGGCCGTCTCTGGGAACTCGAACACGGCCCGCGCGGCGGCGACGAGCTCAACCTCATCGAACCCGGCAAGAACTACGGCTGGCCCTTGGTCGTGTATGGAATGAACTACAACGGAGTCCCAATCCCCAGCCCCGATTCGCGTCCCGATTTCGCTAAGCCGGTCATCTACTGGACGCCTGTTATCGCTCCAGGCAATCTCATGTTCTATCACGCATCCATGTTCCCGCAGTGGAAAGGCTCAGCCTTCGCCAGCGGACTCGGATCGCAAGCTCTCATCCGCATCGTCTTCGACGGCAAAGGCGGCGCCCAGGCCGTCGACCGCTGGGACGTGAAGCATCGCGCACGCGACATTGAAGAAGCGCCCGACGGATCGCTCTGGATGGTCGAAGACGCAAACCCCGGCGGCCTCTTCCGCCTCACCCCTCTCGGCATGGCCGTCTCTGCTCCCACCGCGAAATCCGATGCGGCCGTCGCTAGCCCCGCAGCCTCATTGCCCGCAAACGCCACCCCCGCCCAGCGCTTGAAGATCATCATCCAGAACAACAACTGCCTCTCCTGCCATCGCATCGGACGCACCGGAGGAGACCTCGCTCCTCCCCTCAACGGAATAGGCTCGAAGCGCACCGCCGATCAAATCCGCAAGGCAATCGTTAGTCCCGTGCCCTCCGTCGGAGTCAATTACAAAAACCCCATGCCCTCCTACAAGGACAAAATCACCGGAAAGGACTTGGATCTCCTCGTCCACTACCTCAGCACGCTGCCCGATAAGCCCTGAGACAGTAATCTCACTGATGTAGCTGGGAGTCTGACTTGACAGAGTTGAACAAGAAGTTCGCAACCGAACGCTCAAAGTATCTGCGAACAGCGGAGTTGACCAAAACAGACGAGTGGGCGATCGATCAGATCGAAGAGCACGGCTGCGCGCTAATTTCGGTGGGTAGAGATTGTAACGAAGATTTCAGTTGGACCTATTCGCTGGGAATCTACGACACGTGTGGCCAGCCAGAATTGATCACCGTCGGTTTGCCATTTGAAGTTGCGAAGTTTTGCTTGAATGAGGCTGCTCGCAGAATGTGTGCGGGCGTAGACCTGACAAAGGAACGACAGAAAGAGTTAATCTCGAACGTCGATTGCGAGTTGAGGCTCGTGGCTCCCAAATGGGTGGAGCGTTTAATGAATTTCGCCAACTGGTACAATGACGGCGTCGAATATCCGGCTCTCCAGATCATCTACCCGGACCTTCAGAACCGATTTCAATGGGAACGCAGCTTTGAGAGTCGCTTCGTTCAACCCCTTTTACAGCCAGGTACGCCGTTAACGCCCATTGACCATCAGTTCTGGGATTCAATTGGAACAAATGAAGAACGCTTTTCCGATTGGAAGTTCCCAGACAAGCCCCACACAAAGGCCTTCATCTCGAAAGCTCTCCAGGAAAACAAAGAATGGATCACATATGTAACGCACGACCTTTCCGACGGCGCTTGGCAGATCCTCGGAGAGACTGGGATAGAAAGCGGCGGACCGGAGCTAGCTTGCTTGCACCACATGGTCGAGAAAGATCCAACTTTGGCGGAGCTCGCCGATCTCCCAAAAGGCTGGTACGCAGAGCGGGTAGCTCCAGGACGCCCATGGGAACGTTTTGAGCACGAACCAGAAAAGGTTGATGATTAGTCTAAGGCGTCAAGGTATTCGGCTATTTACGCTATCCCACGCGCCTTCTTCCGCTGCAACGCAGTAGTCATCAGCCGACATCACTTCGCGGAACTAGCTGCTTTCACGCACGGCTTATGCCCGCTTGGCTGCGGATGAGTCTTCGGGCATAGAGTACGGGGCTTCTCAATACCAAGCGTGTGGCTCGATAGAGTAACTGATGCAAGCAGCACGAGAAACTTCATGGCGAAAGCCTCCGGAGTCTCCCAATTCTAGCCGGAGGCACGCAGGAAGACCGAACAGGATGTGACGAACCGCGGAACAGTCGTAACAATGCTGCTCGCAAACTCGTCAGCTCACACCAACTCGCGCCGCCCGATGTTGCACTGACACCTCTCGCTGATGCTTGACAAGAATTCTGAACCCCACCACGTGCGTAATCAGCAGAAGCGGCACGATCAGAGTCGGCAGAAAATATGCCGCTCCCAACTGCCCCGCCAGCAGCCCTCCGCGATTGGCCTGATAGAACGCGTCAAGCAGATCCACCGTTCCCCAGATGTTGAAGACCCATGCCGCTGCGATCCC
>DATJEO010000290.1:0-11660 GCA_035496515.1 Occallatibacter sp.
GCCGTTTCGCCGACCTCAAGCAGGCCGCCGCAAACCGCTGCGCTCGCGACCTTGGCACCTTCGTCAAGGCTCCCGAAGTGCAGTTCCACCACGAGGTCTACAACCAGTCGCTCTGGAACCTCTTCTAGATCCGACTTACTCCGGTGTGCAACAAAAACGGCGCGATCACCCCGATCGCGCCGTTTCCTTTTCCCGCTCCGATCGCGGGCTCTAAACTCCGCCGCTCGACCTCTCTCCTGTCAGCACCATCTGCTGCCGGTCAGCCTCGATCACCTTCTGATAGAAATCGCGAACCTGCCCGTAATCCTTGGCATCCAGCAGCGTGAATCCCCGCACAAGCGAACGCTCGGCAGTAACAGAGTTGCCCGCCACCTTGATTCGAAGCTGGTATGCGGCATTTTCTTCCCAGCGCAGACTCGCGTCCGGCGAATTCTCCTTCAGCGTGTACCCCGCAGGAAGCACATACGTGATCTGTTCCTGCTCCTGCGCTGGATACCTCATATCGATGGGCAGTTCGCGAACCTCGTCTGCCGGAAAAGGATTTTGCTCCTGAGCCTGGAACAACAGCCGCGGCACCACGAGATGGCCCGCGGAATTCTTATTAAATGAGCCCTCAACCTTGATCACCGCGAGCAGTTGCTTGCCGGGGTCATCGAGATACGCCATGTGATCGACCTTTGCCTCGATCCCCTCCGGAACCTGCGCCGTGATCATCTTCGTCACTTCTTCCTTTACTGCCTCAGGTCCCGACTTGATGCCAAGCTGACGCAGTTCAATCGCGCGCTGCCCTATAAATGCGATCTTCAAAGTGCCGGAGACATTCCCCTGCGCCGTTAGGTTCAGCGAGCCCACGTGGAAAATGCTGTTTTCCCTGTTCTTCTGTAGTGGCGTGATCAGGGTCTCCACCTTGTTGGCCGCGTCGAGCCTTACCCCGCCCGCTCCCGCATGCGCCCAGTGCAGCGTTCCAAACGGCGCCATCTTCGTGCCGGGATCGACAAAGATCTCCTTGCCATCGATGCTCAGCACGACCAGCGCCGTATCGAGTTGAATATTGTCCATGTATTGTGCAGAGAAGACGCGAACACTGCGGCTCGCAATGCGCACAGCATGCGCCTGAATCCCGGCAGCCCGAACCAGCGCAAGATAGAGATAGGCGATCTCGTTGCTCGAACCCTTTTTGTTCAACAGCACCGCTTCAACCTTGCCGTGAGGGATGAACTCGCTCCCCGAAAGCGGCGCACCGTCCGGGCTTCCATCCAGGTTCTCCATTTTCTGCGCCAGCACGTACAGCTTCTTCGCCTTGTCGAGAGGCGCGTCTGAATCGCTCACCGTCTGCTGAACAGCGCTCTTCAGAGCGGGCGTCGTCTCGATGTAGTTGTTCAGCGCCTTGTTCCAATACGACATCTGCTTCTGCCAGTAATTCTTCACATCAGGCGTATAGGTGTAGAAGAAGTCGACTCCGTAGCTGGATGAGTTGAACGTCGGAGCCCATGGCTCGAGAGGAACTGGAGGCACGTCAGAGAGGTCGACGCTGTAGTTTCCCAACGCATCGCGCGTAACGCTCTTGCCCGCCGGCAGATTTGGCCGAAGTTCGATATCCGTTAGAACGTTGTCATGTGAATCCTTGAGAGCGCTGTCGGAAACGCCGGAACCTCTCTGCAGGGTTGGGTCAAATTGGGTAGACGGCTTGAAAACGAAATGCTCTCTGTGAATGAAATAAGGAGTCTGCAATTGCCAGTTGGGTGCGGTCAGATAGCGGTCGTAGCGAACCTGGTATCGATATTCGATAACGCTGCCCACTTCCACTCCCGGTATGGTGAAGTACGTTTCGCCTCCGCGAGGACCATCTATCGTCTTTAGCAGATCGGCCGGTTTGCCGCTGAGCGGCACCACGGTGCCGTCGGAATGAACGGCTCGGGCTTCGAGCACGCCCACTTCTACCTTGCCAACGTAGGAATCCGCATCCCGCGGAGCATCCTCGCCGAGATGCGCTGCATTAGGCACAGACCAATGCGCGGTATTCGGGCCGGGTTTCTCACTCGGATCAATTACGCCACTGCCAAATCCGCCCGTCATCCTGCTTGAGTTTGTTCCCTGAGCATTGAAGACGAAAGTCTTTGGGAAATCGATGTGTATCATCGCAGCTGATTTCCCTTCTTCCGTAAGGACTTTGATCCGCGCATACACCGTCCGAAACGCATGCGGATCATCCGTCGTCTCCTCGCGATAGAGATACACCGCCGCCGCACCGGGCGCCGCCGGATCGGAAGTCATGCTCAGCTCTTCCTTCGGCACCGGCTGAAACTGGCCCAATAACGGAAGAGATCCCAATGCCACAACACACAAAACTCCAAAGCGTACGAAAGAATGAGAACGCATCGTGAAGATCTCCATGGCAATCTGCTCTCAAACGCGGCTCTGCCCTCTGAATCTGGGCAGGCCGGGAGATGCAGATTTAGCTGCGCTGGGATTCTAGCTCTTGCTCCTGAGTTCGGAGGCGGGTCTCCATCACACTTGTGCGGTACTCTGAACCCAGTCAGCGCCACGCTGAGGAATTGGAGCATGGATCTAGTCAACAGATATCAAACTCTCCGTGTACTGGTGGCACTGGTTGTCGTGTCCCCGTTGTGCTCTCAGAACTCCAAGCGCGCTCAACAGAATTCCGAGCCCACCAAATCCGACTACATTAAAGGTCCGCACGGATACGAGGGATGGACTCTCAACTCGCCCGTTGCCGACTCGGGATACGGAGACCAAAAGCTTCCACTCACGTTGGTAGTGGCGCGCAATGGGCATATCCTGCGTCGAATCTCAGGAGACGGTTTCGTCTGGAATTGGATTTTCTGGGCGGATGGGCGACAGGTAGCCTACGAGTCGGGTCCTCTTCACTTCGGACTCGCATGCGTTCTCTATGACTTGAAGAAAGGCCGGGAGCTCTCCCGTGTCGACTGCTATCACGATCTCCCGCCCGACTCACCCGACTGGGTACGCGCTCTGGAGTCAGCAACCCGAAAATAGCCTCAGTAATTGTTACTTCGCAACGATCTTCGGCGGATCCATCAGATACTCATCGCCCGTCCGCGCCAGGATCTGCGACCGGCGGTCCAGCAGCAGCTTCCATTCCTTGTTCAAGTCAATGAACTGCCGCTTCTGCTCCGCCGTCATCTCGCCGTTGCCGGTCGACTTCTTCAGCTCATCCAGCTTCGCCTTCACCTTCGGAATCTCCCGGTCAATCAGCACCGGATGAATATTCGGTGTCTTCGTCTTTCCCGCCGCAATCGCGTTGCGATTATTCTCCCCCCAGGCAGGCAGCATCCCCACGTGTCCTAGTTCGACCTTCACGCCCGCAGGCCCGTAATCATTCCGCACTGCTGAAAACAGCCCGATCATCGAATCCCGCGGATCGCCATCCTTATCCGGCATCAATCCATCCACATAGTTCCGCGACTGATTCGATAGAAAATTCCCCAGCGAATAGAAGATCACTCCCATCCGCCCATCCGCAGTCGTGTAGGTCTCGATCGGCTGAAGCACATGCGGATGATGCCCCACGATTACTGAAGCGCCGGCATCCAGCATCTTGTGCGCCAGCTCAACGTCCTCCGGTCGCGGCGCAGTCGCATACTCAGTTCCCCAGTGCACGGAAATCACGAGCAGATCACAGCCCGCCTTTGCCGCCTTGACCACCTCCAGAACCTTCGCTTCATCCGCGCCCGGAGCCCCTCCCCCCTCCCCCGGGTAGGGGAAGAAGTTCACATGCGGCTGGTCGTCCTTGTCCGGATTGCGATTCCCATTGAGCCAGCGAGTCATACCGAGCCAGCCCACCTTGATCCCGTTCGCCTCGACCATCAGTGGCTGCCAGGTCTGCCCTCCTGTATCCCCCGACCCAACGAACTGCAGCCCGATCTCTTTCAAGTGATCGCGAGTCTCCGCGAACCCTGCCCACCCCTGGTCCATTACGTGATTGTTGGCAACCGAAACAATCTTGATCCCGTCATCCTTCAGCGCCTCGGGCATCGCCGGCGGCGCGTCAAACATGAACGGCTTCGATCCTTTCGAGTGCGCGGGAGCCACCGGGGTCTCCAGGTTCACAAACCCGAAATCCGCGCCCTTGAAAACATCGTCAACGTCCGCCAGCAGCGATCCCCATCCCTGCACTCCCCCGCCCGCAGCCTCTGCCGCCGCCCGCACCGGCTCATGCGGGATAACATCCCCCGCCACCGCGAAGCTCACCTTCGCCAGTTCATGGGGATAGGGCGTTGGAGGTGAAGCTGCTCCCCGCAAAAACTCCGTCACCCGGCTGACGTAAGCTGCGGTCACCACAAGCCCCAACAAAATGAGGACGGCCAGCGCCGCAGCCTGGGGACTGAGTCCCAGCCAGGCGGTCGCCTTGCTTTCCGGGACGGGAGGAATGCCCTCGCCGCCCGACTTCATCCATTTCGTGCTGCGTTCCATGGGGGAGATTCCGGGTTAGGCCCTTGATCACCTTTAGGATACGCCCGGTAAAACAGGCCATTTAAACCGAAAAATAACTTAAGTACCCTCGAAGCCAAGCCAGCCCGCCGGCTGGCCCTATGAACCATGAACGCTTCTGAGGCAATCTGCGTCTATGATATGAGCGAAACTGTTACCCTTGAACAGGAAAGCGAGCAGACAGGGCAACCGGTCCCATGGCAGAGTTCGTCATCAAGTTAGCCGATGAACGCGGTCGCGTTCAGGAGCAGGTGCAAACTGCGTCCACTGCAGAGGAGCTACGTGCGCGCTTCGCGCATGCCGGCTACCACGTCTTCTCTGTCAAGGCGCGCTCAGGCCTGGGTGGCATGGGCCGTCGCAAGGTCAAGCTCGAACCCTTCCTCATCTTCAACCAGCAGTTCCTTACGCTTGTCCGTGCCGGCCTGCCCATCCTGGGTTCTCTCCAGATGCTCACTAAGATCCAGAAGAGCGCCCACTTCCGCAGCCAACTCGATGACGTTTCCAACCGCGTTAAAACCGGCGAGCCACTCTCGAGCGCATTCGAAGCGCAGTCCGGAATCCCGGTGATGTACACGACGACCCTGCTCGCTGGCGAACGCTCCGGCAACCTTCAGGAAGTCCTCGAACGTTACATCAATTTCCAGCGCGTTTCGCTTACCTTCCGTAAGAAGCTCACAGCCTCGCTCATCTATCCCGGCCTGCTACTCACTATCGTTAGCGGCCTCCTCGTCTTCATGTTCACGGTTGTGATCCCGCAGTTCGCCCAGCTCTACGACCAGATGGGCTCCAAGCTGCCTCAACTCACAGTTGGGCTTCTAACGTTTGGAAAGTGGACGCAGCATAACTTCCTGTGGATCGCTCTCACCTTCGTCGCCATTGTCATCGGGCTTTGGCGATTCTCGATCACCGACAAGGGCCGCGATACGGTCGACTCGATTCGTGTGGGTATGCCCATCTTTGGCAAGATCTGGCTCAAATATCAGGTCGCCCTTTTCTCGCGTACGCTTTCCACTCTGCTCTCGGGCGGCTTGCCTCTTGTCCCCTCTCTCGAGACCGCGGCGCGCTCCATCTCCTCTCGAAAAGTATCCAGGGCTGTCGGCAGTGCAGTCGGCACCGTCCGCGAAGGCAAAAGCCTTGCCGATTCCCTCACCAATACGGGTGTCTTCCCCGACCTTTCGACGGAAATGATCTCAGTCGGCGAACAAACCGGCGCTCTGCCGCAGATGCTCAACTCCGTCGCGGAATTCTTCGAGGAAGACGTAGCAACCGCGCTCACCGCTGCGCTCTCATTGATAGAACCGGCGATCCTGATCGTTATGGGCGTCGTGGTCGTCTTTATATTGATCTCGCTTTACCTGCCGATCTTCTCGTTGGGATCGGCCGCTAGTGGAGGACAAGGTTAATCCTTATATATGGCTGATAGCACAATCACGGTGCCGATCGGGCAGGGAGTCAATGGGCTCGACGAACGCGCGCAGGCCGAAGCCCTCGCCGCGCGTTACCGTGCGGAATTCGTCGATCTAAAAAACTTCAAGATTCAGCACGAGTTGTTGCGCACGGTTCCAGTGGAACTGATGTTCCGCTACAACTTCGTCCCCATCGAGCAACTCGCTGATGCCATGGTGATCGCCGTCAGCGATCCCTCCCGGCTGATGGTGCTTGATGAAATTGCCGGCCTCCTCGGTCACCGCATCATCGCCCGCGTGGCGACCCTCTCTCAAATCACCGATCTGCTCAAGAAAACCGAGCAGTCCCAGCGCGTGCTCGACGAAGCCAGCGAAGGCCTCACATTCGACGTGGTCGGCGCTGAAGATGCCGCCGAAGACGAGAGCATCTCCATCGAGAAGCTCACAAGCGATGAAGACATCAGCCCCATCATCCGCCTGGTCGACACTACCATCTTCACTGCACTCGAGCGCCGAGCCTCTGACATCCATATTGAGACTTACGACGACTCGCTTCACGTGAAGTACCGCATTGACGGCGTCCTCCAGGAAGCCATGGCGCCCATCGCTCGCGAGCACCACACCACCATCCTGAGCCGTATCAAAATCATGAGCGAGCTCGACATAGCCGAGCGCCGCGTGCCGCAGGACGGCCGTTTCCGCGTTCGCTATAAGACCCGCCTTATCGACTTCCGCGTCTCCATCATGCCGACCGTGCATGGCGAGAACGCCGTCCTCCGCGTACTCGACAAAGAGTCGATGAGCGAGAAGTTCCGCCACCTGACCCTCGACGTGGTGGGCTTCGCCGAAGAAGATCTTCGTCGCTTCCGCCGCTACATTCGCGAGCCATACGGCATGGTGCTCGTCACCGGACCCACCGGCTCCGGTAAAACGACCACGCTCTACGCCGCCCTGAACGAAATCAAGAGTGACGAAGACAAGATAATCACCATCGAAGACCCGGTCGAATACCAGATCCGCGGCATCACCCAGATCCCGGTCAACGAGAAAAAAGGTCTCACGTTTGCCCGCGGCCTGCGCTCCATCCTCCGTCACGACCCCGACAAGATCCTCGTCGGCGAAATCCGCGACCAGGAAACCGCCCAGATCGCCATCAACTCCGCTCTCACCGGCCACCTCGTCTTCACCACTGTCCACGCCAATAACGTTGTCGACGTACTCGGCCGCTTCCTCAATATGGGCGTGGAAGCCTACAATTTCGTCTCCGCATTGAACTGTATTCTCGCTCAGCGCCTTGTCCGTACCGTCTGCGAGCACTGCGTGCGCAACGTCAGCTATCCCGACGAAGTTCTGATCGCCAGCGGCATGGACCCTGCCGAATGGCGCGGCTTCGCCTTTCGCGAAGGCATCGGTTGCATCGAGTGCGGCGGCACCGGGTATCGAGGACGTACTGCAATTCATGAGCTTTTGGACTTGACCGACCCCATCCGTGAGCTGATCCTTGAAAAGAAGCCAACGTCTGAAATCCGTAAGCTGGCTCAGCGCGAAGGCATGTCGTTCCTGCGTGAATCCGCCCTCGACCGCGTTCGTCGCGGGCTTACCACTCTAAAGGAAATCAACAAAGTCACATTCATCGAGGCGTCGCGATAGTGAGTTCCATCCTGAGCAGTCCGGCAGCATCCTACGGCAAACGGCCTCCCGCAGCGATCGAGCTGACCTCCGAAGGAGTGATGGCCGCTTCCATCGCCGGCAAGCACGAAGACCCTGTCTTCGCGTTCGAGGCGCTCCGTCCCGGAATCTTGGTCCCCGGCATCAGCGAGCTCAATATGACCTCGCCCGAAGCCGTTTCGCTCGCCATCCGTAACGCTCTCGGCGCAGTCAACCCTAGTACGCGCTACGTCACCGTCGTTATTCCCGACACCGCTGTTCGCGTCTTTGTGCTCGACTTCGACACGCTTCCAAGCAAGGCATCCGAGGCGATCCCCGTCCTGCGCTTCCGCCTTCGCAAGATGGTGCCGTTCGACGTCGAACACGCCGGCCTCAGTTACCAGATCCTCACCCAGACCAAGACCGAAGCTCGCGTCCTGGTCGCCGTTCTGCCCAGCAACATCCTCGAAGAATACGAGACCGTCGTTCGCGGTGCCGGCTATGAGCCTGGTTCGGTGATGCCCTCCGCTCTCGCCGCCCTCGCAACCCTTGAATCCGACGAGCCGCTTCTCGCTGCCTGCCTCAGCAAGGTAGCCATCACCACCTCCATCACCCGTGGCGACGATCTGCTCCTCTATCGAACGCTGGACTTGCCGGAAGAGCCCTCCCAACGACTCCTCGAAGTTCAGCGCAGCGTCGCCGTTGCCGCAGCTTATTATGAGGACAAGGTTTCTGTGCTTCCCCGCGAGCTATATTTCGCCGGCAACGGCACAGCTTCCGAGTTTGAACGCTGGTTTGGTACATCCGAGCTGAGAATCATCGATCTGGCGCCGCGCCCCTCAACCGGCATGGCATCGAGTTTGTCGAACATGAGCATCGCCGGACTTGCCGGCGCATTGGCAGGAGCGGTATAGCTTGCGCGTAACCATCAATCTTGCCTCCCGGCAGTTCGCGGACATCGCTCCGGTCATCAAGACCTTGCGGACCACGATGGCTGCGCTCGCCGGAGCAGCCATCCTGCTGCTGATTGGACTCTATTTCGTCCACGGCAAAGCGGAGGCCGCGCGCCAGCGCGAGCACTCACTCGATGGCAACATCGCGCAGTTGCGTCAGGAACAGCAGCGCTATCAGGCCACCATGCGCCAGCCGGACAACGCGCGCACACTCCAGCAGTCGGAAACCCTCAACCAGTTCTTTGACCAGAAGGCCTTCTCCTGGACCCTGGCGATGGAAGACCTCGAAACGGTTCTGCCGGCCGGGGTACAGGTGACGACCCTCGAGCCCACCATAAAGAACGGCCAGATCACTGTTCACATGCGCGTCATCGGCCCCCGCGATCGCGACGTTCAGCTCGTACAGAATCTCGAGCACTCGCGCCACTTCGTCATGCCTCGCATCGTTGGCGAAACCGCCGAATCAACGGGTGGCCCAAATGCGCAGGCGCAGCCCGTCAGCGCTTCCAATCGCTTCGACTACGACGTTCTCGCTGACTACAATCCCGGATCTGCCGATCAGCGGAAGAACGCCAAAAACAAGGCCTCTGCAAAAGCAGGCGAAGACACCGACGGAGCCACGTCAGGTGCGCCTCACACCGGCATGGCGAGACCTCACGCGCCAGTCCAGCCGCATAGAGGAGTCGCGCGATGACACCGCAGAAGGCCGCCACAAGCCGCGAACAACTCTCCTCGCCCCTCACATGGCACTACGTCGGTGTCAGCGTGCTTGGGCTCATCGTCCTCTTCCTTGCCGTCCGCCTTATCCTCGACTTTTCAGCCACCACCTCGGGTTCAAGCGATGCATTGATCAACCGCCAGATCGAACTGAAGACCCTTGAAGTTCAGACCGCTCCCCTCCGCGGAATCGATCAACGCGTCGTCGACTCGCGCAGCCAGATCCAGAGCTTCTACGCCGAACGCATCCCCGCAAATTACTCCTCCATCGCCGTGCAGATTGGCGATCTCGCCGTAAAATCCGGCGTACACATCTCCGGCATGCAGTACACCCAGGGAGCCACCGCCGGCAACCTCACGGAAATCTCCCTGGATGCCCGCATCGGCGGCGAATATCAGCAGATCATGCACTTCGTGAACGGCCTCGAACGCAGCCACACCTTCTTCGTGATTCGCGCCATGGCCTTCACCGGCCAGCAGGGCGGCCTTGTAAACCTTCGCCTCCGCGTCTCCACTTGGCTCAGGCCGTCCGACGTGCCTAGCGGCCTGCCGCCGACCCCGGCAAATATGCCGGGCAACGCTCTTCCCGCATCCCAGGAGGGCGAATAAGCATGGCAATCCCTCTCGGAACAGAGAATAAACGTCAGGTCTACACCGTGATCGCGCTGGCTGCCGTCATCGTTGGCGTTGGCGGATACGAGTTGTACAACAACTTCGGTTCTTCGCCCACGCCAGCAACGCCCCTGCCCGCCGCCGCAAACTCGCAGGCACGTCGCGCCTCTGGCACACCTGCCACCGGGTCAGCCTCAGGACCGCAGGCCCAGCGCATCACCAACAACAACATTGATCCCGCTCTGCACCTCGACAAACTGGCACAGAGCGAAGACGTGATCTACGCCGGGACTGGCCGCAACATCTTTTCGGCTGAGTCCGCACCGGTCGCCATCCCCGAGCCGGTGAAGAGCCCGCGCAACACGCAGGTCGCCACCGGTCCTCCAGTCCCCCAGGTTCCGCGCCCGCCCGCTATCGACCTGAAGTACTTCGGCTACTCGCAGAGTTCTGATAAACAGCTCCGCGCCTTCCTCGTCCGCGGCGAAGACATCTTCATGGCGCGTCCCGGCGACATCGTCGACCATCGCTACAAAGTGGATTCGATTATGCCCGGCGCCGTCCAGATCACCGACCTCGGCTACAACAACACGCAGTCCGTTCCCCTAACCGCGAACTAGGGCGAAGCCCGAAGAGCGATATTGGTTTTGAAAGGGCGCGGCTTCAGCCGTGCCGCTCTCAGCATTGAAAACGAATCCGGGGCTTCGGCCCCTGTCCACGCAGCAAATGAATCAACAATCCACAATCCGCCGCAAAAAGACCTCCGAAGACGGCTACATGCTCGTCGCAGTCATCTTCATGATGGCTATCCTCGTCCTCTCCCTTGCGGTCGCCGTCCCCAAGGTGAAAGCCAGCATCCAGCGTGACCGCGAAGAAGAAACTATGCAGCGGGGAAAGCAATATATCCGCGCCATCCAGCTCTACTACCGCAAATTCCACGCCTATCCGCCCAACGTCGATGCGCTGGTAAAGACTAACGAGATTCGCTTCCTCCGCAAGAAGTACGTCGATCCAACCACGGGCAAGGAAGAGTGGAAGCCCATCATGTACGGCCAGAACAAAACCCCCATGGCCATGGGATTCTTCGGCCAGCCACTGGCAGCGGCGGGCCTGGCCGGCATCGGCCCCAGCGGCGGTAATCTCAACGGAACCGGCTCCCCGACCGGCGGCCTCTTCAATTCCAGTCCGACCACCGGCAACACAGGCGCCACCACATCAGCGGCCGGTACCGACCCAGGCACACAAGCCGGATCAACCTCTGGTGCGGCGGGAACCCCCGGCCAGCCCGCAACCCCCGGAGCTCCGGGATCTACGACCGGCACCAACAATCCAATTGGAAGCGGTCAGACCTTCGGTGGCGGCGGAATCATCGGCTTCTCGCCGCAAAGCCCCAAACAATCCATCCTCGTTTACAAAAAGAAGAACCACTACAACGAATGGGAGTTCCTCTACAGCTTCCTCACCGACCAGCAGCAGATGACCAGCGGCACCGGCTTGAACGGCGGCCAGCCCGGAGCGCCCACCAACCCCCTCGGGTC
This sequence comes from Occallatibacter sp., assembly GCA_035496515.1. GTDB lineage: Bacteria > Acidobacteriota > Terriglobia > Terriglobales > Acidobacteriaceae > Telmatobacter. Next base: position 11,344 of record DATJEO010000290.1, read on the forward strand.
AAATCCCTCGTCGCCCGGGTCGCCCACAACCCCAACGACGCCGACGAATCCAACCACCCCGACCACCACTCCACAGCAGTAGCTCCGAGTTCCAGACGCAAAAAAGCCCGTCCATCCGGACGGGCTTCACTTTTAGTCCCTATGTCCCTGTCCTACGTCCCTGCCTTTGCTACACGCTGAACGAAGAACCGCACCCACAGGTGCTCTTCACCTGAGGATTCTCAAACTTGAACCCAGCGGCCTCGAGCGTCTCGACATAGTCCACGATGCAGCCATTCAGGTACATCAGAGAAGTGGCGTCGACAAACACCTTCAGG
>DATJEO010000291.1:0-12063 GCA_035496515.1 Occallatibacter sp.
CCAATTTCCATGGAAAATACCACCTGTACTACGCGTATTCAGCATTTGGCTTGAACACTTCCGGCATCGCGCTTGCCACCAACAAGACGCTGGACGCCTCCAGCCCTGAATACAAATGGAACGATGAAGGTGTGGTCCTCACGTCGTCAGCTGAGGATGATTTCAATGCGATCGATCCGAACATTGTTGTCGATAAGAAAGGGCAGCCGTGGATGAGCTTCGGGAGTTTCTGGGGCGGGATCAAGATGCGCCGCATCGACGCAGCTACGGGGAAGGTGTCGAGCAGCGACGATTCTCTGTACGCCCTTGCAGCGCGCCAGAAGCCTGAGAATGCTGAACCGGCCAAGCCTGGCCTTCCGGCAAACTGGCAGGCCGTCGAAGCGCCTTTCATCGTGCGCCACAAAAAGTATTTCTACCTCTTCGTTTCGTTCGATCTTTGCTGTCGCGGAACACACAGCACCTACCGCATCGTGGTTGGGCGCTCAAAGAAGGTGACTGGCCCATACCAGGACGCGGATGGGAAGGTGATGACCGATGGCGGCGGGACTCAGGTCCTCGCCGGGAACAGCCGCTGGTTTGGACCGGGAGGCCAATCAATTCTGCAGCAACGTGATGGATACTACCTCGTGTTCCACGCGTACGACGCTACGAGTGGCAAGCCTGCATTACAGATTTCGACAATCACCTGGAACAATGGCTGGCCACATGCCGCCCTGGGCACCGCCGGCGAATCGAAATGAGTGATCAGAATCTGATCCAGCGTTTCAGCTGAATTGCTCTGCCTTCTCCCAGCGCTTTGGTCGGCGGTTCGCCTGAAGAATCTTTTTCCGCAAGCGCAGCGACTTAGGCGTGATCTCGACGAGCTCGTCATCGGCGATAAACTCGATGGCCTGCTCCAGGTTCAGGGTCTTGTACGGCACCAGCCGGATCGCGTCATCTGCGCTCGATGCCCGCATGTTGGTCAGCTTCTTTTCGCGGACAACGTTCACGTCGAGATCGTTGTCGCGTGAGTGCTCACCGACAATCATTCCCTCGTAGACATCCACGCCTGCGCCGAGGAAAAGAATTCCGCGCTCCTGCAATCCGTTTAGAGAATAGGTTGTGGTGAGGCCCTGCCGATCGGCGATCAGCGCGCCCGTGGGCCGCTGCGGAATCTCGCCCTGATAGGGGATGTAGCCGTCGAAGAGCGAATTCATGACAATGGTTCCGCGCGTTTCAGTAAGCATTTCCGAGCGCAAACCGATGAGTCCGCGGCTGGGGACGCGGAACTCCAGACGCACGCGGCCGGAGCCGTGGTTGTGCATCTTGGTCATCTCGCCCTTGCGCGGCCCAAGCTTTTCGATCACGACGCCGGTGTACTGCTCGGGGATGTCAATTGTGAGGTGCTCGACCGGTTCCATGCGCGTGCCCTCCACGACCTTGGTGACGATCTCGGGGCGGCCCGCCATAAGTTCGAAGCCTTCGCGGCGCATCATTTCGATGAGAATTGCAAGCTGAAGTTCGCCGCGCCCCAGCACTTTGAAGGTGTCGGGCGATCCAGTTTCTTCAACGCGAATCGAGACGTTGGTCAGCAGTTCCTTCTCGAGGCGTTCGCGCAGGTTGCGGCTCGTGACATACTGCCCTTCCCTGCCGGCGAAGGGCGAATTGTTGACACTGAACTGGATGGCAATGGTCGGCTCGTCGATGACGATGAGAGGCAGCGGCGCAGGTGTCTCGAGTGATGTGATGGTCTCGCCGATTGTGATGCCTTCTACGCCGGCCACCGCGACGATGTCGCCCATCACGGTCTCGGCCATCTCGATCCGCTTCAGTCCTGAGAACGTGAAGAGTTTCGTAATCTTCGTTTTCTGCAGCGATCCGTCGCGCTTGGAGATGTTCACTTCATCTCCAGCATGCAGAGTTCCCTGGAAGACACGGCAGATGGCGATGCGGCCGAAATAATCTGAGTAATCGAGATTCGTAACGAGAATCTGGAGGGGCGCCTCTGAGTCGCCCGTCGCTGCGGGAATGGTCGACACGATCGTCTCGAACAATGGCTGCAAATTCTCTCCCGGCTTATTCAGGTCGAGGGTCGCGGTGCCCGCCTTGGCAACGGCATACAGCACCGGGAAATCCAGTTGCGACTCCTCCGCATCGAGATCGATGAACAGGTCGTAGATCTCGTTCAGCACTTCCTGGGGACGCGCATCGGGGCGGTCGATCTTGTTGATCACTACGATGGGCGCGAGCTTTGCTTCCAGGGCCTTGGCCAATACGTAACGCGTCTGCGGCAGCGGACCCTCGGCCGCATCCACCAGCAGCATGACACCGTCGACCATTTTAAGCGCGCGTTCGACTTCGCCGCCGAAATCGGCGTGACCGGGAGTGTCGACTATGTTGATTTTGCCGCCCTCGAAGTTGACGGCAGTGTTCTTGGCGAGAATCGTAATGCCGCGCTCCCGCTCCAGATCGTTTGAGTCCATCACACGCTCGGCGACCTGCTCGTTGGCGCGAAAGGTGCCCGACTGCCGCAGCATGGCGTCAACGAGTGTGGTCTTGCCGTGATCAACATGGGCGATGATGGCGATATTGCGTATCGTCTGGCTCACAGGTGCTCAAGTTCCTTTTCTTCGATGGCAAATCTTGAATTTGCGCAGGGATGCAGCCGCAACGGGCCGCTGGATCGGTATGAAAATGCGGTAAATAGCCGCGCAGTGCGGCACTTTCTATTCTAGCAGCAACAACTTTCCAGAAGAATTTCGGCGACGAAAGCTCGTGATTGCATGCACTTCAATGCACGAGGTAGCTGATGACGAGCCCGATCGATGCTGCCCAGATGACGGCCGTCGTACCCCAGCCCAGAATGTTGATTACGCGCCGGTTGGTACGATCGCCCATGATTTTCCGCTGGTTCGTCATCACCATGATGAGCACCATCAGGGGCGGAGTCGAGAATCCCTGTACGATCCCGGCGAAGACCAGCGCATGCATGGGGTTGATGCCGAGGAAGTTCAAAACCATCGCGGCGAGCGTGAAAACGGCGATGGCGAAGTAGAAGAGCTTCGCCTCATTCGGCTTGAGACTGAGGCCGGTACGCGCGCCGGCTGCCTGGCACACGTCGTAGGCTGCGCCAGTGGTCATTACAGGGACCGCGAGCATGCCGACGCCGATGATTCCGATAGCGAACAAAGCTGAGGCGAACTTCCCTGCAACCGGCTTCAGCGCGAGAGCCACATCAGCCGCTGACTCAATGCCACGATGACCGGAGGTGAAAAGAGTGGCCGCGGTGGCGAGCATGATGAAGTACATGACGAAGTTCGAGAAGACCATTCCAAAGACGACATCCCAGAACGACTGCTTCAATTGGGCGGGCGTGGCTCCCCGCCGCTGCCGGACAGTATGATGACCGGCGGCAATCTTCTCCTCAACTTCTTCGTTGGATTGCCAGGTGAAGATGTAAGCCGAGAGCGACGCTCCGATGATGGCGACGATCATGGTCAACATGTCGCGATTAAAGTGCAGATGCGGCATCAGCGTGCCTCGCAGTACAGCACTCCAATGAGGCCGAGCGATCAGAGCGGACGCGACATAAGCCAGCAGAGACATCGCGAGCACCCGAAGTACATTGCGTATGAAAGTGTAAGAACCCCAGATCTGAAAGGCGAGGGCGGCCGACGTTACTCCAACGAGGATTGCCCATCGCGGGAGGGGGACGAGAAGGCCGAGTGCAGCAGCCATGCCGCCGATGTCGGCGCCGGCCTCGATGATATTGCCAATGATGACCCCGACAAGGACGAGGAAGAGCAGCCACCGAGGCGAGCGCCTTCGCAACACCGAGAACAACCCTTCGCCGGCTACCAGTCCGAGTTTGCCAGAGAGGTAGACGACCACAATCATCATGGGCAGCGCGAGGGGCGCCATCCAGAGAATGTTGTAGCCGAAGCGTGCGCCAGCCTGGGCATACGTGCCCACTGCCGCGCAGTCGTCGTCCGCAGCTCCGGTGATGAGACCCAGCCCCACCGATCGCAGCATCGGGTGTTCCTGTTTTCGCTTGCGCGGGAGGGAAGTTGCTGGTTGTGCCACGGGGACCCGAAGAGCGCATAATTCGTGAGCGCAATGCAGGTTGGATGGAGAGGATTCAGCTCAGGTTTGTTCAGAGCCCATCTGCAATTGAAAGAGATCCCGCACCTCGATGGAGAACACACATTCCGCGTGATCCGTCTCAGCGTTTACACTCATTCGCACATGAAACGCGTCTTCGTTTGTACTTTCCTGGCTACGTTCCTTCTCGTGTTCGAAGGTGTTCACGGGATCGCGCAGAGTTCCGCAAGCAAGCCCGATGGGCTGCTGATCTACTCCATTGACGTTGAGGGCGGACAGGCCACACTGCTCGTCGCTCCGTCCGGCGCGTCGATGCTGGTCGATACCGGCTGGCCCGGCAGCAATGGACGCGATGCCCAGCGGATCGAAGCAGCGATGAAGGATGCGGGGATCAAACAAATCGACAAGGTGCTGATTACGCACTTCCACACCGACCACGTTGGCGGCGTGCCTGATTTGGTTAAGCGGGTCAAGGTCGGCGAGTTTCTCGATCACGGGGTGAATCGGGAAGACTCCGACATCACCCGTAAGGATTTCTCCGCATACATTGGGGCCATTGGCAGCACGCCTCGGCGCACTGTGCATCCCGGAGATTCGATCACCATCTCTGGTTTAGACATTGTTGTGGTTACCGCCGATGGGGAACATGTCTCATCCGTACCAGGTATCAAGCCGGAGCCGAATGGCAATTGCGCGAAGGAGCCGAAGTGGACGCTCGATCAGAGCGAAAATCCGCGCTCGGTTGGCATTCTTGTCCGGTTCGGACAGTTCAGCTTTCTCGACCTCGGCGACCTTACGAAGCCGAAGGAGATCGACCTCGTCTGTCCCAACAATCCTTTGGGCAAGATCAGCTTGTTTCTAGTGAGCCATCATGGGCTGGACCAGTCAAATTCGAAGTCGCTTGTGGATGCTGTTCATCCGCGCGCCGCGATCATCAACAATGGCGCACATAAGGGAGGAAGTCCTGAGGCCTGGCAGACGGTGAGCGAGAGTGTTGGCGCGAAAAACCTTTTCATGGTCCACACCGCGGAGGGGTCTGACGCAGCGCACAACAGCGACGAGCCGCTGATCGCCAACCCGAAAGGCGATGGCGAAGGACACTACTTCAAGATGGTGGCCAGCCATGCCGGGAGATTTAGCATGACGAACTCGCGCACTGGAGAGACGAGGGACTTCCCTGCGAGATGATCCACGCGCAGCAAAGCCCCTGCGGGTTGAATCGCAAGGGCCTGCGGCGTGGGTTGCTATCGCAAGAATGACTTCAGGCGAAAGTTACTTGGTGCTCGACATCTCCTTGCCGCCGACGTCGACATTGTGAGCCTTTGCGATCTGCTGGATGATCTGAAGGTGCTGCTCGATGACCTGCGATCCCTTGTCGGCAATCTGCTTGACAGTGGGATCCTGTGCCGAAGTCGCTTCGTCCTTGAACTCCTTCAGGTCCTTCTGGTGATCCTTGACCATCATAGTGATGTACTCCCGATCAAAATCCTGCGCTGAAAGGCCCTGCAGCTTCTCGATCTCCTTCTTATCCTTCTTCGAGGGACCCGAGGGCTCATTGATTCCCATCTTCTGCGCAACCGGCTTTAACCATTTTTCGCCCATCTGTCCGTGATCGTTCACCATCTTCGCGGCGAACTGCTTCACATCATTGCTCTGGGATTTCTGCTGTGCGAGTTGCCCGAGCTGAACTTCTGCCATGCCGCCTTCCATCGCTTTGCTGATGAAAGCGCGTTCAGAGAAGTCCTGGGCTGAAGTAGGTGCGCCTTGCGTTGCGTTGTCGCCGGGTGTCTGTGCTCCCGGGGTCGGGCTCTGGCTTTGCGGCATGCTGGGCTGCTGTTGCGGTGCCCCGCCCGGCGCCTGCGCGAGTGCGACCGTCGCGCTGAGCAACGCGGTACCCGCGCTCATAGAAAATGTATAAGCTATCCGTTTTACATTCATCTGATAAACCTCCAATGCATACACGTGGCATGGCCTACGCGCGCATCCCCTCTCCGATGCCCCAATGTCATCAGGGGTTTGCCCGTTTTTTGTGTAGGTCTGCCCGAATCCTAAGGCATTGCAAATTTGGGAGTTGTCAGAGCACCGGAGAAACGAGCGGCGACTCTAAGATCGCGGTTCTTGTATCGAAGCAGCGGTCCTGGCATGTAGGGCCTCCAGAGCATCGCATGCGGTCTTTACGCCATCTTCCTTCCGCAACCTTTCGACGACATCCCGCGCAGTCTGCGCAAGCTGCGGGTCATCAAGGATCTTCTGAATCTTTCGTGTAACCTTTTCCGAATTGTATTTAGCCTTCTGGATCACCTTCGCCACGCCCAGTCTCTTCATACGCCGCGCATTGTCGGGCTGGTCGTGCGAATAGGGCATGATGAGCATCGGCTTGCCCGCGTTGAGACACTGTGCCGTTGTGCCGACGCCACCCTGATGCACTACAACGGATGCGCTCGAAAAGAGCTTGGAGTACGGCGCATACTCCGCGACGCAAATTGAATCCGGCAGCTTCTCTTTTGGCTTGTTGCGCGGGTCGGTGCCAATGAGCAGAACAGCTCGCTTGCGCAGGCCCATGGCGGCTTTCGCGGAAACCTCATAGAAATCACCCGCCGCCAGCACTGCAGCCGACCCCAGCGTAAAGACAAGGGGAGGTTCGCCGGACGACATAAACTGTTCGAGATGGGGCGGCAGTTTCGCGTTTCCGGAGTCGGCATCGTAGAAAGCAAAACCCGTAATCTCGGTGTTGGGCGGCCAGTCTTTTTGCTCTACGCCCAGTACGCGCGAGAAGAGCGCCAACACAAGGTAGGGTGAGTGCTTGGCATCAAACAGCGGATTCTCTCCGGGCGGGAGGCCTAGCTCTTTGCGAAGCTCATAGATCGGCTGCGGCCACTTGCGGCTGACGAATCGCGCTACGCGCTTGATCAAACGTCCGAACCCCGGCACGCCCTTGTCGGCTTTGGCAAGCTTCGGGAATGGCGGCAGCACAGGCGGATCGAATGCAGAAAAGAATGAGAGGGGCGCGAGAACGTAACTTGCCCACGGGACGCCGGTCACCTCCGCGACGATCGGCCCCGCATAGTTCAACTCGCCAACCAGGAGCAGGTCGGCACGCGCGGGCCTGGTCACCGCATCGAGCAGGTCTTCGTACGTCTGCCGCAATGCCGGAAACAGGAAATTGCGCAGACCATGCTCAGTGCCGTGCTTGATGTCGTAGACCATCTCGACGAGGACGTTGTTTGTGGGATCTATGTCAGGCCGGATCGAGTGAAACTCCAGCTCCAACGGCGCAAGCCTAGTACGGTACACCTCGGGAACTGCCATGACCGGTGTGTGACCACGGCGTTTCAGCTCAATAGCCAGCGCAATCAGCGGATTGATATCGCCATAGGTTCCAATGTTCGAGAGAACAATTCGCAAAGCGGAATCCGTTGATGGGGATAGGAATACTTGGATAAGAGTAAAGCATCCTGTATGAACCATGCTTTGAAAGAATCAGGGAGACTTCAACCGGCAGATCAGCCCGCAATGGTTGGAAATCATTACGACGCTGAGTATCGTGCCTGGGTGTCTGGGAAAGCGTTACTTCTCTTCGCTCCAGTTCTCGCGGTCGCCTTCCCACATTTCAATCATGATCAGGGTCTCTCGTTCCGTGGTCTCAGTAAGGGGATTCACTGGTACGCGCGAGGGGAACATGATGGCGATTGAAGCTAGCTGCGCCAATTTCGGTGGAAGTTCAGGCATACCGAACTCCCGCTGCTCGGCGTAATCGAAGACCGTACCGGTCACTCCGAAGCTGAACGAAAGTGTTGAGTCCGAGCTGAGGGAACGCAAAGTGAACGAATCGTCGGAAACTGAGAATACGTGCGCCTTCAGGACGAGGCGGCACTCGTTGAACGACCCGAGACAGAGCAGCGATGTCTGCTCCTCCATCCACTTGCTCAGCAACAGACGCACGTCAGAGGTATTCAAGTTTCCTGCAGTCCGTATTGTGCCCTGATCAAGCAACATGGGCAGTGTACGAACAGATTTCCCGGCTGCACATCCCCATTTGGTAATCCAAACCGATCCAATTTAGACAGACCTGCCAGCGTGCGCATAATCGCGCTCCCATTGCAAGCAAGATCCATGCCAACCAGGGTTGGAGGATCATCTCATCGCATGAGGGAACCTGCCGCGACAACAAATTGAACGTCGGTGCGATCTGCTCAGCCGCAATTCGACGCGCATGAATCCGCGGCGGTCTCCGGACTCAAGCGAGTTTGTCCAGCTTGGTCTGGGGGTGCCAGGTGACACGGAATGGAGGCTTATGAGTCGACTCGAAGGTGCGCAGTTGTTTGGGGTCGCAGACATGGGCAATCTCGGCACGTTCGAGATCGGCCTCAAATGTGGAGGTGGCAACGGTGACGTAGCAGCAGGGGCAAATCGAGGATGTTGTTCCGTTCCCGTTCGCTCTGTGCGGGAACTCCGGCCACGAGTGTGAAGAGCGCATGGATCCCTCCGACCCAGCCAACTCTAGCGCGATCGCCAACTCAGTTGAAACTAGGTGAATTCCCAGTTCTCCCAGTACCCGGACAGCCGCCTCCGAAGTGCCGGTCATAAATTCGATTTGGGTGCATCAACTGTGCCTACCAGAGATGTTGACGAGGCCCACGGGGCTCATCTATCAGCTACAAACGTTCTCCTTTTCTTCGCTACAATGTGAATGGAGCAGATCGCGAAATCGGCAAGCCCGCGAGCCGGCAAATTCCCCCTCATGATGGTGCAGGAAAAACTCGCAATTCTTGCCGATGCAGCTAAGTACGACGCATCCTGCGCCTCCAGTGGATCCAAGCGTGCCGGCAACGGCAAAGGGATTGGCCATTCCGACGGCACGGGGATTTGCCACAGCTACACACCCGACGGCCGCTGCGTCTCCCTGCTGAAAATTCTGCTTACCAATTACTGCACCTACGATTGTGTTTTCTGCGTCAACCGCGTGTCTTCCGACATTCCACGAGCTCGGTTCACCCCTGCAGAGGTGGTAAACCTCACGCTCGATTTTTATCGGCGCAACTACATCGAAGGACTCTTCCTTTCGTCTGGCATCATCCAGTCGCCCGACTACACGATGGAGCAGGTAATTGAGATCGCCCGCTCGCTCCGCAAGGATCATGCGTTCGGCGGTTACATCCACCTAAAGGCAATTCCCGGTGCATCGCCTGCGCTCGTGGAGCGCGCCGGCACATTTGCGGATCGGCTCAGCGCCAACATCGAACTGCCCACCCAGCAGGACCTCGTGCAGCTTGCCCCTGAGAAGAAGGTGGAGGTCATTGAGGGCACCATGAACCAGATCACGGAGCGGAAAGCTGAGATTGACGAGGACCGTCGCCGGCATCGCTCCACTCCACGCTTTGCACCTGCCGGACAAAGTACGCAGATGGTGGTGGGTGCAACCTCGACTAGCGACCGGCAGATTCTCTCCACCGCGTCGCATCTCTACGACAGCTACAAGCTGCGCCGGATCTATTTCTCCAGCTTCAGCCCGTTTCCGCTCGGCGACGCGCGTCTGCCGCAATCCGCTCCTCCTCTGCTGCGCGAGCACCGGCTGTATCAGGCCGACTGGCTAATGCGCTACTACGGATTCAGGGCGGCCGAACTCACCACGGATGAGGAGCCGAATCTGAGCTTGCAGAAGGATCCAAAGCTCAGGTGGGCAGAGGCGCATCCGGAGTTTTTCCCAGTGGATGTAAACGCCGCATCGCGCGAGGCTCTGTTGCGTGTGCCGGGAGTTGGTTATCGGAACGTCAGCCGTATTTTGCGTATTCGCCACTACCATCGCCTCACGCTAGACGACCTCCGCAAACTCAACGTACGGGTGAAACTCGCGCAAAGATATCTGATTGCTGCCGATCACCTTCCGCACATCGCGCGACATCTGGTTGTCGAATTGCCAAAACCAGTGCAGGCGGTACAACTCGACCTCTTCGCCGGCGTTTCGGCCTTCTCAGGCCAGTTATGAATTTATCTGCGCTACGACGGACAATCCTGATCGAGCCGACCTTTGACGCCTGGCGTGAGGCTGTTAGGCCGTTGCTGTCTGCGGGCACGCCGCCTGAAGCCGTGGACCTGGCGGATTCAGCGAACGGCGGAATGGAAGCATTGTTTGCTAATGTTCCGGCCGAACCTGCGGCACACGTCAAAGCCGTCCATGTCCCTCGATCGTTTATGGAGCGCGCCAAGGTCGTCGCGTGTCATCGCTCGGCGGAGCGGTGGAATCTGCTTTATCGGGTGCTGTTCCGGCTCCAGTCAGATCGCAGCTTGCTGAAGCTGGAAATCGATGAGGATGTCGCCGAGTTCCGCCATCTCGAGAACCAGGTCAGGCGGGATCTGCACAAGATGCACGCCTTCGTGCGCTTTCGCAAAATCGCGGACAAATCCGGTGATCACTTCGTCGCCTGGTACGAGCCTGCGCATCATGTTCTCGCGCTGGCGGCGCCTTTCTTCGCCGAGCGCTTCGCTGTCATGCAGTGGACGATCCTTACGCCGGATGCATCGGTTCGCTGGGACCCCGTTGGGAAAGAACTCGTCTTCGGCCCCGGAGTTCCGCGTGAACGCGCCCCGCAAAACGACGACTTCGAAGAGCTCTGGCGTACCTACTACTCCTCGATCTTCAATCCTGCGCGGACAAACATGAACGCCATGCGATCGGAGATGCCGGTTCGCTACTGGAAAAATCTGCCTGAGCTTCAGTGCCTGCCAAAACTGCTCAGTGAGGCGGACGGGCGAGTAGCTACCATGCTGGCGCGCCAGCCAAAACTGACAGCTGCTTCCTTTCTGCCGCAGGAACGTTCTCTTCCCGTGTTAGAGGAGGCTATTCACACCTGCGAGGGATGCGATCTCTATCGGTGTGCAACGCAACCCGTCTTCGGCAGGGGTCCAGCGACGGCGCGTTTAATGATGGTCGGCGAACAACCGGGCGATGAAGAGGATCGCGCAGGCGAGCCTTTCATCGGACCCGCCGGCAGGCTGCTGAATACCCTGCTTGGCGAAGCTGGGATCGATCGCTCAGCCGTGTACGTCACGAACGCAGTGAAGCACTTCAAGTTCACAGAGCGCGGCAAGCGCCGTCTGCACGAGAATCCCCGCGCATCCGAGATCTTCGCCTGCCGCCCCTGGCTTCTCGCCGAGTTGGAGGCAGTCCGGCCCGAACTGGTCGTGTGCCTTGGCGCCACCGCATCGAAGTCGCTGTTTGGCCCGAACTTTGGTCTCATGCGCGACCGGGGCAAGCTGCTTTCGAGCCCATATGCTGACCGGGTGATCGCAACGCTTCATCCTTCGGCAATTTTGCGTGCCACCGATCCTGAACGCGGGTCTCAGATCCGATCCATGCTGCTCTCCGACCTTAAGCTCGCATCGAGCACGATCGGCTCGCCGCGGTGAGTTACATGTGAGTCAGAGTGCGTGCGGTCGCGGCGATGGTCGTGATCCTTTTCGGTGGAACGCCAAGAATTGCTACTGAGCCGCAAACTCATGCTGTACCATCTATCTCGACGCGCCCCGGCGCAAGCTCAAGCTGCGAAGAAGCTTATGGCAGCATGAGAACTGCAGGCTCTGAACAAGCATCAACTGAGACGATGACGGATTCCGCCACCCCGCGCCGCAACCCGCTGAGCACTGCGCCGAATCTTCTCACCGTCATCCGTCTCTGCCTTGCTCCGTTCCTCGTCGCTTGCCTTCTCCAGAATCGTTTTGGAATTGCCTTCACTCTATTCGTTGTCGCCGGCCTGACTGATGCCTTAGACGGGCTGCTGGCACGCATGCTGAAGCAGCGCACCACCTTGGGACAATACCTTGACCCGGTGGCAGACAAGCTCCTAATCAGCACCCTTTTCGTGGTCCTCACATATAAAGGACTGATTCCAGCCACGGTGACGATCCTGGTCTTCGGACGGGACCTGGGGATTCTGATCGTCGCAACCATCATGTATGCGGTCGTCGGTCGGCGCGACTTCGGCC
>DATJEO010000292.1:0-10640 GCA_035496515.1 Occallatibacter sp.
GGCCCCGTTCCTCGCAGAGCTCAAAGCCAAACACGAAGCCTGGGCCCAGGACAAAGCACAAGGCGTAACCTCCCGCCGCCCCTCGACCCAGGCCCTGGCCCGGTTAGTCGCCTCCCGCGAGTCGCGCCGAGAGCAAAAGCCCATCGCCGCCCAAGCCCTCTAGTCTCCCGGAGGTATCAGGAGCTACCGGCTGCCGCCAACCCACGCCGCATGTATTAAGTACAAAATTTAAGCAAAAAGGAAAAACAAAACCGCGGGCCCTCGAACCAATCTAAGAATCGCCCAACCCGCACTCAAAAAGAAGTAATCCGCCGGCCACCAGCCCAGATCCACCCACACCCAGACCCGATCCCTGCCCACTACCAGCTACAGGCTCCCGGCTACCGGCTCCGGTCCAACCTTCGTACCCAACGTTCCGCTGTGCCTGCTGTTCCAGTCGTACACAGCCGTGACCAGGTGAAGATCTTTGCGGTCGGGCAAATCGATCTCCAGGCGAGCGCGCAGGCCAGACTTCTCTGCTTTGCCGAAATCAGCCGCGCTCAGATCGACAGCCTTCATCTCAGCCAGCCAGTTCACCGGATTGCCGTCATCGTCATAGACCTTGATCCCCGTCAGAATCTGCGCGTGCTTCATCCCTTTTGCGTCCAAGAATTCCAGGTCTGATGCGCGAATAGTGAAGTCGATGCGGTATCGAGTGAGCGGACCTTGCAGCGCGGCATTCTCGCCGAGGTGAGCCGAGCTTTCGTCCGGCCGCTCTGGATACGGTTTGACATTGATGGCGTAAAGAATTCCTGAGGCATTGGGCAGGCCGTAGGAAAGCAATTCCCGCAACGGGTCAGTGGCCGGCGCGCCTTCGGGGCCGGAGAGGCTGTCGGCATAGTATCCGGCGCGATAGGCGAGCTTGTACTCCCCGCCGGTAACATTCAGCCCGATCCGGCGAAAGCCGCCATCGGATTGCGGATTGGTGGGCGTGTATCCGATGGTGTAGTAGTGCGCTCCGTCGTGGATGGCTCGCCGCATCGCATCATTCAGGTCGTTTGTGTTGAATGCCTTGCCGCCAGTGGATTCCGCGAGCTGCTGCATCGCGTGCATGGTGTTGGCGCGTTCTCCCGCCTCCGCGGCGAAGGGAGCAATGGTCTCCGACCCTGCCGCGCTGCCAGCGTGTCCGATATCTCCCGCTCCGCCGGCCGTGTTCCCATCGGCTTCCATCACCTGCTCGGGCATCACTCCCTGCGCCCCGATCGGATAGACGGCGATCTTCGAGACAGTGAACAGATCCGCAGTCTTCTTCACCTGGTTCATGTATCCCTGAAGACCCGGGTTCTGCTCAATGGCTTTACGCTGCGAGGCTCCCGGGAAGAACACCACGGGAAACGAGCCCGCGAACCAGATCAGGTTCTTTCGGCCGGGAACGCCTTCGAGGTAATGAGCGATCTGATCGAGCGCTTCAAACGTGATCGAGGCTCGATCGCGGAGGCCCTGCGAGGTCTCAGCCTGCTGCGCGGCCCTGAGCGCTTCGATCCCCGCCGGAGAAGTCTGCATCGCCTGAAGCGTTGCGATCAGTTGGTCATCATCTGCCTTGTCGCTGCGCGTGTGCGCCATCTCGGCTCTCTTGGGATTTCCTGATTTCTTCAGCGCTTCGATCAGCTGGGCTGTGTCCGAGGTGAATCCCTGCACGAACTGCAGCCTTGAGCCGAGGACGAAGATGGCGACTTGCGTTCCTGGCTCCAGCTTCTGGAGAAAGCTGGTAATCTGCGCGTGCACGAAGGCCTGGTCAGGCCCTTCCGTGTTCAGCGTGTCAAGCAGCAGTACGTTCACTGCATCGGCCTCCGGACCAGGTCCTATGTTGGAGATCGCTCCCGGCGGCAAGTTGGGCATTTGGGGAGAGGCCGCGGCGGGTTTGTCGTCAGGCCGATGCTCTTCGAAGAAGTCAATGTGCTGCGGTTTGCCATCCTCTGCAAGCGCGAACGCCTGCTGCGAGAGAGCCGTGACCGGATCGCCATCCTTCTTGGTCACGACCACATCCAGGATGACTTCGTGCGTTGTGCTTCTAAACACGGGAGCTTGCGGAAGATCCGGCGTGACGCTGGCTGACTCTGACGGCTGCGCAGTGGGCGGTGTGGGCTTCGGTGCCGGCTCCTCGTGCGCGACCGCGGGCTGAGCATCTACAGCGACCTGCTGGTTTCCGGGTTCAGATTGCAGCGCGGCCGATGCAGGGGTTGAGGCTGTCAGCGGGCCAGCGGCAACGTTGCCGGCAGAGGCTGAATCCGCGACTTCGGTGCTTTGTGATTCGCCGGCGTTGGACGCTGATTCGGTTTGGTTCGATTGACCGTTCTCCGGCGCGGAAGCTTCTCCCGTCAGGATGCGTGCTTCTCCACGAAACACGTGATAACCGGTGAACTCCACTTCATTGAGCAGCGTGATCAAGGGAGTCTGTTGGATTGCGGGGGAAGGTACCGCGCCAATCGTTGAGTTGGCGACATGCTGTTGAGCCAGAGCCACACTTCGGATGGGACACGTATAGCTCTTGCCGGCGATTTCCACGGGACCGTATTCCACAGCAATTGAAGCTGTGGCGAGGGGATCGTCAAGCTTGAGATCGGCTACGGTTGTGAGCCGAAGGATGGCGCCGCTGGCGGGATCGACGGCGAGCTCTCCATGATAACTGGGCAGCCAATTTACTCCCTCGGAGAAGTCCGCTCCAAGGCTGAACTTCAAGTCGTAGTGGGATTTCTTGGCCGGGACGTGATACCGGAAGACGGCGACTTGACCCTTCGCTCCCGATTCCCAGTGACTCCACGCCAGTTCGCTATGGGCCGCATCGAGCAGCACGATGCTGAGAATGGGGCCGAACTCCCCGCGCGAGACCAGGCCGGAGAATTGGTTCTTCTTTCGGTGTTCGCTCTTCTGAGCAGCCGGAGAGGCTACTTCCTTTCCGTCGCGATAAACGACCGTGGAAGTGCTTTGCCCAACGAGGTGGAGCGGCTGATACGAGAAGACGGCATCAGGACGATCGACGAAGCTGCTGGTGTGCCGCTCCGCAAGGAAGTTCGGCATTTGATGAAGGCTCTGCGCGACATAGTTGACGACGAGAGCCATGATTCTGCGCTGTCCGGAAGTGTCTGGAGGTGGCGTGGAGAGGATTTCGGAAGACGGGAGAGGAAGGAAGATGGATCGATCGGCGAGGAGCGCCAGTTGCTGGGAGGATTGCGGGCCGGGAGAGCTTGCTTCTAAATGCGCCAGTGTCTGAGGGTTCAGTCGCTCGGTGAGTTCAAGATTCGAAAGCTGTTCTGCAGTTTCTGGATCGTGCCGGGCGGGCGGAGCAGAGAGCAGCTGTTCCAGTTGCGCGACGGTGACCTTTTGTGGGGAGTTTGCAGCGAAGGCAGGGAGCGACAAGGCGAGCGCGGCAATGCTGAGCACGATGATGCGTGCGAAGCAGAAGCGATAAGCAATGACGTCCAGGATGGGGATCTGCCGAGCAGGGGGCACGAGGAATTCTACCGCGATGGAGCAACAGCGCGCTCGGGTGGGATGTGCCACACCCCTTCTTTGCGGAAGCGGGAACGAAGGAATGTGTGACGCGCTTAATCGGCGGGTTGGGCGATGCTGCTTATTTCGAGATCGATGCGGTGCTGGAACATCTCTTTGATCTCGACGAAGGTTTCGTCATCGGGATTGAACTCGGTGCTGTGTTCGACCTGGCGCAGAGTGGCTTGAAGGACGGCAAGGCGGTGCCGGGTTTTCAGGATGTCGATGAGATTCTGGGTTTCGATGCTGCTCATGGTTGGGGAACCTTTGTATCTATGGAAACATGATTCGGGGCGATTGTTACGCTGATGTTGGTGACGAGTGTCACGCAAGTCATCAACGAGTCGGACATACTCGGTTATGCAGATGGAAGTCTATAGAGCACATTGAGGAGCAGGTTCGCTACACTCTCCCGTGCTGGTTATCGAAACGGAGGAACAGAGGCGATGGGAAACACGAGAATCTTCAAAATGGCTTTCGCCAGTGTCTACCCGCATTACATTGCCAAGGCTGAGAGAAAGGGGCGGACAAGTGCGGAGGTGCGGGAAATCATCCGCTGGCTTACCGGCTACGACGAACCAACGCTGCAACGGCTGATCGACGAAAAGGTCGACTTCGAAACCTTCTTCGCCCAGGCGCCGCGGATCAACCCCAACGTATCGAAGATCACGGGCGTGATCTGCGGTTATCGGGTCGAGGAGATCGAGGATAAGCTGATGCAGCAGATTCGGTACATGGACAAGCTTGTGGATGAGCTGGCCAAGGGGAAGGCGATGGAGAAGATCCTCAGGAAGTGATTTGAATCACATGGTGAATCGACGGCAGTGATGAAAACCGGTTGAATCTACTGGTGTTTTTACGGAAGTGCAACTATGTATTTGCATTTCCTTTGCACTGGGTTCATCTTGCTCTTACAATTCGTGCCGGATACTACTCCCGTGATTGCGCAGGCTGGGCAGAAGGCTCCGTACGCACTCCTTGCATCGACCAATCCGCAGGTCGATGCTGTTGAGTCAATCCCGATACAAACCTCAGTGGCGACGCCGAGCAGGCCGCGCATTCATGCGGAGGTTGGGCGATATCGGCTGCGACTGGCGCAGGGTGCTATTGATCGAGAGGCAGCCTGCAGACTGCGTTTTCGAGTTTTCAATATTGAGCTCGGCGAAGGGCTGGAGAGCTCGTACGCTACGGGAATCGACACGGATCACTTCGATGTCTTCTGCGAGCATTTGCTCGTCGAAGACAAGAGCCGTGGAGTCGTGGTGGGAACGTATCGAATGCAGTCGGGCATGACGGCAGCGATGAATTTTGGCTACTACTCGGCACAGGAGTTTGAGTTTGCGCCGTATGAGCCGCTGCGGCGGGACATTCTGGAACTGGGACGCGCTTCGATTGATCGCGAACACCGAACACCTGAGGTGCTAACGCTGCTGTGGCGTGGTATTGCGCAGTATGCGAATGAGATGGGGCTTCGATACCTGGTTGGATGTTCGTCGTTGAATTCGAAAGATCCGGCGGAAGGATGGGAGATGTATCGCGAACTCGCGCGGTATCGAGTTTCGCCTGAGTTTGAGACAGTGCCAACTGCAGCATTTGCTTGTCCCGGTGAACAGGCGGCCGCGAACGCACAGCAGTTCGCGGCTGAAGGGAATGTAGCGGTGGAGAAGAAGGTGCCGAAGTTGTTGAAGACCTATCTGACGATTGGGGCGCGGATCTGCGCGCCGCCAGCGTGGGACAGGGAGTTTGGCACGATTGATTTTCTGACGCTGCTCGATTTGAAACTGCTTTCGGCGGCGGCACGCAATCGGTTTCTTGCGCCACTCGCGACATGAGTTTGCGATTTTGGCGGCGCGCTGTGGCGCTGGCCGTGGTGCTGAGTGCGGCGGTTGTGCGGTACTGGATCATTCGGGTTCGCGGGCCGCTGGAGTTGGAGAGGCGGGCTCTGTGGCTACAAGGCACTTGTATTCGCGTGCTGCGGAGCATTGGGATCGGGTATGAGGTCGAGGGCGAGGTCCCTCAGCGGGGACTGGTTGTAGCAAATCATCTGAGCTATCTGGATATTGTGATTTTGAGCGCGGCGATGCCGTGCTTTTTTGTTGCGAAGTCAGAGATTGACGGGTGGCCGTATTTCGGAAGAGCGGCGCGGGCGGGAGGAACGCTGTTTATCGATCGAGGGCGGAGGGCAAGCGCGGAACAGGTGACAGCTGAAATCAGCCAGCGGCTAAGATTGCGGGTGCCGGTGGTATTTTTCCCGGAGGGAACGAGCACGGATGGGACGATGCTGAAGTTTCACTCGAGTTTGTTTGATCCCGCGGTTCGCGATGGAGCGCTGGTTACAGCCGTGGCGATCGAGTACGTGCTAGAAGACGGAAGGCCGGAGCGGGAGCTGTGCTGGTTTGGAGACGAAGCGCTGGCGCCCCACCTGATGCGAACGCTGAGTGGAGCGGGGATTCGTGCCAGGCTGCGGTTCGGGGAGCCGCGGGTGTATGCGAGCCGTCGTGCGGCAGCGGATGCAACGTTTGAGGAGATTGCGGGCATGCGCGCGGGTGTGAGAGACCAGGCCGAGTTACTGCAGCACGCGTGAAGTCGCATTGGGCAGGTCTTTGCCTGAAGTGCCCGCCCGTGAAGTTGCCTAGAGCCTGTAGAATCTGGCTGCGTTTTCGTAAAAGATGTGGCGCTTCTCATCGGGGCTGAGAAATGGCGCGGACGATACTGCGTCGACGGCCATGGCGATACCTTCTGGCCAGTACATCTGGTCTGTACCGAACATCAGCCGCTTTCCGAATCCAGCTCTCATCAGCGCTTCGAAGTAGTGGTGGAACTCAGCTCGCGGCAGAAGCCAGTTGATTGCGCCGAGATCAGCGTTGACCTGCGGATAATGGAAAAGGATTGAGATCGTGTCGTCCAGATAAGGCCAGCCTGCGTGCATAAGATTGAGGCGGAGCTTCGGATAGCGATTCAGCGCTTCCTCAACGAGGATGGGATCTCCGAGGCGGGCGCGAGCTTTTCGGCAACACGGATCAAAGGACATGCCGGGCGGCATGGTCCCCGTGTGCAGGGCTACCGGAATATCCAGTTCTTCTGCAAGAGCGAGGTATGCAGCGTACTTTGAATCGTCGAGTGTGAACCCCGCATATTGTGTCGTGACTTCGCCGAGCACTTTGAGACGACCTTCTTTGAATGCGCTTCTCAACAAGTTCAGGTCGGGCAGGGGAGTATCTTCAGAGCCGCGCACTCCGGCACCGGCAATGATTCTGCCGGGATCGGCATCATGCCATGAGATTGCGGCCGCAATACGGTCGCCATCGCCTCCGCTGACGATACCTTTGACAATGTTGAGGCGCTTCATCTCGGCGAGACAAGCGGAGCGGTGAGCTGCACCGTTCTTCAGCTGTACGGCTTTGCCCGTGGCCGGATTGACTGCAGCCGGTATCGGCATGTCGTCCGGGTATGCGTGAAGATGCACGTCGATGATCTTCTGCTGGACTGTTGTCTCTGCAAGCGCGGAGGGAATAAGACTCAGAGCAACCGAGCTTGAGCCAAGCTGTAGGAATCGGCGGCGGTCGATGGACATGGGGAACTCATTTCGGAGAGTACAGGAAGTGCGTGGATCGAGCAATCGACTGAATGGTGCCGGAAGCGATCGCGATTGTGTGCGGTCACTGCGTTCGATTTCAAACGTGATCTGTTGCAGTTTGTAGCGGTCCAACCTACCGGCTGAACGCCTCAAATCAGTTGGGCAGCGGCGGAGGCGCGGTGGAGCCGCGGACGACCAGGTTTGTAGAAACGAGAAATTCGCGCTGCAGTCCGGATTTGCCCGGGTTTTCGGCGTGGAGACGGAGGGCTTCAAAGGCGGCGCGGGCGAGGTCAGCGCGCGAGAGCCGGATGGTGGTTAGAGGCGGCAGGGTGAATTCCGCGAAATCGATGTCGTCGAGGCCGATGACCGAAAGGTCCTGCGGTACGCGGAGGCCCTGAAGGTAGGCAGCGCGGAGCACGCCGATGGCGGTCATGTCATTGGAGCAGATGACGGCGGTGGGTTGTCCGGCGAGCGACTGGAGCTTTCCGAAACCGATTACTCCGCCCTTGAGGGTGTGATCGCACTCGATGATCCACTTCTTTTCGATGGGGAGTCTTTCGGCCTGCATCGCGTTTTCAAAATCGGTTTGACGCGTTATGGCGGAATGCAGCTTGTGCGGACCGGCGAGGAAGCCGATTTTGCTGTGTCCTATCGTGGCAAGATGGTGAACCGCGGAGCGAATGCCGGTGCTGTAGTCGAGCAGGATGGTGCTGGACGCGGGCTCGGATAGTTTGAACTCGGCGAGGACGACGGGGATGTCGTGGAAAGACAACTGATCGAGGACTGGTTCTTCTTCACCGAAGGTGAGGACGGCGACGCCATCTACTTTGCGCTCGAGCATGCGGCGCACGCAGTTGGTGAGGACGGCGGGATCGCTGTTTGAAGAACTGACGAGAATCTCGTATCCGTTAGCGACGGCGATCTCTTCGAAGCTCTGGATCAACTCGGGAAAGAAGGGATTGGTAATGTTCTCAACGATGATTCCGAAGAGACGGCTGCGGCCGGAGACGAGAGTGCGCGCATGTGTGTTCGGGAAGTAGTTGAGCTGCTCGATTGCCTGCCAGACGCGTTTGGCAAGTTTTTCGCTGACGACGGGGGAGCCGTTGATGGTGCGGGAGACTGTGGCGATGGATACTTTGGCCAATGCAGCCACGGCCCGGATGTCGGGAGTCTTGTCAGCGCCTTTGCGACTTGCTTTTCGAGCCACTAGCGAAATCCTAAGTACATTCGAAGATACATTAAATGGGAACTTTCATGATAACTGGCGGGATTGATCTATCCGTAGGGCAATCGCGGTCAGCGGGATTACTTAGGAATTGTCGGAGATGAGCAGGCGGAGATCCCGGAGGTTATGACTGGTGGGTCCGGTGACTATTGTGTCGCCGAGCGCGGTGAAGAGCGGGCAGGCATTGAAGGTGCGCAGGTTCTCTTCAGGATTGAAGCCGAAGGCCTGGGCGCGCGCAACAGTGGTGGGATCTGCGATGGCGCCGGCACTTTGAGTATTGCCGTCGATGCCGTCAGAGCCGGCGCTGAGTACCGTGAGCATCTCGCCGGAATGATGGGCTAGCTCGAGCGCGCAGGCAAGGGCAAACTGCTGATTGCGGCCGCCAGCGCCGGGAGTGCGATCGAGAGTGACGGTTACTTCACCCCCAGATATGAGACAGAAGCGACGATGGAGGGACCGCAGCTCGTGGAAGCGATCGAGAAGGTATCGGGCGGCGTCGGCGTAGTCCCAGTCGTCGCAGGAGTTGTCGACGGAGACGAAGTAGCCTGCCTGCTGGGCTAGAGTGCGGGCGCTTTCGACGAGATCCAGATCAGAGAGAAGCACTTCGAAGACGGAATCGCGGAAAGCTTCGTCTTCGCCGGTGAGGCTGGCTGAGGAGGTGAAGCGGCGCGGGTTGGGCTCCTTACGCTGGAAAGTCGGAAGAAAGGGCGGTTTCCATTTCTTGTTGCCGGGAGATTCGGGCAGGTCGGTCTGCTGGAAGAATGCATTGACGGACGCCGGCAGCTTTTCGGCGAGATGGTATTTTTCGATGATCTCGTGGACTTCAGCGACGGTGGAGTGGTCGGGCGTCGAGGGACCTGAGGAGAGGGCATCCAGTGATCGCAGAGGGACGTCGGGGACGAGCAGGGAAATCTTGAGCGAATCAGGCGCCGCGATGGCGAGCCGGCCACCCTTCACGGCGCTGAAATGCTTGCGAAGCGTATTGATTTCGTTGATGGGCGCTCCGCAACCAAGAAGGGCGTCGTGAAAGGCGATGGTGTCGTTAAGAGTGATCTTCGAATCGAGGGGCAGGTCGAACATAGCGGAACCGCCACCGGAGATCAGATAGAAGACGAGGGTGTCGCGTTTGGCCTTCTTCACAAGAGCCAGGGCAGCGCGTGCTGCGCCGAAGGATTCTTCATTGGGCAGCGGGTGGCCGCCTTCGAAGTAACGGATGCGCCAGTTGCGTTTTTTGGGCAGGTACTTGGAGCAACAGATGCCGCGAAGCCCCTGGCGGCGCTTCATGCGGTCGAGGAGGATTTCCAGCATCGGTCCGGCGGCCTTGCCGATGGCGATGACGAAGATGCGCTTGTACTGCGACAGGTTGATAGTGTCTGGGCCGCTGCCATCGGGGATGAGGCGCTTGAGCGTGTCGCCTTCAAAAAGGAGGCGACGGTCGAAGGCCGATTCGATGCTACTGGCCTTCAGAGCCTCGGTGAAGAAGGAGGTGGCGCGGGCGTGGAGAAAGTCGAGTGCGGTTTCGCTGGCGGGGGTCATTGGACCTGCTCCTTGAGGGAAGCGGCGAGCCAGGTGGCGAGAGACCGCTGCATGGAGTCAAGGTGGCCGGTGAAGGAGTGATCAGAGCCGGGAACAAACACGAGATGCTTGGGATCGGCGGATGTGCGGACAACTTGTTCGAGTTCAGCCTTGGGCGCGAACCAGTCACGGTCTCCGCTGAGGAAGAGCTTGGGGACGGTGCACCTGGCGAGGAAGGGATAGTGGAACTGGTGGCCGAAGCCCTGGGTGGGTAGTCCGAGTGCGGCGAGCGCGTGGATATTGCGATGAGCCGGGGCGTCGTAGCCGCAACAAGCGACAAAAGCCATGGCGGCACCGAAGCTGAAGCCGACGACAATGATGGGGAGATTGAATTCGACATGGAGCCAGTCGAGTGCGGCAGAAACATCGGCGGATTCTGCAAGGCCTTCGTGGCGGCCCTCACTGAAGCCAGTGCCGCGGAAGTTGAAGCGGAGAACGGGAAGACGGAAGCCCCAGTCTGATCCGTTGAGGACTTTCATGGCGTGATACACGACTTTGTTATGCAGCGTGCCTCCGCCGAGCGGGTGTGGGTGGCAGACGAGAGCGGCATACCGGGAGTCGGGCGCGCCCTCGTTGAGGAGCGCTTCGAGGCGTCCGGCGGGGCCGCGAAGATCCACGTTGCGGAGCGTGGTGGGGTAGGTGGCTGCGGACGGTTCAGACGGAACAACTGTGGACTTCATTCAAAGGTTAATTTTACGCGGTTTTGCTCGTGCGACTGAGATGAGTGTTGAGCGA
>DATJEO010000293.1:0-6717 GCA_035496515.1 Occallatibacter sp.
TCGCCAAGCCCGTTCCGCCCGCGATTGCCGGCCCGTGCACCGCTGCGATTGTAGGAATCGGCAGCTCGCGCACAGCAACAAACAGCTTGGCAATCCGCTCCGCATCAGTTCGGTGTTCGGCTGCGGTCTTGCTCGGCATCGCCTGCAACTCGGATAGGTCAAGTCCGGAACAAAACGCCTCTCCCGCCCCGGTCAGGATGACAACGCGCCAGTTTCCTCCGGCGGTCTCCTCCAGCACGCTGATCAGCTCTGCCTGCATCTCATGCGTCATCGCATTCCGGCGCTCAGGACGGTTCAGCGTAATGGTGCGTATCGGAGGATTGTCGTCGATCAGGATTGTCCTATAGCTCACACTCTCCTCCGTCAACGCAGGTCCTCATTGAACTGCAGATCCAAAGCGGCTCGAGATCTCGCTGCTAGCCATGGCCAGGTCATCGATTGCTCGAAGATCGGGTACGACCGCTCCGCACCGCCGCAGTTCCTCGACAAGTACTTCAGTCGGAAGATTCCCGACGAGAACGTCCTGCGCAAACGGACATCCGCCGAATCCACCGATTGCTGAATCAAAACGCCGGCACCCAGCCTCGTATGCCGCCCGTACGCGTTCCGCAGCCTGATCTGGACGCGCGTGCAGATGAACGCCGATCTCCAGAGATGGATACTCATTGATCACAGCGGAGAGCACCTGCTGAATCTGATCGGTTCTGGCGAGACCCACCGTGTCTGCTAGAGAGATCTGCGAAACTCCACATTCAGCGATGAGGTCGCAGGCCTGGAGCACCTCGTCGATGTTCCACTCGTCTTCGTACGGGTTTCCAAAAGCCATCGAAACATAGGCGACCACGCTCCGGCCCTCGTCCTCGGCGAGCGAGTAGATAGCTTGCAACACGTCGAGTGCCTGCTCGAGCGTCTGGTGCTGATTGCGACGCAGGAACTCGGGGGAGATCGAATACGGAAATCCCAGTGTAGTCACCGCTTCGCTGCGAACCGCTCGTTGAGCGCCCTTTTCATTCACCACGATCCCAATGATCTCAACGTCCGAAGCAATGGAAAGCTGCGAAAGCACCTGCTCGGAATCCGCCATTTGCGGCACAGCCGCGGGTGAAACGAAGCTCACCGCATCAATGTGCTTGAATCCGGCATTGACGAGTCTGCGCAGATAATCAGCCTTCACATCAACTGAGATCTGATTCGGCAGTCCCTGCCAGGCGTCCCGCGGACATTCGATGATTTTCACTGCGTTCGTCATGCAATCTGGTTATACGGGCGGAAGCCGGTCAGCCGCGCGACGGATAAACCTTCAGGATCTCTCGCGCGATGACCATGCGCTGGATCTCGCTGGTTCCTTCGCCGATGGTGCACAGCTTCACGTCTCGATAATACTTCTCGGCGGGGTAATCCTTGATGAACCCGTAACCGCCAAACAATTGGACCGCGTCATCGCAGATTCGGACCGCAACTTCGCTGGAGAACAGTTTGGCCATCGACGATTCGCGCGTCACTTTGCGCCCCGCGTCTTTGAGAACGGCTGCCCGCTGCGTGAGGAGACGCGCGGCGTCAAGCTCTGTCGCCATGTCGGCGAGCTTCCACTGGATGCCCTGAAACTCGGCGATGCTTTTTCCGAACTGACGCCGCTCCTTGACATATTTGAGTGCCGCGTCCAGCGCTCCCCGTCCGATGCCCAGCGCGAGTGCCGCTATTGAAATGCGGCCGCCATCGAGTACGCGCATTGCGTCGACGAATCCTTCGCCTTCGACTCCGACGAGGTTCTCTTCTGGTATTTCGCAATCTTCAAATATGAGCTCGCTGGTGTCGCTGGCGCGGAGGCCGAGCTTATTCTCTTTTTTGCCCGCGCGGAAGCCCTTGGTTCCCTTTTCAACAATGAAGGCGGAGAGGCCGTGCGTGCCTTTGCTCTTGTCGGTAGATGCAATGACTACGGCGCAGTCTGCGTAGTGGCCGTTGGTGATGAAGGTCTTGTTTCCGTTCAGGACGTAGCGATCGCCATTCTTAACCGCCGTAGTGCGCGAGTTGCTGGCGTCGGAGCCGGCTCCCGGCTCAGTGAGACCCCAGGCGCCGATCCACTCGCCGCTGGCGAGCTTGGAGACATACTTCTTTCTTTGCGAGTCGTTACCGGCCAAGAAGATGTGGTTTGTGCAGAGGGAATTGTGCGCGGCAACAATGATCCCGATAGAGCCGTCGACGGCGGCGAGTTCTTCGATTGCGAGCACGTAGTCGACGTAGCCCAGGCCGGAGCCGTTGAGTTCGTGTGGAAAGATGACCCCGAGCAGGCCCATCTGCCCGAGCTTCTTTACGACATCAAGCGGAAACTCGCTGGCCTCGTCCCACTTCATCACGTTGGGCGCGATCTCGCGCGCGGCGAAGTCGCGAATTTCGCGACGAAGTTGTTCCTGCTCTTCGTTGAGCACAAAGGGATAAAGGCTTTCGGTTGTTTCGAGCTCGACGGTCATGTTGGCTCCTGTTCGTCAATGGGGGACTTAGGGAATCGACGCCAGCCCATTTGCTGAGTGGATAAGATGCCGTGTTTCATACGTACGCCTGGTGACGGGGCCCTTTTGCTACGTCTGCAGAATTCCGGGATTGAATCTTGGAACATCTGGATTCATCGCGCAGGCTTCAAGAGCCGTGATGAGAACGTCGCGTGTCTTCGCCGGATCGATGATCACATCGATCCACAGGCGCGCTGCACCGTACCTCGGATCGGCTTGAGCATCATAGGTCGACTTGATCTCGTCATAGAGCGCAGTCCTGTCAGCTTCCGAGAGGACCTTGCCGCCACGTTCGACCTGTTTCGCTCGGACTTCGGCGAGAGTGCCCGCCGCGGATGCGCCGCTCATGACGGCGTAGCGGGCTGTCGGCCAGGCGAAGAGGAAACGCGGATCGTAGGCTTTGCCGCACATGGCGTAGTGGCCGGCGCCGAAACTGCCGCCGATTATGACGGCAATCTTGGGAACGACGCTGGTGCTGACGGCGGAGACCATTTTTGCGCCAGCGCGAATGATTCCAGACCACTCGGCGTCCTTGCCAACCATGAAGCCATTCACATCGTGCAAAAACACCAGCGGTACCAGATTCTGATTGCAATCCATAATGAAGCGCGCGGCCTTCTGCGCGCCCTCTGTGTATATGACGCCCCCAACCTCGATTCGCTTCGCGCCTGCCGACGGGCCCATGGCGACGACCTGGTTCTGGTTTGTTTTCTGGTTCGCGACAATGCCCACGGCGAAGCCCCCGATGCGCGCATAACCGCAGAGAACAGTTCGGCCGAACTCCTCCTTGTACTCATCGAAGTCGCTGCGGTCGATGATGCGGGCGATCACGTCATGCATGTCGTAGACGTTGCTGGCTCCAGGCGCGGGATTGAGCAGTCCATACACATCTTCGATCGCGAACTTCGGAGCATCCTGCTTCGGATCGTATGGAGTGCGACTGAATCGATCTGCTGAAGGAGTTGATGAGGGACGGGTACCGAACTTGTCGACCAGCGAGCGCATCCTGGCAAGACAGTGATGGTCGTCGGGTTCTTTGAAGTCGATGGTGCCTGAGACTTCGGCGTGCATGGCCGCACCGCCCAACTCTTCTGGGTCGGTCTTCTGTCCGATGGCTGCCTGCACGAGCGAGGGTCCTGCTAGGAAGAGTCCGGAGCCCTCGGTCATAAGGACCGTGTCCGTCATGACGGGAAGATATGCGCCGCCCGCAACGCACATGCCCATGATGGCGGTGATTTGCGGAATGCCGAGGGAGCTCATGACGGCGTTGTTGCGGAAAACGCGGCCGAAGTCGTCGGTATCGGGGAAGACGTCCTCCTGCAATGGCAGAAAGACGCCAGCGGAGTCGACCAGGTAGAGCGTGGGAATGCGATTCTCGAGCGCGATGGTCTGGGCGCGGAGAACCTTCTTCGCTGTCATGGGGAAGAAGGCTCCGGCTTTGACCGTGGCGTCGTTGGCGATGATCATGCAAAGGCGGCCGCTTACGCGGCCAAGTCCCGTGACGACGCCTGCTCCGGGTGCGCCGCCATAGTCCGTGTACATTTCATGAGCGGCCCAGAGGCCGAGTTCGAGGAAATCGCTGCCTTTGTCGAGGAGAAGGGCGAGGCGCTCGCGAACAGTGAGGCGCTTTTTGGCGTGTTGGGCGGCGATGGCTTTTTCGCCGCCGCCCTGGCGGATTGTCTCCTCTTGCGCGCCGATCTGTTTTAGTGTTCCGATCAGCGCGGCGCGATTGGTTTTTGCACGGGGGGAGTTGGGATCGAAGCTGGATTCGATCATATTTTGGAGCTTGGGGCTTTCGGGCATTCGTCACTCACGCAAACCTGCAGACTATAGCACCTTGGATGGTATCCGCGTCCAGACCGTCAGGTTACCGACCGCAAACCTTGGTCAGGCGTTTAATTTGGAACGCGCTCCTCGCCAGTAGAGGACAAGGCCAAGCAGAATGGAAATCACTGTGCCGCCGACCAGCTTCAACTCGAAGCCCACTTTGTTGACGGACTCGCCGGGCGGCACAGCGGAGACAATGATTCCGAGCAGGACGACGGCGAAACCAAGGCCGCCGCAGATCCAGGTGCCGAGGATACCGCCGGGAATGAGAACGGCGCGGGGGTTCTGAGCGCGGTCGCGGCGGCGGGAGAGCTTGATGACCGCGCCGAACATGTAGAGGAACGGGATGAAGTAGAGAATGATCGCGGCGTCGATGAGGAACTGATAGGCCTCGATCACCGTTGGGCTCTTGATTTGACTGATGAGGAGGATGAGTCCGGAGGTGATGGCCTGAACCAGGATGGAGATATAAGGAGTCTTCCATTTCGGATGGATCTTTCCGAATGCCGCTGGAAGGTACCGGTCAATTCCGACGACGAACGGGACCCGCGCGATTCCAGCGACCGTGCTGCCCACTCCGCCAGCGTTTCCGAAAGTCACGAGCACTGCGGCCAGAACTCCGAGGAATCCGATCCGCAACGCTATTGAGCCAGTGGTAATCGCACTGAAAACGCCGCTCTGCGGGTCGACCTTTGTCGCGGGCATAAGGGTGAGGATGGCGAAAGTTCCGATGATGTACATCAATGCGATCATGGCTCCGGCGCCAAAGACGGCGCGGGGTAGTGTGCGCTGCGGATCGCGAACCTCTTCGCTCATCGCGGAGACCAGTTCAAGGCCAGTGAAAGCGAACGCTATCTGCGACCAGAAGTTGACCGTGTCCCAGTTCCAGCTCGGCATCATGTTCTGCAGAGTGAAATGGGTAGCGCTTCCGTTCCGAATCCCAATGACGAGAGCGATAACAGCGAGAATGACAAGGGGCACGTAGGTGCCAACGCCGCCGGCATTCTGCAGCCACTTGCCAATGTTGAGGCCGACGATGTTGAGGACGACCGCGACCAGGAGCAGGCCGAGCGAGACGGAGAGAAGGAATGTGCGGTCCTGCGCGAGGACTGCGCCGCGGCCGCCCATAATGTACGCGGCCATGGAGGCGCTGGCGAGGAGGAGTCCGGGGAAGTAGAAGACGGTGTAGATCCAGTAGGTCCAGCCGGCGATAAAGCCGTGGAAATCGCCGAAGGCCCCTTTTGACCAGGCGTACAGGCCGCCTTCTTCGGGGAATCGGGAGGAGAGCTCGTTGATGACCAGCGCGCCGGGGACGAAGAAGAACAGGGCAGCTATGACCCAGAGGCTGATGGATGATGTGCCGTTGTGTCCCGCCGCGGCAATCCAGCGCGGGCCGAGAACGGTAGCGATGTTGAAGAGCAGCACGTCCCAGAAACCCATGGTTTTGCGTAGCTGCGACTTGGAGTCATGCGGCGGGGGCGCGGAGATCGTCATATCGCCACCTGGGCGCAGGGCCGGTCTTGTCCTTGCATAAGCGAACATCATAGTGGCCGGAAAGGGTTGCGGCCAGTGATGGATGCGACGGCGGTAACGGTCACCCGAGGGGGAAGCGTTCCCGGATCTCGTGTCGAGCACCTCCCGAGCCCAGGAAGGACTGGAAGAGAAGGAATTCACGGGCGATGAAGGCGGGAAACTCTACATCGCCTTTTGCCTTTGGTTTGAGCTTGCGAAGGTCGCGCATCCGGCTGTCGCCTTTGGCGCGGGCGAGGGTGACGTGCGGATGGTAGGCCCGCTCTTCGTTCTCAACTCCACACTCTGATGTGGCAGCAACGACGAGCCGCTCAAGCTGGCGCAGTTCGGGGGAAACATTGACTCCGGCGAAGAAGACGCCGGCGCGATCGAAGCAGCCAGTGCCATGAAGCCAGATTGGGACTCGGGGCGACTTGATCGCGCCGAGGTGATGGGCAATGCACCGGTAGTTCTCGATAGACGTTTCACCAAGGAACTGGAGGGTAATGTGCCAGGTTTCGGGCGATGTCCAGCGAAGATTGTCGTCGGCAGAACGCAAGGAGCGAGTGAGGCGCTCCAGCATTGCGAGCACGTCGGTATCGAGTGCAATCGCGACGAAGAGTCTCATACGTGCGCGGCTCAAATGTACTTCGCGAACAATTCGATCTGACGGGCCTGATAATCGCGGCGTTCAACCGGCGATGAGAGGACTGTGGAGGTCGAGGTCGCGCCGAGCGCAGACAACCTGTCTATGAGCGCCTCGAGATGGCGAATGGAGACCACGTCGGCTTCGAGGATGAAGGACTCAGAGCCGGTGATGCGATGACACCGGCTGATCTCGCTGAGTTCTTTCAATGCTGAGACGGTGCGGGTG
>DATJEO010000294.1:0-12137 GCA_035496515.1 Occallatibacter sp.
CAAACCCGACTGGCTGCGCGTGCGCTCGCCCATGGGCGAAAACTTCCACGAACTAAAGCGCCTGGCCCGTTCGCTCAATCTGCACACGGTATGCGAGAGCGCATACTGCCCCAACATCGGCGAGTGCTGGCATCACAAAACCGCCACCTTCATGCTGCTCGGCAACCTCTGCACCCGCCGGTGCGGATTCTGCGCCGTCCCCAAAGGCCGCCCCGAACCCATCGACTTCGACGAGCCCCGCCGCGTAGCTGAAGCCATCGCCACTCTCAGTCTCGAACACGCCGTCATCACCAGTGTCAATCGTGATGACGACCTCCTTGGCGGAGCACGCGTCTTCTCGATGGTCATTGAGGAGATTCGACAGCAGGCCCCCGGCTGCCGCATCGAGGTCCTCATCCCCGACTTCCAGGGCGATCGCGAAGCCATCAAAATTGTAGTCGACGCCAAACCTGAAGTGCTCAACCACAACACCGAATCCGTGCCGCGCCTTTACCGCGCCGTCCGCTCCGGTGCCCGCTATGAACGCACTCTCGAGCTCCTCCGCTACTCCAAAGAACTCAACCCCGCCGGCATTACGAAATCCGGAGTCATGGTCGGTCTCGGCGAAGAGACCCACGAACTCCTCTCTGTCTTCCGCGACCTCGCCTCCGTCCACTGCGACATCCTCACCATCGGCCAGTACTTGCGCCCCTCGCGCGACCACCTGCCCATGGCCCGCCTCTACACGCCCCGAGAATTCGTCGATCTCAAAACCGAAGCCCTCCGCATGGGCTTCCGCCACGTCGAGTCCGGCCCCCTTGTCCGCTCCAGCTACCACGCCCACGAGCAAGCCACGGCTACAGGCATTTCCGCCTCCACAATGTAGCCCTCCGGCAGGTTGTAGAATTACCGTTGGCAATTGATTCAATGGGGGTTGTTTATGGCTGGCTCGTTTATGGCCGGAAATCCGGCAACGAAATCACTTTATGCCGATCTCAAGCGGCGCATGGACCAGGCGGTCGCCGGCTTCCAGTCTAACCTCGCATCAACGCGCACCGGCCGCGCCAGTGCTCACATGCTCGATGCCATCAAGGTCGATTACTACGGCACTCCCACGCCGATCACGCAGATGGCCCAGGTCTCTACGCCAGAACCACAGACGATCCTGATTCAGCCCTACGATCCCTCCATCGTCAAGGAAATTGAGAAAGCTATTCAGGCCTCTGACCTTGGCTTCAATCCACTCTCAGACGGCAAGCTCATCCGCGTGCCCGTTCCACCAATGACGGAAGAGCGCCGGCGCGACGTAGTGAAACACCTCAACCGCATACTCGAAGAGCACCGCACCGCTGTTCGCAACGTTCGGCGCGACGGAAACGATGCCCTCAAGAAGCTCGCCAAGGATAAAAAAGTCAGCGAAGACGACGAGAAGCGCGCCATGGAAGAAGTCCAGAAAATGACCGACGAAGAAATTCGACGCATGGAAGAGCTCTCCCGCAAAAAGGAAGCCGAAGTCATGCAGGTCTGAAGACGCGAAGCATTTCAGCCGGAGCGGAGCGCAGGTTCCGCTCTTTTTCTTTTTGCATCACTCCCCGAAGCTGCAGCATCCCGAAACTATGGCCCACAGACTCTCTGATACGATCACGCTACTCGAGCGCACGCCCGCTGCTTTGGACGCGCTTCTCCGCGATCTTCCCGAGTTCTGGACAAACCGCAACGAAGGCGAAGGCACCTTCAGCATCCCCTACGTCATCGGTCATCTCATTTACGCCGACAAGGAAAACTGGCTTCCGCGTGCGCGCCATATCCTCGAGCACGGCGAGTCCAGCCCCTTCGAAAAATTCGACCGTTGGGGCCACGTCGAAGAGTGCCGTGGCAAATCCCTCCCGCAACTCCTCGGCGAGTTCTCGCGCACCCGGGCCGTCTGCCTCGACGGACTTCTCTCGCTCAACCTGCAGCCGACGCAGCTTGAACAACGTGGGAGCCATCCCGCGCTCGGCACGGTCACGCTCTCAGAACTTCTTGCCACATGGGCCGCCCACGATCTGACCCACCTGCATCAGATCTCCCGCATCCTCGCCGGCAGCTATCGCAACGAAGTCGGCCCTTTCGCCACCTTCCTCGGCGTTCTTAAATGCAACGGGCATGGCGGATAGAGCACCGGGGTCCTCGCTCAGCGTGCTCCCACCGCGGCCGCAGCCAGCAAAGCGTCCACACCAGAACTCTGGGTGCTCGCATTCACAACCCCGTAAGGCGGATTCCAACTCGTTCCGATCTCGTACTTCGGCGGCTTCATCCCCTTCCACACGCTGTCCGAATTCCTGAGAATGAAGTCCCTGTAGCTCGCGCTCGGCGCAATCCGATGTAACGCCGCCAGATTGCGCACAAAGATGCCTTTGAACTGAGTGCCGTCCGCCCCGCACTCGGGCTCGCATGATTCGCGCAAAATGCCTTGCTTGTCGATCAACGCCGGATTCACCAGCGTTGCCGCCGCAATTGCATTCGCCTGATCCAGCATCGTTCCATCGTGCGTCTCGCCATAAAGTTCAGACAGCCCGCCTAGGACAACACCTTGGTTGTAGCTCCATGTAGTCTTCTGATTGTTCGCGCACTTCGCGTCGAGGCCGTCATTTATCTGATGGCCCGCATTGACCATGCCTGTATTCGCGAACCACTTCCACTCACGTTTCGCCCAGTTGAGATACCGCTCCTTCGTCTTCCCGTCGTTGTTTCGCGCCGCCAGATGAGCCGCAACAGAAAGGAACAACTCATTCGCAATCGCGTTCTTGTACGTCCGCTCCTT
Organism: Occallatibacter sp.; assembly: GCA_035496515.1. GTDB lineage: Bacteria > Acidobacteriota > Terriglobia > Terriglobales > Acidobacteriaceae > Telmatobacter. The sequence continues at coordinate 2,783 of DATJEO010000294.1, forward strand.
GCTCCACCAGATCCCGCCCGCACAGGTCTCGTCCCAACTCGTAGTCATATCCGCAAAAATCGATTCAGCCATCTTCAGATACTGCTGTTCATGCGTGATGTCATAAACATCAACCCACGCCAGCGCCCACCAGCCTTCGTCATCGTAGTAGTTGTTCAGAAACCCAGGGCTGGTTCGTTGAGCCGCCGAAAACGTGATTGGAAAGACACTCGCGAACTGACGATCATCCGTCACTCTCGTGTAGTCAGCAAGAGTGGTGATCGCATTTGCTGAGTTCCACCACCCCGTGGTTCGATAGAGGCCTGTCTTCGGCTCGAACCATTATTGCAGCGTGGTAATCCCAAGAGTTGCCTTTTCCTTGAGGGAAGTAACTTTCTGAGGTGAACCATCAGCATCCTGAGCCCAAACGAAAGCACAGAAGAAAACGAAAACAAAAACAAGCGCCGCGCCTGCGAAAAACCGCCTCAGCCCCGGCACTCCCATCTACTTCTTCGCCCGCTTGTAGAACGGCAATGGCACCTGCTTCGCCCGTACCCGATTTCCTCTCACGTCGACCAGCAAATCGGCTCCGCTCGCCGCCGCCGTGCTGGTCACAAGAGCCATTGCAATATTGGTCTTAAGGAACGGCGCCGGCGACCCAGACGTGATCTGCCCGATCGGCTCGCTTTCCAGCGAAAACACCTGATACCCGTCCCGTCCAATTCCGCGCTCCACCATCTCCAGGCCGATGATCTTCCGCCTCGGTCCGCCTTCCGCCTGAACCTTCCCGAGCGCCTCGCGACCGATAAACTCCCCTTTGTCCATCTTCAGCCAACGCTCCAGCCCCGCCTCCAGCACATTGATCTCCTCCGAAATCTCATGCCCATACAGGCTCATCCCGGCCTCCAGCCGCAGCGTGTTCCGCGCTCCCAGCCCACACGGCCTGATTCCATACGATGCACCGGCGTCCATCAGCGCATTCCAAACCTTCACCGTCGTCGCTTCATCACTCGGGATGTACACTTCGAAGCCGTCTTCGCCGCTATAACCCGTTCTCGCAATCAGCACGTTGTTTACGCCTGCAACCTGCCCCCAGGTGAACCAATAGTTCTTGATCGCGCTCAGATCAGTCTTCGTCAATTTCTCTAGCGTCTCCTGCGCACGCGGTCCCTGCACCGCAAGCTGTGAGTAGTAGCTTGAGTAGTCCGCGAGATGAATGCCCGGAAACCCTCCAACCTGCTGCCTGATCCATGCGTAATCCTTGTCCTTGGTCCCCGCATTCACCACCAAGAGATAGTCATTCTCGCTGAGCCGATGTACAAGAATGTCGTCTACAAACGCTCCATCCGGCGTGAGCAGGGCTGAATAGTGCGCCTGCCCATCCTTCAGTCGTGAAGCATCGTTCATTGTGATCCGCTGCACCGCAGCCAATGCACCCGGCCCGCGAAACTGGATCTCTCCCATATGGCTAACGTCAAACAGCCCCACCGCAGTTCGCACCGCCACATGCTCCGCAATCAATCCTCCGCCCGGGCACGGGTACTCCACCGGCATATCCCATCCGCCAAAGTCCACCATCTTCGCTTTCAACGCACGATGGGTTGCATTCAATGCAGTCTTCTTCAACGCGGGCGCCACAGGTGCTGATGGAGTGCTCATTCTATGTACCTCTTCTCCGGAGTCTGCTATACCTTGTCAACGATAGGGATCTCACCGAGGCACGGTCAAACCGACCACCAGATCCGTTCAAGGAAGATCAAAACGTGACCTGGCGCATTATCATTCCGTGGTCGTTGGTTGTCTTCCGGCTGATTCTCGGGCCGGTTATCGTGCTCGCCTCATCTCGCGAGCCCGGCCCTGAACTATGGCTCGGAATCCTGTTCCTTTCTGGACCCATTTCAGACATCTACGATGGCGTCCTCGCTCGACGTTTCGGCACGGCTACTGCCGCTCTTCGCATCTCCGACACCATCGTAGATATCGTCTTCTATCTCTTCGTTCTGATTGCGGTGCTCATCATTAACACACCCGCAATTCATCATCGTCTTTGGCTTGTCGGATCCGTAATGGCCCTCGAAGCCGCGCGCCTTCTCCTCGACCTCATCAAATTCGGCCGCATCGCGAGCTATCACGCCTATTCCGCAAAACTTTTCGGGTTATTCCTGATGCTGGCCGTAGGGTCGCTATTCAGCTTCAAACGTGACACTTGGCTCCTTACCGCCGCTCTCATCTTCGGCATCCTCTCAGAGTTGGAAGGCCTCGCGTTCTCCATTCTCCTGCCCGAATGGGTACACGACGTCAAGACCCTCTCCTGCGCGCTCGAGCTTCGGCGAAAACTCCTCGAATCTCGCCTGCCCCACGTTCACGCGGGTTAGAATCCAACTCGCGCATCAGGAAATGCCATTGAACCCCTTCCGCGGTATTCTCATGATCGTCGCTGCCGCCATCGCCTTTTGGCGCGGTTGGCAGATCCACACCGGCCGTTACGCGTGGATGGCGTACGGACTCGCAGTTCTCGCTCTTGCCTTGGCCGCCTGGCACTTCTTCAACCCGAACCGGCCTCGGCTCTGAATGCCCGAAGCGGGCCTGAAAACCTCTAGGTACATAGCCGGCATCTAACAAGAGCCCTGTCGAAATGAAGAACACAGCCGATCTACCTTTATCGACGGAATTCCGCCCCGTCATCGCTGCCGGGCCTTCCGAGGTCTGGCGCTCGACTAGGCGTTGGTTCATCCCTTACGTCGTCATCGCACTCGCCTCCATTTTCTACCTGCCGCACCTCGTGCCCTCAGCACCATCCGCGTCCGATTCCTATCTGTTCGGCTACAACAACCGGATCGGCATCATTCTCCTATTGTTTTTCGTGGCGCTCGGTGTGGTGCTCACCCGCGGTTTCAATCTGCAGCCACAAAAGACATGCGGACCCTCCCCGCTCCCCCGCTGGATGCTGCTTGTATCACTTCTATTAGTCGCGCTTGGATGCGCCGCCATGTACCTGCTTGCCGGCCGCTATCACGGCTTTGGAGAGTCTTACTACCTCATCGATCGCATCGCGCTTCTGGATCAGGGTCGCTCGCCCTATCTCGATTTCGAATTCGTCTACGGCCCCGCTCAGCTCTATGGCCCGCTCTTCCTTCACCGTCTCCTGCCCCTCAACGTCGCCGATGCTTACTATCTCTTCTGGACCCTCAGCTATCTTCTCGGGGCTTACCTGCTTTTCAAATGCATCGACGAGATCCGCTTCCCCACCCCCGCTAAGTCTGCGATTTTCGTTATGCTGTATGCCGCAGGCCTCTTCGCAACCATCCGCATGGGGACGAACTACACCTTCCTGCGCTACGCACTTCCTCTCTATTTCGTCGTCAAACTAAACTCGCATTTCCGCGACCCGCGCACAATGCGAGTCGCGATAGACGTGCTCTTGTGCAGTCTCTTCTGTGCGCTCCTCGTTCTCTCCTCGCCCGAAACTGCCGTCGCATTCGCCTTCGCCAGCGGCTGCGTCGCGCTCTTCTGCCGTCCTATCGCGCTCTCCAGAAGAGTGCTCGTCTCAGCGCTGCTCGTCATCGCATACGGTGCAATCTTCGCAATCGCGCACAAGCTCCACGTTCTCGACGCCATGCTTGCCGATGGTGGTGGCGCCATCAACTTCCCCATCGTTCCCGGCGTGACGAACCTCGTCTACTTCGTCGCGATCTTCGTCACAGCCTGCTGGCTATATCGCACCTTCATGAACCGTGCAATGGACGATCCCACCCTCGGCCTGCTCTTCTTCTCAATCCCAATGATCGCAGCCGCACTCGGGCGTTGCGATCCCAGTCACGTCTTTTGGAACGGACTCGCTACTTTCCTTGCAAGCCTGCTTTATATGTCGCTTTTCAGAAGAGTCTGGCCTGTCTACGCGCTGGCATATCTGCTCTTCGTCTTTCTCGCTCCTAACCTGTCGGAGTTCTATCTCTTCGTTCCCCAGCTTCGCTCAGCTCGCTTTTTTGACAAGCACCCCGAGGTCCGCCCTCCCGAGGCAAAGATCCAGGCCTTCTTGGACATGTGGCCCGGCAACTACGTCGCTCCATTCGGCTTCCGCCCCGATGGTTTCGGCACATATCAATCGCCGCGTATCGAATACGGTCGCTTCGAAGATGTCATCAATGTCAGCATGCCGCATTCAATTCACCAAAAGGTCGGGGAGATGACTGTGAACCCCGACCGTGCGCTCATCCTCCCCGCCCGGCCCGAAGGTTACTGCCTGCCTAACCCTACGGCCGAGAAGCACTATCTGCAGGTACTTCTCCTGTCCCCCTACATCGGTAAAGTCACTCATACCGACTCCCCACGCGAAGAAGTTTGCCGCTACATCACCGACCACTATCAGACCGTCGTTGAACCATCGCCGGAGACCTGGTGGTACGGCATTTGGGCCCCTCGAGTCCGCTCTCTCAAGCACTCATTAAGTGAACGCCGGCTTTCGTGGCGCTCTTCCCCAACAATGCCGTCTCGCTTCAAAACTGAAACTCGCGACTGGTAGCTGAACACTCGTTTTTCCGAGCACTGAAGCGAGTGTCACAAATCCGGCTCCCGCTCTCTCGTGCGAACCCTATGATTTCTTAGCGATTGCTTTTGGAACTCTCTTGTCCAGGGGGTCCCTGTCCTCACAAATCACGCCGGCACTCGGCATTTAAGTTTGCTGCGTTGAATGCAGCTCAACAATTCAGAGTTGATTCAGATCCTGTCCACGGCTCTGCCTCGGAATTGACCCCTATTCTCGTCTCCGCGCACGCCAGAACGAGCTCACCCCGAGATACAGGAACACCACCATCACCACCGCGCACGCCAGAAACGTCCTGTGATCCGGCCCATCGTGCCAGCTCGCCCGCGTCCTCCACAGCACCGGTGCAAACGCCACCACCGGCAGCAGAAAAAACACGCTCACTACCTCAAGCAATATCTTGCTACCCACTCTCTTGAATGGCTTGAAAAATCCCGAAACTCCGCGTCCCACATTCCGCGTCGCCTCGCCTGCTGCCCGGCCCCGCCCTTGCGCGCTTGGCGCGGCATTTTGCTGCGCGCGAGCCGTGCCTTGCGCGTCCTCGCCCATAATGGCCTGTCCCGCCATCCGGCCTGCAACGCGCAGCCCAATCCCAAGTACCCGTCCAATCGTCTGAGGTCTCACTCCGATTATGATGGTAGCAGCGGCGGACATCTCTCCGCCTCCACGCATCCAAAGCAAGATGCCAGTTGCCGGAGGGCCGCTCGCCAAGTAAGGTAGTTAAATCACTTGCCGCCCCTGCGCCATTCCCCGCGCTGGTAGCTGCCGGAGGAAATTTGTGACATCTCGTCTGCGCGAACTGATCCAACAACTCGGTGAAGCGATCCATGAGTCAGTTATCGAAAGCGAGCAGATCGCTGGTGTTGTACAGGATATCCGCAAGCACGGATTCGATGTCCTCCTCATGCTCGAGGCTACCATCGGTCTTAACGAGGTTAAAGAAGGCGAGAACACTGACTCCACCGAGGTCAACGAAGACGGCACCAAGTTCACCAAGAACGACGTGAACTTCCTACGCTCTCTCCGCATTTCCATCGAAGGCGAAGACGCCGACCTGACCGACCAGAGCGACGAATCCCAAGCCAGCTAAGCTGTCTTCGGCTAATCAGCTCGAGATCCTCGCGTTCGATCCCGAAACCATCTGCTTCGCTGGGACTCTAACCGAGTACCATGTACTCGGCGTCGCGATGAAAAGACTCCTCCTCCTCATCCTTCTGATCCCGCTGTGCCTTTCACTCCGGCTCGGCGCACAGCAGTCTTCATCCGCACCAGACCCCGACGGCCCCAACCTCATCGACCGCCCTCACGCCCAGGATTGGATCACCGACATCGACCGCGGCTGGCTGACCCACGAAGGCGACGAATCGTCGTGGTCCAACCCATCCCTCGACGACTCACAATGGGAACTCGTCCGTCTCGACGACCTCGGTGCCGCGCAGCCCGGCTGGCGCTGGTTCCGACGCCACATCAAGCTAAATGAAAATCACCCCGAGCTCGGCCTTATTATCCAGGGCGGCATTGGCACATACTCGCTCTACATCAACGGCGCACCCGTTCCCGGCCCTGAAATCCTCTCCGGTCTTCAGGTAAACCGTCCCGTCGAACGGGTCTACACCATACGCGAGGGCCCCACCGACATCATCATCGCCCTCCGCACGCGCATCCCCACAGGCTACGCTGCCTGGCGCTTCCCCCAGTTCATGTCCGTCTACCTCGGCACCCCCGATGCGATCGAAACCCAGCGCCAGTCGATGTACCACGACCGCACCTCCTACGCCGTTCCCGCGCTTGTCATCAATGCGCTGATCGCCTTCGCCGGACTCGCCCTCTTCGCGCTCTACTCCCGCCAGCGCGGTCACACAGAATACTTCTGGCTCGGACTTTACTTTCTTCTCGTCGGCACCATTGATGTCATCTACTATCTCCAGCACTCAGGCTTCGTGCCTCTCGTATGGAATGTCGGCCTCGCAGATCCCGTCCTCTACGCGGCCATCATCACCCAAACCCGTTTCACCTTCGCCTTCGGAGGACATCGGCTCGGTCGTCTCTGGAATACCTACCAGAATCTGCTAATCATCCCCGCCGCCATTCCGTGGCTCGTCTGGTTCGGCAAAATCCAGTCGCAGACCTACATGCTCATCGAGCCGCTGATCATCCTGCCCGTCGCTATCCTTCTGCCCATCCTGCTTTTCATCTGGTACCGCCGCGGAAATCGCGAGGCCGGCTGGCTCGTTCTGCCCAGTCTTCTTCCACCCATAACCTTGGCCCTCTACGACCTCGGAAGCGCATCGATCTACCTCGGCTGGAGCCGCTTTCAGTTCCTCGTCGACACCATCACCATCGGACCCATCGAACTCGAACCCAACGATCTCGGCAACCTCCTCTTCTTCCTGAGCAGCCTCATCGTTATCTTCTTCCGCTTTTCACGCGTTTCTCACGATCAGGCGCGGTCAGTCGCCGAGCTCGCCGCCGCCCGGGAGATTCAGCAGCAACTCATCCCCGACTCCCTTCCTTCCCTTCAAGGACTGCACATCGAGGCCGCCTACCTCCCCGCCGAAGAGGTCGCTGGAGACTTCTATCAGGTGATCGAACAGGCCGGGAACTCCGCGCTCATCATCGTTGGCGACGTCAGCGGCAAAGGTCTCAAAGCTGCAATGACAGGAACTCTCGCGATTGGAGCCCTGCGCACTCTCGCGGTTGAGAATCTCTCCCCCGCTGAACTCCTCCGCCGCCTCAATCTTCAGATCTGCGAAGCAAAGAATGGTGGGTTCATCACGTGCTGCTGTGCACGCATCGACTCGCAGGGAACCGTGACGCTCGCGAACGCCGGCCACCTCTCGCCCTACTCGGGCGGAGTCGAAATCGAAGTCCCCTCAGGCCTGCCCCTTGGCCTTGTCTCAGAAGTTGATTACGCTGAGATCCGCTTCGAGCTTCCGCCCGGCCGCGCACTCACCCTACTCTCCGATGGCGTCGTCGAAGCATCCGACACCTCCGGCCAACTCTATGGCTTCGAACGCACACTCGCCATTAGCTCACAATCCGCCGCCGACATCGCCGCCGCCGCAAAAGCCTTCGGCCAGTCAGACGACATCACTGTGCTCACCATCTCCCGCGTCCCCGTCCCAACCCCCGCCCTAGCCCTGACCTGACACCGCCATCAATCACGAGTTCTATGCGTCAGGCGCAGCTCGTCGACAGCAGCTTCGAATAACGCGCCCTCACTTATTGCATGGGGAAGTAGAACTGAAAGCTGAGAGCTGATGGCTCACAGCCAATCAGCTGCAGGCTACCGGCTACAAGCTACTGGCATCTGGCGACTGGCAACTACGAACTGAGAACTGTGAACTAGGAACTGTCTTCCTAGCTCCGCCAATGCAACTCCACTACCCCATCCATCGGGTGCTTCCCGGTCCCGTCCAGCCGCGCCTGCTTCAACGCGAAATACCATTTCGCCGGCTTGTCCGCATCATCGATTAACATCAGGCTCGGATTGTGCTTCAACCCCTGCGCCTGCTGGATCATCGTCTCCTGATCCTGCCGCACAAACTTCGCGCCAAAGAACTTCGCAATCGGTGTCAAAAGCGGAACCCAATAAAAAACATTCCATGCCGCGATCACATCGATTCTGCACGTCGAAGCCGTCACCGGAGTCACCGTCGTCAACGACGAAAACCACTTGTCCCCCGCGCGAATGATCTCGGTCCTCCGGTTTGGCAGAACAAAATCGATAGTCGTCTCCACCGGCTGACCATACACGCCCAGAAGTTTGTAGGGCGCCGAATTGGCGCTCGGCGCATGCGCGCTCATTCTGAAGCCTTCCGGAATCGGCTCAAACTTCTTCGTCTTCTCTCGTATGCTCGTCCGCGAACGCCACCACCACGCCTGGTGAACAAACGGTCCATGCGCCGGGTCCATCAGCCCGATAATTCCGTGATCCACGTTGCAAGGAAGATCCGCCGTCAAAAAAGCGGTCCTGTACCGTGGCCCAAACTTCGCCAGTTCCGGCACCGGCCGCAATTCCGCGGCTTGCGACTTCTTCCCACTGCCCAGCCCCGGCACATACACCCACGCATGGCCATCCCGCTCCTCGCACGGATAAGCACTCGCAAAAATCTTCGTGGCATCCAGATGATCGTGACTCGAGAGCGAAGGAATCAGCTCGCAACGCCCGCTGCACGGCTCAAACTCCCACCCGTGATACCGACACGTCACGCGATTCCCATCGAACCATCCATAACTCAGTGGAATTCCCCGATGTGGGCAACTGTCGCGCATGGCAAACACTCGCCCATCGTTCCGCCTGCCGACTACCAGCGGAATCCCCAGCAGCATCGCCGTCACAAGCTTGCCTGTACGCAGCTGATCCGTTCGCAGCGCCGGATACCAGTCGTCATAGATCAGCGCAGCGCTCGGCCCCTGAATCGGAACCCCCGCCTCAGTTGTGGTAGTGAGCGGCATTTCGCTCAAAGCATAGCAGCCACAGTACTGCCCCCAGAAACTTCAGAGAGGACTCCATCGCCGCCCCGGAGAGACTGACAACCGGCAACCGACAGATGAAGAGTGGCCCTCAATACGGCGGCGGCAGCCCGGTCCGCTGTTACTCAAACAGAACTGGCAGGCCAAGCTTAGCGATGATGGAACGATATCGCGGATCGGTGTGCACGAAGTCGAATGCTGGATCAGATTGAATCCAGAGCAAATCCGGACATCGCACACGGTAACTGAGTTCCAGATATTCCAGCGCCTTCTCGCGGTTGCCGAGCTCCGCATAACACTTCGCAATCTCAAGCGGCGCCACCCAGCCGTTTTCTGATCTTTTGAGCAGGTCCTCAA
>DATJEO010000295.1:0-19710 GCA_035496515.1 Occallatibacter sp.
GCTCCTGTTCCGCGCCTGACCTGATTCGATACCGTAGCTAGTTTGGCCGGGTAACCTGAGGGGGTACATACAACAGATGTGTATTCCAGCACGCTGGTAATAACACCAAAGTCTGGAACTTACGCTCGGTGTCCTCGTCAGCGGCACGCACGCAGCCTGAATCTGCGGTCAAAATCGAAAAGGCTCCCGTTAAGAGCCTTCTGACCCAGAGATTTTCAGATGGAGGTCGATCTGGGCTGGCCATCAATCCTGCCGGATCGTATGGCGGGGACGACGGGGCTCGAACCCGCGACCTCTGCCGTGACAGGGCAGCGCTCTAACCAACTGAGCTACGTCCCCAGAAAAGACCTGACGCGTTCAAGTCGCAGCACCTTCCAAGAGGCGGCAACCCGTCACGCAACATCTCTGAGTGTATCAGAAAGAAGGGTTTCCGAGCCATATTGAAGAGGTTAGAACCTCGAAAACGATGGCTTCGTATGTGAACTCAGACTGCTCAGAAACCCTCCAGCCCAGAATCCATCTGCGCCCGGCGGCCTTTCGCTTGATAGTGTCTGCCTAAGCTGTCCATGCAGCAGCTGGACGGCTATTTCGCGCAGCCGTGAAGCCCATATCCATCGAGATTCCACGCACACATTGAAGCAGGTGGTTGGCGATGGAAGGCAGCTTCTGCGCTGTGACGCGGAACGATGGTCCGGAAACGCTGACCGCCGCAACGGGCTGCCGCTGCGCATCAAGCAAAGGAACAGCGATGCAGCGCAAACCTTCTTCCAACTCCTCGTCATCAACTGCATAGCCCCGGCGGCGAGTCTTCTCGATCTCAGTTCGCAGAGCCTCGGCAGATGAGATCGTGCGGTGCGTGAACTTCTCGAATCGGGTACGACGGATGATGTCGTTAATCCGGTCCTCCGGAAGGAACGCCAGCATAGCCTTCCCCACTGACGTGCAATGGATGGGATTGCTTGAACCGATGCGAGTGATCATGCGTACCGAACGCGCAGGCTCGATCTTGTCGATGTAGATCACGCGTGCTTGTTCGAGGATGCACAGATGCGCGGTCTCTTCCGTCTCTGAGACGAGGCGGCGGAGATGGGGTTGGGCGCGTTCGCGAAGGTCGTACTGCTCGATCGCTCGATTTCCGAAGTCAAACAGACGCAGACCGAGGCGGAACTTGCCATTCGTTGTACGCTCGACCATGCGGTGCCGCTCCAGCACCATAAGGAAGCGATGTGCCGTGCTCTTGTGAAGCTGCAGCGAAGATGCTACCTGCGCTAGTCCCAGCGGGACCTCGCTTTCGCCAAGCAGATCAAGTACAGCAAAGGCCCTATCAAGCGCCTGAACTTTATAAGTCCCTTGCGGGGCGGAGTCTCGCATTATGATCCTCTATTCCGTCAGTAAGTACACTTGTAGTTTCTCAGAATATGGGACCCTACGTCAAGAAAATGGGACGGAAGTGCCTCAGATTGATACGCTTACATCCTTAGCAGTTGAGGTCAGAACAGGCCAAACCCCGTCGCAAACTTAGGCCGGCACTTCATCACCCTCACCCGGCGCGAGGAAGAGGTTCTCTTCCAGACCGTGCTGGCGAGTGTAGAGATCGTAGTACCGGCCGGCCATCGCGAACAGCTCGGCATGATTTCCTCGTTCCACGATCCTTCCCTGCTCAACAACAAGAATCTGGTCTGCGCGCCGGATGGTTGATAGACGGTGTGCAATGACGAAGGTCGTCCGTCCCACCATGAGCTGGCTCAATCCGGCTTGGATCATAGCCTCCGACTCGGAGTCCAGCGAACTGGTCGCCTCATCCAGGATCAAAATCCGGGGCTGGGCCAATAGTGCCCTGGCGATCGAAAGCCGCTGACGTTGACCTCCGGACAGCTTCACTCCGCGTTCACCGACAATGGTGTCGTAACCCTCGGGGAAGCGTTCGGCAAATTCATCAACGCGCGCCGTGCGACAGGCAAACAGGAACTGTTCGTCCGTAGCATCTGGTCGCGAAAACAGGATGTTCTCGCGAATTGATCCATCGAACAGGAACGAATCCTGCAGCACTACGCCGAGTTGCGACCGGTAGCTGTTCAGATCCACGCTGGCCAGGTCAATCCCGTCAACCATCACTTGCCCGCTGGTCGGAGTATGGAATGCGCAAACCAGGCTGATGACAGTTGACTTGCCAGAACCTGATGAACCCACAAGCGCAGTCACGGTTCCCTGCTCCGCCTCAAAGCTGATGCCGTGCAGCACCGGCTTGTCGGTCTCGTAAGCGAACTCAACATTTTCGAAGCGCACATTGCCTTCGATGGGTGGCATCTTGAGCTTGCGCTTCGGATCCTGATTCTCTTCCAACTCCGACATGATTTCGCGGGTTCGATCGAGCCCTGCAAATGCCTCGGTCAGCTGCGTGCCGATATTTACGATCTGGAAGATCGGCATGACCATGATGGCCAGAAACATGTTGTAGCTGAAATAGTCGCCAACGGTCCATGAATGACTCAAGACCGCATGGCCACCGAGCCACATCACCAGTGCGGAAACCAATCCCAGCACCGTGGTGGAAGCCGACCCGAGCACGCTGGTCAGAGTGAGCGATTTCATTACGTTGTTGAGTAGTCTCTCAACGCCTACGGCAAACACGCTGGCCTCGCGCTCTTCGGCATGGTAGCCCTTGATCACGCGAACTCCGCCGAGCGATTCAGTCAGGCGACCGGTGACCTCTGAATTGATCTTGGCCCTTTCCCGGAAGATTGGACGAATCTTCTTGAACGCATATTGAAGAACAAAAACAAACAGACCCACGACTGAGAAAACCGTCAGCGTGACAAGAGCACTGCGATGCAGCAGAAAGACGAAGGCCAGAACGGCGGTTAGAAGGCCGCCTACAAATTCCACCAGTCCGGTGCCGACCAGGTTGCGCACTCCCTCAACATCAGACATGATGCGCGCTACGAGCGTGCCAGTGCGATTCTCGTCGTAGTAGGCCACCGACAAAAGCCCCACGTGCTTCTGCACCTGCCGGCGCATCTCGGCAATCAATCGCTGACCGGCCTTGGAAAGCAATTGCGTCAACGAGAAAGACGTGATGGCCTGCACAATCATGGCCGAGAAGACAAGAGCAATAATCTTGCCCAACAACTCAGGATGCGGATTCGTCGGCGAGAGCACCTTGTCGAGCAAGGCCTTCGACGTGTAGGGCAGCACCAGCCCAGCGACGCGGTTCACGGCCATCAGGGCCATGCCTCCAGCCAATAGACCTTTACGCGGCGCCACCAGTGCCTTAATCTCAGGCCACAGCTTCTTGAGGTCTGGCTTACGCTTGGGAAGATCAGGGGCTTTTGCGCGAGCGCCGCCACGCGGAGATCTCTCCGCCCCGCCGCTTAGTCCCATTCCGTGGCCGCGCATTGTTCCCATCTGACTAGAGCTGCCTCGCTCGCCTCGCGGCGATGAAAGACCTTACACAGAGGAGTACGTAGATCAGCAGCAGGCCGGTCATCGTGAGTTTCGAGGCGAGGGCGATCATGTCGGGCTGCATACCAGCATTCTTCGCATGAAGGTAGCCGCGAATGGATTCGATTCCGACAGCAATAAAGCCTAGCAGCCCTAGCGATACATTGACATGCATGAAGAGCTTGCGCCGGCCTTCGTCAGGGCTCATGGCTAGCAAACCGCACATGCCCAGTGCCGCGCCAAACCACGTGGGAATAAGCGCAGTGGCATGCTGTGCGCCAGTTCCGAAATATCCCGCCAAACCAAGTGCAATCAGCAGAATTGCAAAGACAACCGTGATCTTCGCCAAACAGAGCCGCTCCTTGAGGCTGACGCAAGAATATCAGTCTGATGGATGCATCGGCTTGGCACTCTGATTCGAAGAATTGGGCTCTACTTACCGCTGGATGCGGGCTGAACCACCCTTTGCGAACGCCCGCACCTGGTCAACTGTCGCCATCGTCGTATCACCTGGAAACGTCGTAAGGAGCGCCCCGTGAGCCCACCCGAGTTTGAGAGCGCTCTCAGGAGCCTCGCCCGATAGCAGCCCATAAATGAACCCCGAGGCGAAACCATCACCGCCGCCCACTCGATCCAGCACCTCTAGCTCGGCGGTAGGCGCGGTGTAGGTCTTTCCTTCGATCCACGCAACGGCGCTCCAGCTGTGCCGGCTTGTGGAGTGCACCTCGCGCAGGGTCGTAGCCACGATCTTCACGCTGGGCAGCTTCTTGGCGACACTATCCATCATGCCGAAGAAGACGCTCGGATCGAGCTTCGACTTCGCAGCCACCTCCGGTCCCGGGATACCCAGTCCCTTCTGAAGATCTTCCTCGTTACCCACCAGCACGTCGACGTTCTCGACGATCTCGTTTATGGTCTCCACCGCGTGGGTGTCGCCGCCATGAATCTTCCATAGCTTCTCGCGGAAATTCAGATCGAACGAAGTCACCGCTCCAGCAGCCTTAGCCTCCCGCATCAATTCGGCAGCGAGCTGCGCTGTCGTCGCAGAAAGCGCGGCAAAGATACCGCCGCAGTGAACCCAGCGCACGCCACCGGCGAAGATTGCCTTCCAGTCGAAGTCGCCGGGCTTCAGTTGTGCCGCGGCTTCATTTGCCCTGTTGTAAAAGACCACGGGACCGCGAACTCCAAATCCACGATCGCTGTAGACCGTCGCCATGTTCGGCCCGGTCACCCCATCGTGCTTGAAGTGCCTGTAAATCGGTTTCACTCCCATCGCTAGGACCCGCTCAGCGATCAAATCGCCGATCGGGTAGTCCGACATCGCTGAGACGATCGCCGTCTTCAGACCGAAGCAGTTCGAGAGATTCGCCGCAACGTTGAATTCCCCGCCGCTCACGTGGATGTGACATTCAGTCGCTTTCCTGAACGGAATGATCCCCGGATCGAGCCGGTGTACGAGCGCACCCAGCGAAAGAAAATCAACCGCAGCATCCTTGCGAATCTTTAGGCCGTCTGCCATCCCTTTTCAGCTCCTTGTTTTCGTCGTTACTCCCCAAGCGACTGTCTTACATCCCCAACAACCTGCTCTGGCGTCCACTCATTGCCGGGATAGAACTTCGCTACCTTTCCATCCCGGCCCACAAGCGTTGTCGAAAGAGTATGCGTGATCGTCTGGTCGGGCTCGTTCGTAATTCCCACATTGAAGAACTTCGCCATCTCCTTCAGCACCGCATTGTCAGGCACTGCGAAATCCCAGTTCGCAAATGCTGCTTTTGCGTCGCTCCCGATGTACTCCTCGCCGTACGCCTTCAGTCGCTCAGGCGTATCGTGCTCCGGATCGAAGCTCACGCAAAGCAGGTGCGTCTTCCCCTTCAGCTTTGCATCGGCCAGAACCTGCTTCTCGATCTTCGCGAAGTTGCGCGTCACCAGCGGACAGAAGTTAGGCAACGGGCAACGCGTATAGATGAACGTGATCAGTAGTTCTTTCCCGCGAAACTGATTGAGATGAATGGTGCGCCCATCCTGATTGCGCAGCTTGAAGTCGGGCACCGAATCGCCGGGCGCTGGAACATGATAGATGGTCGCCGGCCTGTAATCGGGTTTCCCCTGTGCGATGACCACGATGTGATCTAGGCAAATGCTCGCGTCTGATCCCTGGGATACCAGCACGTCTGCGGTGATTACGTCTCCGGGATGCAATTCATTAAGAATGTTGGCATCCTTCAGCTTGTAAGGCATGGTCATGGCTACCATGAAGCCCGCGATGGCCTCATGATTGACGGTGACCTCGCCGCTCGCGGGATTCGTCGCGACGACCTTGCCTCGCAGCTTGTAAACCTTGTAGGAGGAATCTGCAACGGATCCTGAGATGCCTTCCTGCTGCCGATGGCAGCCGGTGGCATTCGCCATCACGATTATTGCGAGAACCAGCAGTTTCCTTATCACTCCTCAGTTTACAACCGTGCATCACGCGGACATCTCTGATTTTGCAGAGCTTAGTTTCTTCCGGTTTCCCACAGAGAGTGCCATCGTCGAACGGCGTATAACGCAGGTATGGGCAGCGAACCTGGGGCCAAGATCGACGCATGGTTGCGCGAAGGCGGAGTTGTCGTTGCTTCGAGTGATCGTGCCTCGCGGGCGATCCGAACGGAGTTCCATCGACGGCGGCAGATAGAGGGAATCTCGGCTTGGCCCTCGCCAAACATAGTTGACTGGAAGACTTTCGTCCGCAGGTCATGGGAAGAGCGCAATGCTGACGGTCGGCTGCTGCTCAACAATGCCCAGGAACTGGCTATTTGGTCGCAGATCATTAGCAGTGAACGGCACCTGTCGACTGCACTTCCGGCGGCGGTGCGGCGCATGGGTGGGATGGCAGCGGAAGCACACGATCTCATCTGTTTGTATGCCCCTCGTCTTTTGCGGGAAGAAGCGCGCGTCGGATGGGACCAGGATGCCGGTGCTTTCAGCGAATGGCTCTCGAAATTCAGCCAGCGATGCCGCAACGACGGCTTGATTAGCTTAAGCCGTGTTCCTCTTGAACTGATATCCAAGCTCCGCTCGGGTAACGCTTCTCGTTCTGCTTTGAGGCTCGCCGGTTTCGATCGTATCCTCCCCGTTCAGCGGGAATTGTTCCAAGCGTGGGGCGACTGGGAAGTGTTCGAGACCGATACGACTGAGGCGCAAATCGACTTTCATTCAGTTCGCGACGTTCAGACTGAGCTGGATGCATGCGCCTATTGGTGCCATCGTCAGGTTGCAGCTGATCCAGGCATCCGGCTTCTGGTTATCACGCAAGATCAAGCGAGAAGTCGAGGAGACATCGAGCGTGCTTTCTTGCGCTTCACTCCTCCGGGTGAGATTCTCCTGTTTGAGTTTTCGCTGGGCATTCCGCTTACCCAGATTCCATCCGCGCGCTCCGCTCTCCTGGTTCTGCGGTGGTTGCACGCTCCTCTGAGTGAGACAGAGTTGGATTGGCTGTTCGCAACCGATTCAATTGCCCGGCCAGACGAGTTGGCAGCACTTCAACTCGCGATGCGCACGTTGCGCAGGCGAGACATGCAGCGTCCGCGATGGGAACTGGAGCGTTTTCTGGCTCATGGCTCGATCTCAGCCAATCTACCCGTGGATTGGGTTCGTCGGATCCTCTCCGCCGAGCGCAGCCTGAAGGAACTGCCGGCCGCGCGAAGCCCGGTTGATTGGGCAGATAAAGTCTCTCCTCTGCTCGCGACGGCCGGCTGGCGGGGTTCAACGCCGCAGACCAGCTTCGATTTTCAAGTGCAGCGGCGCTGGACGCAGGCAATCGACACTGTCGCGTCTCTTGGCTTCGACGGACGCCGCACCTCGTGGAGTGAGTTCCTTACGGAGTTGGAACACGCCGCGGAAGAGATCCTTTTCGCGCCTCAATCCGCCGACGCACCTATCCAGATTGCGGGGCCGGCAGAATCGGCCGGGCTCACTGCGGACGCCGTCTGGTTCCTTGGAGCAGACGAGGTATCTTGGCCGGCCGCGGCGCCTACGCATCCGTTCCTTCCACTTCACGTGCAGCGGGAATTTGGAATGCCTCATTCATCCCATCTTCACGATTGGGAGTTCTCGCACGCTATAACGAGAAGACTGCTCGTATCCGCACCCCAGGTGCATTTCAGCTTCGCTTCGCAAAAAGGGGATGTAGAGTCCCGGCCATCCCGCTTGGTATCCCAGATCGCTGGTGCTCCGCGCTCGCTGGAAGATGACCTTCTTCCGCCTGCATACGATGCTTCGAGCACGTTTACCGTTGAGGACTCCAGCACAAGACCCTACTCCTCAGGACATCTTCAGGGTGGCTCAGCCATTCTCTCGTTCCAGTCCCAGTGTCCTTTCAAAGCTTTCGCAATCGCGCGCCTTGGAGCACAGAGCTGGGATCCGGCGGAGAGTGGGCTTAGCCCCAGGCAGCGTGGGCAGCTGCTACACGACGTGTTGCATTCAATCTGGTCGGGGCGCCGGCCGGGTATCAAGACGCACGGCGATCTCATCGCGATCGACGAGGAGAACCTATCGGGATTCGTACGGAAACACGTGAAAACCGTAATGCAATCTCGAGTTCCGACGCATATCCGCGAACAGATGCCGGCGATGTATCTGGATCTAGAAGAAACTCGGCTAGTTCGGCTGGTCACCGAATGGCTCATGTTCGAAGTCACGCGAGTTCCCTTCGTTGTCGAAGCAGTTGAGGCAAAAGGCACAGTGAGGGTGGCTGGCCTGAGCGTGGATCTGCGCCTCGATCGCGTTGACCGCCTGCACGACGGTTCGCAACTCGTGATTGACTACAAGACCGGCTCCGTCGACCCGAAAGCGTGGGATCTTCCGCGTCCGGATGATGTGCAGTTGCCTCTCTACAAACTCTTCGGGCTCATACCTCTTCAGCCGTCACTCTTCGAGAGCTACGGGGGACCTGCGAGAGGAGGACTGGTGTTTGCGCGGGTCCGGACGGGGGACACCTGCTTCGCGGGACGTGTCGCCGACGCGAGAAGCACAGTCAATCCGGAGCTGAGAGGCAACAGCTCACTGGTGAAACGCAAGCTCACTGCGACCGAAGAATCGGCATGGAAGGAGTACATCGAAGCCCTGGCGAAAGATTTCGTCCAGGGTCGAGCCGAAGTGGACCCCAGAGATTATCCGAAGACGTGCGAGCGCTGCGGACTGCAGCCGGTGTGCCGAATCCAGGAACCTGAAAATCGCGCCCGCTTTGAGCAGGATGAGTCGGAGCTATTCGATGCGACTCACGAGTAGCCCTGCCTTGCCTATTCCGCCGGATCAGGATCAGCGGATTGTTGCGCTCGATCCGCATCGATCGGTGCTTGTACAGGCGCCCGCCGGCTCCGGCAAAACGGACCTCCTGACCCGTCGGTTTTTGCGGCTGCTCGCCGAGGTGAATGATCCTCGGCAGATCGTCGCCATCACGTTCACGAAAGCCGCGGCCTCTGAGATGCGGAATCGGATTTTAGACGAGTTGGAGACGGCTGAGCGGCGAGCCGCAAGTGGCAACTCCGCGGCTGAGGACCAGTGGTCAATGGAGGTACTGGCCACACGCGCACTCGAGCACTCGCGCAAGCTCAATTGGCGGCTGATTGAACTTTCATCTCAGCTTCGTATCTCGACTATCGACTCCTTTTGTCGCGATCTCGCGATACAGCAACCCATTCACTCAGGGATCGGAAACAACCTGCAAATCAATGAGCGGCCGGCAGAGCTTTACGCGATTGCTGCTCGGTCCACACTGGAGAAGCTCGGGAGCAATCGCTACCGCGAAGTGAGCACAGCAATCCGCGAACTTCTGCTTTGGCGGGACAACAATTGGAAGGAGTTAGAAGATCTACTCATCAAGATGCTCAGCCAGCGAGACCGCTGGATGTTGGATTTCGTCCTGCAGAATGGGCAGGATTGGGACTCACTTCGAGAACGCCTGGAGCGTCCGATGGCCAGAGCCGTCCGCGATGCGCTTTCAACGCTGGAGAATCTGATCACGGCAGACCAACGCGCCGAAGCGCATGAACTCGCGCAGTTCGCGTGCTCTCAGGGAGCAGGCGATAAGTATCGCGGGCTTGCGGAACTCGCCGAGTTCCCAACCAGTACGCACGGTGATCATGCGGCGCTGGAAGAAGCGCGAGGCGCCTATCTGTGCATGGCGAAGCTCCTTCTAAAGAATGACGGCGCCATTCGACGCAAGATTGACTCGCGCCTCGGCTTTCCGAAGGAGCATCTCGATGAGAAACTCCGCATGGAAGACCTGCTCGAACGACTCGCGGAGATCCCGGAGGTTGAGGAGGCTCTCGCGCGCGTAGGCGATCTTCCACCCGCCCGTTACACCGAGGAAGACTGGCAGATCATCCGCGCGAGCTTCGTGCTTCTCCGACACGCGGCGGCGGAGCTAAAGACAGTATTTGCGGAAGCAGGGGCAGTCGACTTCATTGAAGTCGCACAGATCGCGAAGGCGGTCTTGCGTGGCGAGGACAATCTACCCAGCGATGCCGCCCAGGCAGTGGCAGATGATATTCATCACCTGCTCATCGACGAATTCCAGGACACGAGTCGCCGCCAGCATGAGTTCGTAACATCTCTGATTGAGGCGTGGCCCGACTCGTCTGACCGAACGGTCTTCGTGGTCGGGGATCCCATGCAGTCGATCTACTTCTTCCGGGATGCAGAGGCCGAACTCTTCACTAGAGTCCGGAATCTAGGGTTTGAACTTGGGGATGGCGAATCTTTTCCGCTCGATTCTGTCACGCTGTCCTCGAATTTTCGTACGGAACCGGGCCTTGTGTCGGAGTTGAGTGATATCTTCGCGCGGGTCTTTGAAGTTGCTGATGGTAGCTCGATTGAGTTTGCGAGAGCCGAGGCAGCCCGAACTCCCTCAGAGAGCCGGAAGAAGCGCCTCGAGTGGCATATTGATTTCGTTCCGAAGATGAGAGGCGCAGGTTCTGGAAATGCAGACGAGCTTCGAATAAAGGAGCAAATTGCGGCTGAACGCGAGTCGATCCGAAAATCTCAGATAAACGAAATCGTGAGCCTGGTTCGCGGTCAACTGGCCCGCGTGGAGTCAGCCCGCATTGGGAGCGGAAAATATCGAATTGCTGTTCTCGGAAGAGCACGCACGGCACTCGCACCCGTTGCCCTGGCGCTGCGTGAGGCCGAAATCCCCTTCCGCGCCGTCGAGCTTGAAAACCTGAGCGACCGCCCGGAGATTCTAGATGCCGTTGCGCTGACTCGCGCTCTCTTCAATGCTGAAGATCGTGTCGCGTGGCTCGGTGTTTTACGCGCCCCATGGTGCGGGCTCAGCCTTGCCGAACTGCACAGCATAGCCGGAACAGATGAGGGCGCCTCCGTCACGAGTTCGATTCCACAATTGTTGCGCGAGCGACTCCGTCTACTGCCGAGTGAGTCGCGAAAGGCAGTTGAACGAGTGCTGATAGCGTACCAGTCCCTCAGTCAAACGCGTCTGAGAATCCCTATCGCGACACCTGGCACGTTGATGCAGCAGACTTGGATGGACCTCGGTGGCGACGCCTGCGTCGACGAAGCAGCGAGAGCTAACCTCGCACTCTTCTGGAGACTTCTCGATAACCTTCGAAATGGCGAGCAGGACATTGTAGGACCTGTGCTTGAAACTGCGCTTTCAGATCTCTGCGCCCTGCCAGACCCTTCAAGCAGCAGCGATTTCGGCGTGCAGCTTATGACGATTCATAAGTCGAAGGGCCTCGAGTTTGAAGTAGTAATTGTGCCCGATCTTCAGGCCCAGAGCGGCCGCGGATCAGTAGACCTTCTTTCGTGGCTCGAGTGCGGTCTGCCGGAGCCGAACGAGGAAGGCGCCCTCACGGAATTTCTCATCGCGCCGGTACAGTACAAAGGAACAGATCCTGGCGCGGCCAAGAAGTGGGTCGACCGAGCGCGGCGCGATCGCGAGAACCAGGAGATGCGGCGCATTCTCTATGTCGCCTCCACGAGGGCTCGGGAGGAACTGCATCTTTTTGCGCAACCGGCCTATAAGGTTGACACCGAAGAGACAGAGCAGCTCGAGGAGCCTCTAAACTGCCTGTTGAGTGCTGCCTGGCCTGCTCTTGGTGAAGAGATACGAGATCGCTTCGATGCACGGAACGCCGCTGAACCGCCATCGAATCCGATTAACACTGAGATGATTGTCGACTCAATCGCTGCAGGGAGAGACAACCTTCTTGTCATGCCCTCACCTGCGAAACCCACTATCATTCGCCGCCTTCCTTTGAATTTCAACGCGACAGTGACGGGCGAAAGCAACTGTACAACATTGCAGAGCGTCATCGGGTTGAGTGAGCCACAAACTTATGCTCGCCACGAAGGCGGTCTTTCCTCGCGTGCGCTTGGAAATGCGGTCCATAGACTGCTTGAAGAGCTGAGCCGATTGCGAAAGTCGATGGATTGGGAATCGACTCGATCAGCTCTTGAGCAGTTCCGGCCACGTACGCTCGCCATGATTCGCTCCTCCGGAATCACCGGGTCGGATGCGGAGGCGATCGGTTCCCAGGCTCACCAGATGGCCTTACGAGCATCGCATGAATTGACTGGCCAATGGATCCTGTCTCCGCATCGGGATGCAGCGACAGAAACCGGGTGGTCGGGGATGATATCCGGGACTCTGCATCAGATTCGAGTCGATCGAATGTTCCGTGCTGGGTTCGCGCCACTTGAGCCCGGTGAGGACGCGCTCTGGATCATTGACTACAAGACCGCAAATGCGAACGCTGCCAATGCTGCATCTACCGTCGTTGCGCTGCGCGAGACATTCGCGCCACAGCTTGAGATGTATGCGTCCATTCTGCGTAATCTGCACGGAGCGGAAATCCAGATCCGCGCCGGTCTCTACTATCCGCAAATGCTGCTTTTCGACTGGTGGAAGATTTAGCGACTGTCGTTTTTGGTTCCGAGGCCAATTGATCGCATTAATTGAAGCGCATTGCTTGTTTTCACCACACCCGGCTTCAATTTGTAATCGAAGATCAGCCTGCCATCTTCGAGCCGATCCTCAAAGTGGCAGTTCACGGCGCGGTCGGGCATGGCGCTTGGAATCTCCGCGAGCGCCAGGTCATGGGTACTCACAATTCCGATGGCTCCGCGATCCAGTAGGCTGCGAACGATCAAACGTGTTCCTTCCAAACGATCATGGGAGTTGGTGCCCGAAAGAAGTTCATCCATGAGGAACAATACCGGCACATCGCCGGCAGCGAGGTCCTCGGCGACTTTCAAGCGCTGAATTTCCGCATAGAACCTGGAGGTTCCTCCCGAGAGCGAATCGAGTATGCATATCGAGGCCGCAACTGTTAGGGGAGACATCCTCAGCGACTTTGCCCGGACCGGCGCACCGCACTGGGCGAGAACAGCGTTCACCCCGACGCTTCGGATGAACGTGCTCTTCCCTGCCATGTTGGGTCCGCTGAGTACCATGAGCTGCAATCCCTGTCCAATCTTCACATCGTTGCGGATCGCCTTCTCAGCGGAGAGAAGCGGATGAGTCAATTCCACCGCCTCAAATACCGGCCCCTTGTCTATAAGCTCCGGCAGAACGTCGGCTGGGTGCTCGAAAGCGTAACCCGCGAGGGCGCTCAATGCTTCGAATTCACCGACCGCGTTCAGCCACGTTCTGATGTGCGGGCCGAACTCCTGCTGCCACTTCTCTGCTCGGAATACGCATTGAGCGCTCCAGAACGTTAAAACATCGAGCAGGCGCATGGCGGGGTTTCGACGCGATTCAAGATATCCGACGATTCGATCAAGCCTGCGAATAGCGTCGGAAGGGGCAAAGTTGGCGTGTTTCAACCGTGCCTGGATGGCCCTCAACTTAGGGGATGAATACTGGCCATGATCGATCAAGCGAAGAACGCCTGCCAGGACATCAAGATCGTGCGTTGCCTCTTCAGTTTTGTCCGCGGCTTCGTCCCAACGCGCGTGAATGCGGTGGGCCCATGCCAGATTCAGCGCCGAGAGTGCCAGCGCGACGGTGCTTAGGCCCCATACTCCCCAGGCAAGCACACCGGCGATCCACAGGACGGCCAGAGCGGTACTTATACCGTGAATCAGGCGACTAATCAGGAGAGGGCTGCTTTCTCCCCAGTCTGCGAGCGCATCAGGGTGGACCCCGGTCCGCACAGATTCGCCGATGCAGAAAAACTGCTCGCGCAGGTCCACGCGATCTGTGAGATCGGCAACAGCGCCATGGCGTTCTCCGATCTCGGCTATCGGCGCGGCGCTCAGGAGCCAACGTGCGAGTGTCTCTTCGCCTGCTCTCGTCCGAGCGCTACACAGAAGTTGGAATAAGGACGCCGGTCCGAAGAGGTCGAGATCACGGGCATACGGATGCGCAGGCTCGAGGAATCGCTCTCCCGTTTCTCCGGTTCCCGCCCACTGGTCCTGCATTCGAGCAATGCCGCACGCGTAGAAGTCGATCGAACGGCGGCGTTCTCGAATCTGCTGCAGACGCCTCTCGTGCTTTACAGCCAAATAAAGGAAGACTGCCGCAGGCAGCAGCAGCAGCCATAGAAACTTGGAATAGTAGAGCAGTACCAGGGCGGCGACCACGGTCACGGAAGCAACCGCCAGCTTTGCATAGGCGAGCCGCTTTTCCGCGGTCTCCTCCCGTATTTGCGTGTTCCTGAGTTGCTCGAGACGGCGCTTGTAGAGTTCTTGAGGATCGTGTGCGTTGCGCCCTGTTTCGCCCGAACTCATCAATAGCTCCGCTACCAAGACTAACGCTGCGAAGTTCTGACTGGAATCAACTGGTCAGCCCGTTGCTTCGGCCGCGCGCTTTTGCTCCATCACGCTTTTGTGGTGGCGAACGTCGGAGCCCTCGACCCAGAAGATGACGTCTTCAGCAATGTTCGTGGCATGATCTGCTACACGCTCGAGTGCTCTGCAAATCATGAGCGCGTTCAGCGCCTGTGGAGCGATGTGACTCTGCTCTTCCATGAGCTTCGTAAGCGATTTGTACGCTGCACGGTTCATGGTGTCCACGGCATCATCCATAGTAAGGACGGCCCGTGCCAGTTCCGGATCCGCGTCAATGAAGGATTGCAGACTCTTTCGTACCATTTCAGCGGAGAGGGCAGCCATACGCGGGATGTCGACCGGTAAATCTGATACCGCCGGCATCTGCTCCATGTTCCGAACACGCTCGCTGATGCTCTTCGCTGAATCACCCACGCGCTCAAGATCAGCGTTTATCTTGATGACACTGAGGATGAAACGCAGATCGATAGCCATAGGCTGCTCCATCGCAAGCAAATCGAGAGCTTCCTGATCGATGTCACGCTCCAGGCGATTGATGGCAACTTCGCTGCGGCTGACCAGATCGCAGATCGAGAGATCGCGCACGCGATAAGCTTCGATAGCGCGCTGAATGGCTTGTTCTGCCAGCCCTGCCATTACCAGTAGGTTTTCCTTCAACTGGTCGAGACTTTGTTGAAAGCGAATGCGTGTCATCCGAACCTGCCCGTAATGTAGTCCTCGGTGCGCTTATCAGTGGGATTGGTGAAGATCTTGTGGGTCGAGTCGAACTCTACCATCCGCCCATTCAGAAAGAAGCCCGTCTTCTCGGCGACGCGGGCCGCCTGCTGCATGTTGTGGGTCACAATCACGATAGTGTACTGCGATTTCAGCTGGAAGATGAGGTCTTCTATTTTCGATGTAGATACCGGGTCGAGAGCCGAAGCGGGTTCATCCATCAGCAGAACCTCGGGGTCGACCGCAAGCGCGCGTGCAATACAGAGACGCTGCTGCTGGCCGCCGGAGAGGCTCGCGCCTGACTTCGATTTCAGATCGTCCTTAACCTCATCCCAAAGAGCCGAGTTTTTCAGAGAGCGCTCCACGATCTCGTCGAGCGATCGCCTGTTTTTGTAACCATTCAGCTTCAATCCCGAGGCGACGTTGTCGTAGATCGACATCGTCGGGAACGGATTGGGGCGTTGAAACACCATGCCGACTCGACGTCTGATCTCTACAGGCTGGGCGTCGTTGTAAATATCCATATCGCCGATCCGTACTGTGCCTGTAACGCGGGCAATCGGATTCGTTTCGTGCATGCGATTGAGGCATCGCACAAATGTGCTCTTTCCGCATCCCGACGGACCAATCAAGGCCGTGGCATGATTTGCGGGGATGTTCAGATTGATGTCCTGCAGCGTATGGTTGGAACCGTACCACGCATTCAGGTTTGTCACTTCGATGCCAACGCCCACCTAGCTTGCCCCCTTCAGAACTCCACGACTCGTTACGTAGCGGACCAGCGATACCGCGAGCACAATCAAAACGATCAGTACCAGCGCGCCGGCCCAAGCCAGACGATGCTGATCTTCGTATGGGCCCGTTGCATATACCCAGATCTGCAGCGGTAAGGCTTCAATGGGCTGATTCGGATTGGTGCTGAAGAACGCATTGCCGAGAGCCGTGAAGATCAGCGGCGCCGTCTCGCCTGCGACGCGAGCGAATGCCAGCATGCACCCAGTGATGATGCCGGGGGAAGCGGCCTTCACTGTGATGGAGAGTACTGACCTCCAGTTTGAGAGTCCCAAACCGAGCGCCGCCTCGCGGATCATGTTTGGTACCATCAACAGCATTTCTTCAGTTGTCCGCGCCACCGTGGGAATCATCATGATGCCGAGCGCCACACCGCCCGACAGCGCTGAGAAATGTTTCTGGGGAATCACGATCAGGGAATATGCAGCCAGTCCCATCACAATGGATGGCACGCCGTTCAGGACATCAGCGGTAAAGCGCACCGCGTTGGCCAGCTTTGTTCCGCGTCCGAATTCTGCCAGGTAGATACCAGCCCCGATTCCGATGGGAATACCGATGAGGCTGGCGATTCCCAGCAACACACCCGAACCGGCAATTGCATTTGCCATGCCGCCGCCGGATTCGCCTTCTGGGACCGGGTTTTTGAGAAAGAAATCAAGATTCACCGAACTTGCGCCCTTAAGCAGCAAGTAGACGAAAATCGCAATCAGGGGTACGACAACCAGGGTGGTGGCGAGGATCGCCAGACCTGTCACGGCATGGTCCATCGCCGCTCTGTACTTTGATCGAAAACTAAAAGCGTTTGTAGCCATCTAAATCTCGTTCCCTTGCTAGTGCACCCTCGCCGGCGCGCCGCGAGTGACCATCCAAACCAGGAGTCGCGCGAGCCCGTTCACGATGATCGTCACGACAAACAGCGCCAGACCTATCTCAATCAGCGAACTGCGGTGGAGATCGCTTACTGCTTCGGCGAACTCATTGGCAATGACTGAAGCCATTGAACTGCCGTTAGAGAGCAGTGACTTGCTGATCTCGGCTGTATTGCCGATCACCATCGTGACAGCCATGGTCTCACCGAGTGCGCGCCCCAGGCCGAGGATCACAGCCCCCACAATGCCGATGCGAGCATTGCGCAGCACGCCCATCCGGATCATCTCCCAGCGCGTCGCTCCCAGCGCCAGCACGGCTTCACGCTGCGACTGCGGAACCGCAGTCATGACCTCCCGCGTCAGAGAAGAGATAATAGGCAGAATCATGATTGCCAGGATTACGGCAGCCGCCACGTAACCTAATCCAGTCGGATTGTCAGGCTTGAAGAATCCCGTCCAGCCGAGATACTTCACCAGCAGCGGATTCACGTGCTCCCTCAGCAGAGGAACCAGCACAAATACAGCCCACAGCCCGTAGATGATGCTCGGAATTGCCGCAAGCAACTCAGTAATGAACGCCAGCGGCCCGCGCAGGAACCGCGGGCACATCTCTGTAAGAAAGATCGCCAGACCAACCGCCAGAGGCACCGAGATCACGAGCGACAGCAGCGAAGAGACCAGCGTTCCATAGACGAACGGCAACGCACTGAATGATCCATTCACGGGATCCCAATACGTCGGTTCTCCGCTGTAGCGGTCGTGCGCCGGGGTCTGGGAGAAAAACTTCAGGCCGAACTGGTGCCACGCTTCGCCTGAGCGCAACATCAGTTCCGACAGAATCAATATCACGATGCCGAAGATGCTCAACGCGCACAGCACCATTAAGAAGTGAAAGATCCGGTCGGCAACAGCCGAGTTCCCGCGGGTGTTAAGAAATTGCCTTACAGCCGAGGCTTCAGCTCTCGGCGGCTGTGCCGCTCGTTCCGGGAGCGAAACTCTGGGTGGAGTTGGAGTTGGCGGTCGAGAGACGCGTATCTCTGGCACTTGAAGTGTCACCGTCTGTAAGGCTACTGGGAGAAGATGAATAGGAGGTTACAACGCTGCTAAATGCAGTGCATGCAAGCCATTTCGAAATGCACGTCAATCCGCCGGAGCCATCCACCGTTCGATGCTTCCTACGGGTCGAAGCGCCCAAAGACCGCTGCAATGCTCATTTTTGTGAATGTTCAGTTCTGCAACAGGGACCGGTCCGGTAAGCTTATGTGCTGAAATCATCAAGGTTGAACAATGCGCTCAATTGCCCTGTTGCTTGCTTTGTCCTCTGCTTCGCTTTCTCTTGCCGTCCAAGCCTCCAGGAACACCGATCTGCCCGACCCGGCGCATCGGAACTGGCACGCCGCCTGGATCACCCACCCTACTGCCCCCCTCCGTGAACCGTTGGTCCTGCATTTCAAACGCTCTCTGGACCTGCGGTCGATCCCCGCCAGCTACATCATCCGGGTGTCCGCCGACAACCGCTTCATCCTCTATGTGAACGGCTCTCGTGTCGGCGACGGCCCCGCCCGTGGTGATCTGACCCACTGGCGCTACGAGCGGTTCGACCTCGCGCCTCTGCTGAAGGCCGGACATAACCTGATCACCGCTACTGTCTGGAACTTCGGTGTCTACGCGCCCCTCGCGCAGTTCAGTGACCGCACCGCCTTTCTGCTGGAAAGCGAAGCCACCGATAACACCGGCATCAGCACACCTAAGAACTGGCTCGTCGAAGAGGAGCCTGGCGTCCGTCCCCTCGGCCGCGACAAGGTCACCCTGCAAACCTACTTCGCCTCCGGTCCGGGTGAGGAACTCGACGCCTCCAAATACGACTGGACCTGGAATTCCGAGAACCAGAGCAAGAGCTGGGTCCCCGTCGCCACACCGATGCGCGACAGCATCTTCCCCGTGAACGAGGCTCATTCGGCGGATACCACCGGCGACAATCCCTGGGGGCTGATCCCGGACGAACTCCCGCACATGGAGTACGCAGTCACGAGCACGGGAAAAGGAGTTCGAAATACGCTTGAGATCACTGCGACAACCGATCTCAGCAAACCCCCAACGATCAAGGCTGGACAGCATGTTCATCTTCTGTACGATCGCCAAACCCTCACCACCGCCTATCCCGAACTCACTGTCTCCGGTGGCAAAGGCGCTCACATCGTCCTTAGCTACTCCGAAGCACTCTACGACGATAAGAAACAGAAAGGCGATCGCGACGCCGTCGACTACACCGACGCCAGCGGAAACAAACACCCCCGCAAGGCTTTCGGCCTTACTGACAGCTTCCTCCCCGACGGCGGTCACCACCGCGTCTTCATGCCCCTGTGGTGGCGCACCTGGCGCTACCTCGACCTCGACATCACCACCGGCTCCGAACCCCTCACGCTGGAATCGCTGAAGGCATACTTCACCGCCTATCCCTTCCAGGAAAGCGCCAAATTCGACTCCGGCCAACCCGATCTCGACAAGATCTGGGAAATCAGCTGGCGCACCGCGCGTCTCGACTCCCACGAAACCTACATGGATACGCCCTACTACGAGCAGCTCCAATACATAGGCGATACCCGCATCCAGGCCCTCATCTCCTATGCGGTTGCAGGCGACGATCGCCTGGCCCGCCAGGCTCTCCAGGCATTCGATCAATCCCGCATCCCAGAAGGCATCACCCGCAGCCGCTACCCAAGTTCTCTTCCGCAGAATATCCCCACCTTCTCGCTGATTTGGGTTGGCATGCTCCACGACTACTGGATGTACCGTCCCGATCCGCAAATCGTCCGCGATTCCCTGCCCGGCACCCGAGCCGTCCTCACCTGGTTCGCCAAATACGAGCGCACCGACGGTCTTCTGAGCGAACTGCCATGGTGGAGCTTCATCGACTGGGTTGTGAAAGGCGACATACCCTCCTACGACTCCAATCACGAGTCCTGCATGACGTCGCTCCAATACCTAGGCGCTCTCATCGATGCCGCCGACCTCGAAAAGAATCTCGGCGACCCGGTGCTCGCCCAGCGATATCAGGCGCGCCTTAATCACGTCCGCTCCGGAATCGCCAGCATGTGCTGGG
>DATJEO010000296.1:0-6197 GCA_035496515.1 Occallatibacter sp.
ATGCTTTCGGGCATTTTCTTTTCGTCAAGCCGCTATCCTGATGCGGCGCAGCCCTTCATCAGAGTGCTGCCGCTGACCGCCCTGATCGATGCGATGCGCGCAGTAATGATTGATGGAGCCTCAGTCTTTTCTCAGATCCACCATATCGTGCTGCTCGCAATCTGGGGCATCGTCACATTTGTAATCGCGCTCAGAATCTTCAGGTGGCAGTAGGCAAAGCCATGGCGCATTCCAAACAAAGCTCAATCCGCACGGTCGGGCTGGCAAGCCTCGTCGGCACGACAATTGAGTGGTACGACTTCTTCCTGTACGGAACCGCGGCGGCACTCGTGCTCGACAAAGTCTTCTTTCCGACGTTCGATCCTTTCGTGGCGAAACTGGCATCGCTCACCACCTATGCCGTGGGCTTCATCGCGCGGCCATTGGGTGGAGTCATCATCGGGCATTACGGGGACCGCATCGGCCGAAAGTCGATGCTCGTGCTCACACTGATGATCATGGGCATTGCGACTTTTCTGATCGGCGTATTGCCGACATATGAACAAATCGGACCTGTCGCCGCGGTGCTACTGGTGTTGTTGCGGGTAGCGCAGGGGTTCGGCGTCGGCGGAGAATGGGGCGGCGCGATTCTGATGGCCGTGGAGCACGCGCCTCCCGGCAGGCGAGGCTTTTATGGAAGCTGGCCACAGATTGGCGTGCCGGCGGGGCTGCTCCTTTCGACGTTGCTGTTTACTCCGTTCTCTCGATTGCCACAGGAAGCCTTCCTGAGCTGGGGCTGGCGAGTCCCATTCCTGCTGAGCATCGTTCTGGTGGCCGTGGGGCTGATCATCCGGGTTCGCATCGTCGAAACTCCGGCCTTCTCGCGGGTCAAGGAGCAGCGCCAGGAAGCACGCCAGCCGATCCTCGATGTTCTCCGTCACTATCCGCGAGAAGTCCTCGTTGCGATGGGCGCCCGTCTTGCAGAGAACGGCTCGTTCTACATCTACAGCGTCTTCGTGCTGATCTACGGGACCGACCATGTTGGGATGGACCGCAACATTGTGCTGACGGGGATCATGATCGCTGCCGCACTGGAACTTTTCTCAATTCCAATGTTCGGAGCGCTGTCCGATCTGGTGGGTCGAAGGCCGGTTTATCTCTTCGGAGCAATCTCCACCGGAGTGCTCGCTTACCCGTTGTTCTGGATGATGGACTCCGCGTCTCCATGGCAGGTCCGGCTGGCACTGGTCCTCGCCTTGTCCGTGGCGCATGCGGCGATGTATGCGCCGCAGGGAGCATTCTTCTCGGAATTGTTCGGGGCTCGAGTCCGGTACAGCGGCGCTTCACTGGGAGCGCAACTCTCTTCCGTGCTTGCGGGAGCTTTGGCGCCCATCATCGCGACCACGCTGTTGAAATATGGTTATGGACGCGGCGCTCTGTCGATCTATCTGATCGGACTCGCGACGATCACGACAATCGCGGTCGCTGTCGCCGCAGAAACCGTCCGCCACGATATCGAACACGCGGGAAAGTCCGGCTGAGACCTCACCCTCCAAACGTCAGATTCGAAATCAAGTCTTCGAGCCGACTCTGAGCGGAAGCAAGTTCTTTGTTCACGGAGTCGATGTGCGCTCGTCCGGAGTCGATCTGGTCTTCCTGCCGTCGTAGCTGGTCGAGATAGCGCGTGCGCAGCTGCTGCTCCTCGGCGCCGTCCTTGAGTGCTTTAAGATTTTCCCGCAGCCGCTCCTGATCGCGGAACAGAGTGTCGATCGTCGCCTGAGTGGCCCCGATGTCGCTCCTCATGGCCGCCATCCGCTCCTGCGCATCCACAATCTGTCCGAGCTTCTCTCTTACGGACTGCGGCGTTTCCTTTCCCGCGAAGAGCGTCAGCTGGGGACGGGTTAACGTGGTCAGCGAGATATTCGTTTGCCTCGCCACAACTTCAGGAACCGCAAGGGTCGTGGACTGCGATGCATTCAACGCAACACGAAAACGATGGAAACTGTCTGTCGTCTCAAATGCATCGACTCCCTTCAGCGTCCGGTTATTCACGCGCGGATGCTCAACAATCAGCGACTTCTTCTCCGCTCCCTTGTTGCGAATCTCATACGTGGTTGTCAGAACGGATTCCATGAAAAGCACGGCGACGCCTTTGCTGACAGTGAGCCGCACGGTGCTTTCCGGTTGAGAGCTTGCCTTGCTCGAAATCTGAATGTCATTGTCGATGCCGTAGCTGACGAGCGCCTTTTCCCCACGCGGCAGATAATCCAGGACGGCTTCGCCCGCATAACGCGATTCCTGAAAAAAGGTCACCGGGCCCGCCTCGAACGGTATGTCCGTATTGTTCTCGAGCCTGGCCCCAAGCCGGGGGTTATTCCTGTCCGTACGGGCGTTAAAGATCGACAACCTCTCGATGTTCATCGTCTTCTGCAGGAACGGCAGCAGCGCACTCTGACGGCTCGCAATCCGAACCGGGAAAGGAAACTTGTACTCATAGAAATCCTGCACGCGAGAGGAATCCGCTTGTTGAAATGACGCAGCAGACAAGGACAAAGCAGGAGGAGGCGGAGGCGGGGGAGGAGTGGCCGGCGCGGGAGCTGCTCCTCCTCGACCACCACCGCCACCCCGAGCTCCGGCACCTGCGGGCGCAGCGAGCCCCGCCCCCACACCCGGAGACCCCGGGATACCGCCAAGCACCCCTCCCGCAACACCGCCCGCGCTTCGTGCCTCTTCCCGCACAACTACCGCAGACTCATACTGCCGCGGAGCCGCGACCTGTCCACCTGGCACCGGCAACGTGGTGCGATTGGTGTAGAGCGGGTCGTACAAGTTCATCTGGAAAGACACGGGCGCTCCGGATAGCAGCGAAACCTGAACGTTCTCCCACGCTTCCCCTGTCGGGTTGTCAATCTGCGCCCATCCCTGAACCTTGCTGTCCTTCGCGCCGAGATCCACCCGGTAGCTGGTTTTCCACAATGGGAACTGCTGAAGGTAAGCAACCTGGATCGGACCCGGCGCGGGTACGGGATACACGCTCACTTCTCGCGTCACGTCCTGCCGTCCTGCAGCAAGCACTTCCAGGTAGGACCGGAGTTGGTCGCGAAGCTGAGGATCCACGAATTCAACGGACCGCACGTCGCTCAGCCAGACGCTCTGCAGTGACCCATCTCGAAGCATCACCGTCAGCCGGTAGTCTGACGACGTGGTCTGTGGCGCTGTTGCGTGATCGGTCTGCTGGACAGCCACAAGTTTGCCTTGAAGATCCTTGCCGCTGTGATCCAGCTTGATCTCTGCGCCTTTTACCTGAATCAGGAATCCGCCCAGTCCCGTATCCGGGCCTGAAATGTCGAACGGAAAGCGGGACAACATATGGCTGGAGGGAATCCCGGCCGTATAGCCGACGGAGTAGAGATTTCCTGTGTCCGGATTCCATGCCGTGAACGACTTGAGGATGTCATTCATATCCTCGGGATGAAACGTCAGGCTCACTGGAGCGGTAATCTGCCCGCTGCGAACGATATAGGCCATGCCGTTCTTGTAAAGCAGAACTCGAGTGATACCCAGCGGCTGCTGAGCCCAAAGAGTCTGTGTCACGAGGAGCGATACGAGGAGAATCCCCAGGGCTTTTCTCACAACTGTCTCCTTTCGAGGACAAGTCACTGTAGAGATAACGGCGCGCTTCACGAAATCTTAGGCAATGGTAAACGGATTCCTCAAATCTTTCGGGTAATAAACTTTATAGCCAGGGATCATTGAGGCCGGCGGGGTAGAAACACAAAGGCCCACTTCCGCCGGAGATGAATGCGGGAGTGGGCCTTTCATCTACCCACCGTCCATTTAGTGGGTGGAAGGGCTTTCGCCAGTGGAGGAGAACCTCAGACCTTTCAGATAGTAGTCGAGCTGGGCGCGCTCGACAGTCTTACGGATGACTGCGGAAAGCTCGGTGCCGGGATCGTCGATCAGGAGAGAGAGCTCCCGAATCAACTCTTCTACGCGAACTTCTTCGGCAATGACAACTTCGGTCGAGATTCCACGAATAGATGTTGGTGACGTTGCTTCTTCGAGGATCTGGGTCGTCCGATCGTATTCTTCCTTCAGGTGCAGGCGTTCAAGTTCCTTCTGTGCCGCGACATCCGTTAATTCTTCCAGACGTTCGCGCAGCTGGTTTCGCTCTTCCTGAAGCTCTGCGTCCTTGTATTCCATGTCTTTGAGATCAGAGACGGAAATCGCATAGGCGGCCTGCGCTTCGGTCAGTAGAGCCTTTGCGTCATCGAGTTCTGTCTGGAGCGCAGCGCGATCGTCTTCATCCTGCTTGCGCTGTTGCTCCCTTTGAGACTCGAAGTCGGCGCGCACGCGGGCCACTGCAGCATCGATCTCATTCTGCATCGCGCTTGCTGCAGCTTCCTCCTGCTCGACCAGAGATGCCAGTTGGGTTTCAGCGGCCTCAGCAGCTTGAGCAAGGGCTTGAGACAGTCGATCGCGCTCGGCAGCAAGCTCTGCACTCTCCGACCCACGGCGAGCGCACAGATGCATGGCCGCATCCAGTTCCTGTCGAAGTCGATCGCGTTCAACAGCCCATTCCCTGCGCACATTCTCCACAGCCTCCTCTACTTGCCCGGAGGAGACCGCATCTGCATTTCCGTTTTCCTGTAGCTGCCGGATTTCGTCGCGCAGTTTCTCTTGCTCAGCTGACCACTCGGCTCTTTCCCGCTGAATAGCCGTCGCAATCTGGCGCTCGAGAGCGATAGCGGCACCCATCTCGGTATCTGCGACGAGTCGCGTGGTCCGCTCGAGTTCCTGAATCAGCTGACTGCGCTCGTCCGACCATTGCGCCAGGCCTTCGGTGGAACTCTGAAGCTCTGCGCGAAGTCTTTCGTTTTCCTCGGTGAGTTCGGCGCGCACGCGGTCCACCGCTGCGGCTACCTGTCGCTCCAGGGCAATGGCTGCGCCCTCCTGACTTTCGTTCAGCTGGCCTCGAAGTTGATCGTGTTGTGCGAGAAGCTCGGCTCGTTCCTGTTCCCAGGTGGAGCCGGCACCGTCTCCATTGGATTGGTCGCCGGACGACCGGTCCCGCGCGAGGGTGAGGGCATCTTCGCTGTGCCTCAACTGCCGTCGAAGCTGGTCGCAAGCCGCAACAAGCTGGGCGCGTTCTCGTTTCCAGAGCGCCGAAGCTTCCATCATGCGATTGAGCGCACTCTGAAGCTCCTCACGATCCGTGTCTTTCAACGACCGCCCCTCGGCAGTCCTCTCCTGTCTTGCGAGTACTTGCATGTTTTCTACAACCTATTTACCCATGACAATGGGGATTTCAGTGTTAACGCAACGAGGGCCGCTTCGATCCGACATCGGACTGAACTTCCAGCGATCTACAGCATTGCGAACGGCATTGTTAAGAATGACGTTGCTGCCCGTGACTTCAGTGGTGGTAACGTTGCCAGTCTCATCGATCCTCGCCTTAACCTTTATGGTGATCTGCGAGTTCTGCAGATAGGCACGGCTGCCGGCCGGTATTTCGGGATCCACTTTTGACTTCAAGCGTGCCAGCGCAAGCTGGGAATCCATCTGCAGGCAGCTGGAGGAAGCAACGGGTCGAGTGTTGGAGGAACCTTCGAACACCGTGTCAGTACGGGAATCCAGCCTCGCCGTAGCCTTGGCCGTTGACGAGCAAGTCCTGATTTGGGACTGAAGGTCGTCCGCAAACATCGGCTCGGGAATGATGTCTGCAACCTGGCTGCGAATCTGGCTCATGCCTGGAGAGTCGCCCCCCGCACATGATCGATTCCAGGAATCCACAAGCGACGTCATTGTCTTCCGGTATTCCTGAGTGATGCGCGTGATGGTCTGTGGGTTGCCGCTGTCTCCCAGTGCCATGATCTGTCGATAGTCAGTCGCCGCCGCCTTATAGTCTTTGGCGTCGAAGTTCTTCTGCCACTGCAGCGCCAGACGATCTTCGGCAATTTGCAGCTTGCTCTCCGCGAGCTCTAGATACTGGGCAGCCAGTTCATTCTTGGGCGACAGTTTCAGCGAGGAGCGAAAAGACTTTAATGCCGATGAAAAGTCTCCCTGCTTGTACGATGCAAGACCCGTCTTGTAGAGGAGTTCGGCAGCGGGAGCTTCGATATCGGCCAGTCCTGGGCAGCCGGGGCGCATCGCCCGGTGGATACTCATGAGCGTCGCGACGTCATTGGCCGCCAGAGTCCTGCGTGCATCCTGGACGG
>DATJEO010000297.1:0-7482 GCA_035496515.1 Occallatibacter sp.
CGAAACCGCTCAGGAATGCATCCCTCTTCTCCGGTGAGTAGAACAGCATCGAGAGGTATTCGCGCGTATCTGTCAAGATCGCGGCCTTGTCGCCCATTTCGACTGCAAAAGCGACAGACGCTTCACGCTCAGTCGTTTCCGGGAACACGTCATCGAACAGGAAAAGAGTATCTTTAAAGCCCTTCGGCGACATGGAATCTACCAATATGAGGCTCGAAACGCGATTTGGATGAACGGCAGCGTACGCTATCGCAAGAAATCCGCCGTAGGAATGACCTAGCAGATCGATATGCTCGTAGCCAAGATGGATCCGCAGCGCCTCAAGATCGTCGATCTGGTCTTTTAGAGTGAAGGTTTGTCCCTTGTGGTCACCGATCGAATGTCCATTTCCACGCTGATCGTAGAACACGACCTGCCTGTTTTTGGCAAGCGCTTGCCATGCGTTCGAAGAGTGGAAGTAGGTGTGGGAAAACCCAGGTCCACCGTTCACTAGGATCAGAGGGCTGCCGCTCTTCGGGCCGGTTACTTCGAAGTAGATAGTGGCCCCTGCAGTTTCGAACGTTTCGCCTTTGTTAGGGTCTGATCCCGCGCTCGGGAGGACCGCTCCAAATATGAGCAGGACATGCAACAGATTCTTGAGAAACATCAGCCACCTCTCGCATGTTACGGCAATTTAGATAGTCGGATTCTATTCCATGCATCACCACCACTGGACGTTTGTAGGCTTTCGCTCGGCGCGTAGCAGACGACGATAGGCTTAGAAGGTTGGGGAAACAGGCCCCTTTTAGTCGGAAACTCTCGAGCAACCGGCTCTCTGGACACTGAGGTCATTTTCTTGCCAAGTTGATCATTGGCGACCGATCGCCGGTCGCGAAGACAGCAGATCGATCTGGTGTGATCTCTCGGGGATCAATCGGCGACTACTCGTACCGCAGCGCTTCGATGGGATCGAGATTTGCAGCACGGATCGCGGGAATCATCCCGCTCACCAAGCCGGTTACAATCAGGATTCCCGTCGCCACTGCCACCGATGATGGCGAGATCAGGAGACGTATATCAGCATCTTCGGCGTGGAGCGCAATCTCACTGTAGAACGGGATGCGTCCGACGAGGACCGAAATCAGATACGCAAGCCCGATCCCGCTCATTCCGCCGACGCTGGTGATCACCATCGCCTCAGAGAGAAACTGCGTGAGGATGTGCTTCCTCTGAGCGCCGAGCGCCTTCTCCACGCCGATCTCGCGCGTACGCTGCTGCACGGCGACGAGCATGATGTTCATCAGGCCAATGCCCGCGATGCCGAGCGTCAGCGCGCCGACCAGCGACAGCAAGACCTGAAGGGCCAGGGACAGGATGCTGAACTGGTGAAGCTGCGTCATCAGGTTCGCGACATAGATCGCGTTGTGATCCGTGGGCCTGAATTTGTGCGCCGCTCCAAGCGTGGCGCGCAAATTCTGCTCCGCGAGCTGATAGTTGCCCGTGTAGTTGAACCAGATTCCGCCGAGGTACTTTGTGTCGGTCAGATCGCTCATAGTGCTGAACGGGATGTAGATCTGCCGGTTGCGATCGTTATCGTCGCCGCCCTCCTGCATCTTGGGGGTCAGCACGCCGACGATGGTGAACAGAACTCCGTTAAGGCGGATCGTCTCTCCGATTGCCCAGCCGCCAGAGAAGAGCTTCGTCTTGGCCTCCGACCCGATCACGCACACGTGGGCGCGCTGCTGCTCCTCCTGCCCGTTGAAGAAGCGCCCCGCATCGGTATCCAGCTTCCAGATATCCTGAAAAACCGATCGGACGCCGTTGATGGTCCACGTGTATGAGTGAAGATCGTTCTGCACTGTGACTTCTTTGAACGCAATGGGCGAAATGTGATTGATGCCCGGCACTGCCGCGCTGAGCCGGTCCACATCGTCAATGGTGAACCGCACCTTGACGCCCGACTTCTCGCCGCCGGCCTGCTCGCTGGTTCGCCCGGGAAACGTGCCGATGATGTTCGTGCCCCACTGCGCGAAGATGGCCTGAATGGCACGGGTGAAACCGGCGCCATAGGCCAGCAGCAGCACAACGGTAGCGATTCCCCACGCCATCCCGATCATGGTGATGGCCGTGCGGCGGCGGTTGTAGAGCATCGCCTCCCAGGCTTGACCGAAGATGTCTTTCAGCATGATCGTCTCCTGCTCTGAGCTTGTAGCCGGTAGCTTGTAGCTTTGTGTTTGGTGCTACAGGCTACTGGCTACGAGCTACGGGCTATTCTCTGCGTAATGCTTCCACCGGATCGAGTGCTGCGGCCTTGCTTGCCGGATAGAGCCCTGCGGCGATGCCGCTCAGCATCAGGCACACCATTGCCAGCGCAGCAGACCAAGGCACGAGGCGTGGCGGATCCCAGCCTGGCATCTTGCCTGTCAGCAGTGAATCCAGCAAGGCCATCAGCCCGGCGGAAGCCAGTATCCCGAGCCCGCCGCTCACGCCTGTAAGCAGCAATCCCTCCCAGAAGAACTGGCCCAGGATGCTCTTTCTGGTTGCACCGAGAGCCTTGCGCAAACCGATCTCGCTGGTCCTCTCCGAGACTGACACCAGCATGATGTTGATGATTCCCACTGCGCCCAGCCCGAGGGTGACGATCCCCACGCCGCCCAGAAAGATGTCCATCGCCGTGAAGATTGCGCCGATCATCTTATTCATGCGCACGGTGTCCCATTCGTTGAAGGCGTCTTTCATCGCGGGATCGAACCCATGCCGCTTGGCGATCACGCGATGGACCGCGACAGATGCGTCAGAAGTATCGCCCTTCTTCGACGGCTGATACTGAATCGATGACAGAGCATCCTGCGCGATGTTGTCGCCCTTCAGGGGGAACAGCTCCATCATGGTTGACACCGGCATGTAGACTTTCTGGTCGTCGTAGTCGTTGTTGCCCACCGTAATCTTTTCGACTGCGCCGACGATCTTGAAGGCCGTTCCATTGATCGTGATGGTCTCGCCCAGCATGGGCCGTCCACTGAACAGCAAATTCGCGGCCTTGAATCCCAGCACCGCGACGCGCCGACGATCGGTCACATCTGCTTCATTGATGAAGCGCCCCTGCGCGACAGGGATGAATCGCACTGCGGGATAGTTGGGGTAGATACCAATCACGTGGCTTGACGTGTTGCTGTAAGGACTAACCTCATAGAGATCGTTGCGCGTCAGCTCGGCCGTCACGCCGCGCAGCTCGGGCAGCTTTCTGAGTTCTTCCAGATCGCCTACTGTGAGCTGATAGGGACGCATCCCCGTGTGCTGGTTGGCAACAGCAGGGATGGTCCCGTTGAACACCATCACCACGTCATTCCCGAGCCGGGCCAGATTGCGGTGCTGTCCCGAACGAAAACCCTCACCCAGCCCCACAAGCACCAGCAGCGATCCCACGCCCCAGGCGATGCCGAACATGGTGAGGAAGCTCCGCAGCTTGTTCGCCGCAATCGCCCGGAAAACCTCGTAAAGCGTATCGCCGAAGGTCTGCATAGTCGTCCCGCTCTTCCCCGTTTGATCCGGCTCCTTGGGGGTGGTTCGAATCCGGCCTTGTTTCAGGCTGCGGGTTCAGTCCATGGAATGATCTACGTTGGGCACGGCAAGACAGTTCCTTGATTTGCAGTCGTTTCTCAACCTGGGATCGAGAAGGCGTGAGCCATGCCCGGTCATTGAGCAGGTCCTTTGAGATTTGCGAGCTTAAGGCTGGGCAAAGAGCTACCCCGCGAACTTCGATGAGATGAATGCAGCAAACTGCCGGGGCTCGCCACCTCGCATCTCTAAGTCAAACGGAGGTGATCAGATTGGCGACCCGCAAAACAACCGCAAAGAAACCGGCGAGGAAAACCGCAGTAAAAAAGCGTTCTGTGAAGAAGGCCGGGAAAAATAGATCCAGCTCTGCAAGCTACACCAAGCCCGAGCTCCGCGAGCGAATCAAGAAAAAGGTCGTGGCTAGCAGTAAAGGCGGCCGCCCCGGCCAGTGGTCCGCCCGCAAAGCGCAGCTCGTCACCAATGAGTACAAAGCAGAGGGCGGCGGCTTCAAAAATGGCCGCAGCAAAGCACAGAAGTCGCTCAAGTCATGGGGGGACGAGAAGTGGCACACTGCGGACGGCAAGAAGGCGATTCGAGGCAAGGCAACGCACAGATACCTTCCCGATAAAGCATGGAAAGAACTCTCGGACAGCGAGCGGAAAGCCACGGACCGCAAGAAGGTCGCAGCCTCGCGCCGAGGTAAGCAGTTCGTCAAGAACACGCCAGCCGGCGCCAAGGCGCGCAAACGCGCGTCGAAACGCAAGAGCTGATCCCTATGGCTGGCCTGTCACTAAACGCAGCATTTTCAGCTTCGACAACGGATACTCCTCGCCGGCATCTAATTACTGAAGCAGCAGTCAGGGGCTGCGCATATCCAAATCCTGCAAACCACTCCCCGGCCACGCGCGCGGATTTCAAGAGTCTGGCGCTGGGGTATACCGTCTGTCCTGCTCGCAGTAGTGGTTTTGATCGTCGTCGTTCAGATCGTTCTGGCGCATGCCGGCCCGATTCTAAAGGGGCGAGTGATCGAGACATTGCGGGCCAGATTCGAGAGCGAAGTCCAGCTCGACACCTTGCAGGTCAGTATCACTCGCGGGCTCGAAGTGACCGGAAGCGGTCTGCGTGTCTTCCCGCAGGATGATCAGCGCACGGGGAACGACAATAAGCCGCTGATCGCCATCAAGTATTTTGAATTTCGCGCATCCCCGGTCGGATTGTTTTTCAAGCCGACCCATGTGCGCCAGGTCAATGTTCGGGGGCTTGCAATCAACTTGCCTCCGCCGTCGCAGCGATCGAGAGAGGCCGGACATAATCGCCATGCAGACAAGATAAAGATCAACGTCGACAAGATCGTCTGCGATGACTCCGAACTAGTGATTGGCACCGATAAGCCTGACAAGGACCCGCGTGTCTTCCTGCTGAAGCATGTCGTTTTACGCGATCTGGGTCCGAGGACGGCGTGGCCCTTTGACGCGGTCCTGACCAATCCGATTCCCAAAGGCGAGATTCACACTTCGGGCACATTCGGTCCCTGGGATACGGGCGATCCCGGCGACTCCAGAGTCAACGGCAAATACCTCTTCGAACACGCCGACATGAACACGATCAAGGGGATTGGCGGCATTCTGAGGTCGAGTGGATTCTTTGACGGCCAGCTGGACAGGATTGCGGTGCGCGGAGAAGCCGACGTATCCGATTTCTCCCTGGACACAGCCAATCACCCCATGCCCCTCTCCACGCGCTTCCAGGCAGTTGTCGACGGAACCAGCGGTGACACCTACCTCGAGCAGATAGACGCAAAGTTAGGCTCCTCTGAATTTTCCTGTAGTGGCGCCGTCATCAACGTGAAGGGACAGGGGCACAAGATTGACGT
The DNA here is from genome assembly GCA_035496515.1 of Occallatibacter sp. GTDB lineage: Bacteria > Acidobacteriota > Terriglobia > Terriglobales > Acidobacteriaceae > Telmatobacter. Next base: position 5,411 of record DATJEO010000297.1, read on the forward strand.
GGATACAGATGTGCCTAACGGTCAGATTGCCGACTTTCTCGCGCTCGCAGTCAAGACCGATCCTCCGCCCATGACCGGAATGATCAACCTCCAGGCAAAACTGCAGATTCTGCCTGGGAGAGAGAGCGTGAGCCAGAAGATGACGATGCAGGGGACATTCAGACTCCGCAAGATTCATTTCACCAACCCGGCAATTGAAGACAGGGTTGACCTGATGAGCCTTCGCGCACAAGGGCACACCAGCAATCTCAAAGCTGGCGCTCCTGACGTGACTTCGAGAATGACGGGGGACTTCACAATGCAGAAGGGCGAACTCGCGCTCTCACGGCTTGACTACACGCTGCCGGGCGGCGACGTGAATCTGACGGGCCATTACACGATGGATGGTCAGCAATACGAGTTCAAAGGCAAGGTGCGCACGAAAGCGGAGCTCTCACAGATGGTCGCTTCGAAATGGAAGAGCATCCTGCTAAAACCCCTGGACCCTTTCTTCAGCAAACACGGCTGGGGAACCGAAGTCCCCATCAAGGTGTCTTCAGACAAAGGGGGTAAGCCGAAGTTCCGCTTTTCGCTGTAGCCAGTGGCCGGTAACTACACGACTACACTGTCTGCATGCGTCCCATGGTCTTGTTCGCCGCGTTGAGCGTTGCTGCGCTCATCTGTGCGGCACCGTCGCGCGGCCAGTTCACGCTACAGACATCCAACACCACGGCTGACTTGCGCGGCATCCACAATGTCGGTAACGGAGTCGCGTGGGCCAGCGGGACCAATGGCACTGTCCTGCGAACAGAAGATGGTGGATACGTGTGGCAATCCTGCGCCGTTCCGGCCGGCGCGGAGAAGCTCGACTTTCGTGGTGTTCAGGCATTCGACGCGAACACGGCGATCGTGATGTCCTCCGGTCCCGGCGACCAGTCGCGACTGTACAAGACGACGGATGGATGCCATACGTGGAAGCTCCTCTTCAGGAACCCAGACAAAGATGGCTTCTGGGATGCGCTGCATTGGGCAGCGCGCCCCAACACGGAAAGTCTGACAGTACTCGGGGACCCGGTGGGAAGTCGTATGACACTGTTCGCGATGAATCCGGACAACACCCTGATGGTGCATCCAAAGATCTGGTATGGCAATCTCCCCGTGCGTCGCCAGTTACAACTTCATGATCCAAATGCCGATCCTGTCCCGCAGAAGTCGAACGAAGCACAAGATTCGCCAAACAACCTACAGCACAATCCCACACCACTCGCGAAGGAAGCTTTCTTTGCCGCAAGTAATTCCTCATATGTCCAACTTTCGAAGTTCAGCTTTGCGTTCGCTGGAGGCGGACCGTCTGGAGCCCGCGCTTTTGTATACGACTGTCAGCCATTCGAGGGGAGAGTCGTACATTGCGACTGGATCACCTCCGAGCTTCCAATGGCACATTCGGAGTCCGCTGGGGCATTCTCAATATCTGCCAATCGAACTACCACCGGAAACGTGCTAGAGCCCAACGGAGTCACTCTTATTGCTGTCGGCGGGGACTATCGACATCCCGATTCGACAACTGGAACCGCTGCCTTCACAATCGACTTCGCTCGACATTGGCTCCCCACGCAAACCCCGCCTCACGGCTACCGCTCCTCCGTTGCTTACGACGCCTCCAGCAAAACGTGGATTACTGTAGGCCCCAACGGCACTGACATCTCCACCGACGACGGCCGCAACTGGCGACCCGTCCACCCCAATGCCGCCCTGCATGAACCCGAAGACGCCGATCGCAACTGGAACGCTCTCTCGCTCCCCTACGTCGTGGGCCCGAAGGGCCGGATCGGCAAAGTAGACCCTTCCGCCCTCCAGACCTCGCGCCATTCTCCATAATCCCTCTCAGCCTCTCGAGAAGGGAGAAGGCATAGTCCGAGTCGAAATCACTCGACTTAGCGCAACGTTCACGGCGAAACGGGGTCTAATCAGGAAAAGCCGTTCGATCAGGATCGGGATTCTCGATAAGGCTTGCGGTTAGAGCAAGCTACAGGTGTTACCGGCGATTAGGACAGATCACAATCTGACACAATCGCACTTTCTTTTTGCTTGAT
>DATJEO010000298.1:0-7925 GCA_035496515.1 Occallatibacter sp.
GAAGTTTTTCTCGTTGATCGAAGAGGCGAATATCACCCCCACGCCGCTGGCGCTCAAGCTCTATGCGCGATGTCATGCGCACCGGGGCGATCCGGCATCCTTCTACGGAGCCCAGCCGGCGATGGCATTGACTTTTTCCGCCAACTGACACTCGAATGGCCCAGTGCAATTCGTTACTCCGGTTCGGCATCCGTCCCAGGGCATTTACTGCTGCCTAAGTAATTACCTCCCCCATTACGAAGAGGCGATTGTGGGAGTAGCATGCAGTCAGAAACAATGTTTGGTTGGTTCAGCTGATGACCACGCAGTGCTTCGCGCAACCCCCGCGCTACTGCAAATTGCCAGGAGGGCAGGATGTCACTGAGGAGTTGGTTCGAGAAGGCCTTTCCGCAGGAACACGCCAAGCAAGCACGTCCTGAACGTCGGGAAGTTCCCGGTCTCGAAGCCATCCACTGGACCGGTTCCTCTGCCGGCCTCGATATCGTAAAAAACATCAGCTCGACGGGCATGTATCTTGTCACCCGCGAACGCTGGCGCGAAGGAGAAATCAACCCCGTTCGCCTGGTCTACCCGGAACTCGCCGACGATTCTCCTGAGCGTCAGGTCACGATCGAGACAAGAACTGTGCGTTGGGGAGAAGACGGCATGGGTCTCTCGTTTGTCCTGCCCGAGTGCATGGATCTCTGGCTCTGGCATGCCGGAGAGAGAGTAGAACCGGAAGACATTCTCAGTGAATTTCGACTTTCGCGCGCTCTTGCCTTCCTTCGTCGAATCTGTCCCTCGGCAACTCAGGAACTCAATCTTTTGTTTCGCGAAGGATTGGGAAACATGCGCGTCCCCAATGCAATTGGGATCGCTCATCGCGCCGAAATCATGCTCGCAGCGCAACCCAACTTCGATCAGCTGCACGCACCCGCCAGCGTTGTGCTGCGCATCGTGAAAGAGGGTTCCTGGGCCGAAGATAGCGCAACTCAACATCTCTGGGCCGGTATTCTTGTCACCGCATGCAACATGACCGGTGACGATGAATCAAACCTGCCCTACATTGATCTCCTTGCCGAAATGGCGACAGTGGACACACGGCTCTACGTCGATGCCTGTTCCAACGCGCCGAAGGTCTTCGCGACCAATGGCGCAGTCTCTGCGAGCCCTCTCATGCGCACTGCAGATGAAATGATCCATCTTACCGGGACGAAGGATCTCTCCAAGATCGATCGCAACATACTTCAGCTCTCCATCCTCGGTCTCCTTGAGCCCCGAGAAAAGGCGAAGTACTTCTCATTCGCTCAGACTGCCAACCTCACTCCGACTGCACTCGGCCTTGAACTCTACGCAAGATGTCAGGGCCACCGCGGAGCGCCGTTCGAATTCTACGCAACGCAGCAGCAAGGCCAATCTGCGAAACCAACCGAGGAGAAGCCCCAGGCCGAGAACCCCCAATCGAGCTGATCATTTTTGAAATCGATCAGACATCGCACCTCATCAGCGCCTCAACGGCCGCATGCAGTTTGTTCGTAATCTCCGACTCTGTCTCAAGAGGTCCAAAGCGGAGCGGTTGTCCTACATGCACTTCAACCTTCCCTGAGCGGAACCATCCGCGCCCTTTCGCCTTCAACTCGCCCAGTCCGTTCAGCGCCACCGGCAACACGGGTGCATGGGCCTGTTTCACGAGTAGCCCGATTCCAGGGCGGAAAGCCGCAAGTTCCCCGTCGGGAGAGCGCGTGCCCTCAGGGAACACGAGCACGTTGTAGCCTCGATCCAGCGCCTCGCCCGCATGCGCGAAGCTACGTTGGAAATCTCGTTTGCGCGGTAGCGGAAAAACATTATAAAGCGCCGTCACCAGGAAATACGCCGCCGGCCCGAACAGCATGAATCGCTTGGTGTCAGGATTCCGAAAACGTCGAAAGTCCTCCAGCATCTCCCCCAGCATCGCCGCCGCCACTCGTCGCCGCATGCGTCCGGGTAAGGCATACTCCACCAGGGCGCCATCGTACGCCGTCACGTGATTGCAGATAATCAGCATCGGTTCGTCGGATGGAAGGTCTGGTGGTCTGACGACGTGCGGATTTCCAAGAAACCACACGAACGGCTGTGCGATCAGCTCCAGAAAGCCCGACCGGATCCACTGCATCGGTTTCGACCACGGCCATCGTGGATAAACAAAGCTTGCCTTCTCCGGCGGTCCTTGAGACGCTTGCCTGACGATAGGCTCGTTCAAAACCGCCCGAGGAGAGTCTGCAAGCGATCCTGACATCGCTCCGGTGTGTTCGCTTTCATTCTGACCGGCCACGGGATTGCCACTGGACTCAGATAAGATTCGTTCCCTTTGAACCGAAGTATGCGCAGCGCTTCCCCCGCGCCCGGCTCCGACGATTTCTCGAAGATCGCCCAACGTGCGCGCCGCGTCGACCGATCCCTCCTTCGGAGCGTCACTCATCCTTTCCTCGAGCGCTGCAGCGAGCTGCACCCGACCCAGGCTGTCAAGATGGAAGTCTTCGCTCACCCGCAGGTCATCCCCGCCCGCCGGCTGTTCACCCGCGATTTCGGCAACCAGCATGTACAGCCAATCGCCGCGCGCACCCTGCGTCTGTCTGGTACCCTCTTCGGAAGAGCCAATTGCACCAGCGGACCTGCTGGCCACCCACTCCGCAATGACTTTGCGTCTCACCTTGCCTGTCGATGTCCGCGGGAGATCCGGCTCGGGCCAAACCATCCACCGCCGCACGTGCTGAAAATCAGCCAGCCGCCCATTCGAGCGATCGACTGCTTCTCCAGCCTGCTTCTCGCCGCCACGCACCGCAAGCACTGCGCAAGGCTCCGGACCCGCTGCGGTTTCCAAAGCCACCACAGCGCTCGCAGTGATCTCTGGTTGCGCCTCCAGAACAGCTTCCAGATCCTCGGGATGAACATTCACACCCGCCGCCGTCACGATCGTTTCACTTTTGCGGCCCATGAACCGCAACTCCCCGGTTGCCTGTGTTTCAGCCAGGTCACCCGTTGCGAGCCATTCATCTTCCCGCTGATGAAGCTCTCCGCCGCTCCACGTTGCCGTCGAGATCATCGGGCCCTTCACCAGCACCTCGCCATCTGGTCCTATCTTCACCTCGCGTCCGGGTAGCGGCTTGCCGATCGTTCCGCTTGCCACATGAAAGGGATGATTCAGCGTAATCAGCGCCGTTGTCTCCGTCATTCCGTAGCCTTGCACTACAACAAATCCAAGTCCATTCCAGAACTGCTCCAGCGGTCCCGCCAGCGCTCCTCCTCCAGAAATGAGCGCCCAGAATTTCAGCCCCAGCATGCGATGCACGTCGCGAAACAGCCACCAGCGCTTCCACGCCTTCATCCCCTTCGAAGCCGCAACTCGCTCCGCCAATCCGGGCGTCGCGTTTTCGAGATGAGCCTTCAGCAGCGCCATGACCCGCGGCACCGCCGCAAGCACCGAGATCCGTTCGCGCTTGATCGTTTCTACTAGCCGCGGAGCTACCAGCCGCGTATCGAAATGCACCTCGGCGGCAAAGATCGGCGGAATCCACAACCCCATCGTCTGCCCGAACACGTGACTCAACGGCAGCGTGTGCAGAAACCGGAGCGGATGAACATACTTCTCATACCGCATATACTTCTGAGCCGCCTGCTCGATCGGCCACACGCTGGATAGAACATTTCCATGCGTATGAACGATACCTTTCGGGTCCCCCGTTGTCCCGGAAGTGAAGAGAATCTGCAGCGGTGTCTCCCGCGAGAGCCCAACGACGCAACCAGCCTCCCGCCGGGGCAGGGAAGCAGCCCAGTCCTCGAAGCAAAGTATGGGAATAGCTGGAGACTGCCCGCTTGCTGCCTGCTGATCTCTGATTTCTGACCCTTGATCTCTGGTCTCCGATCTCTGATTCCTGATCTCTGACAGCTTCGCCATCAGCACTGCATCGCCGACTGCCAGCTTGGGTTTCACGTCTCCCGCGATTCGATCGGCGAAGTCAACGCTCCCGAACGAATCTAGCGGCACCACCATCGCTCCCCGCAGCATGCATCCATAGAAGGCAGCTACCCACTCGGCCCCATTTTCTGCCCAGAGCAGTACGCGATCACCTTTGCCGATCCCGCGATCCTCGAGCAACGCAGCAAATCGGCCTGCGAGCCGCGCAAGATCTCCATAGGTCGTCTCACGCCTACGAACTCCCTGGTATCGCACGATGGCGATCTCGCTCTCGTGCTTCCTGAAATCCTCCAGCAGCGTTGCCAGATGCTCGCGCAAAATCTCCTCACTCCTGCTTCGAATCCTAGCAGCGCACAGTGGCACGCTCGTTCACGCCTGTGGTACTTCGTGAACTGACACAGACAGGATCTTGAGGCAGTCAAATTGAACTCCTCTGCACCTTACATTCATCAAAGTAGGATCTGAGGACCAAATATGTACTACACCTGGACCGCAATCCCCGACGCAAACATCCCCAAGGCCTCAAATCCTCTCTTCCAACATCTACTCAACACCTACGTCAGTGAGTCGAACAAAGTCGCGTCGACCTGGAAGCACTTCACCGATTCCGACCTGCCCTACAAACCGCACCCGCGCGCCAGCTCCGTCGGCGACATCCTCCAGCACCAGCTCCTCTCTGAGCGCCGATTCTTAGGCGAATTCCTGGGAACTCCAGAACCTGCGCCTGACAAAGTCCTGCCTGAACCGTTCACGATCGAGTCCGCCACCAACCGCTTCATAGAACTCATCCTCGCCAGGCTCGATTTTCTCGCCCTGCAGACCGATCAATGGTGGCTCGAGACAGTTCCGTTCTTCGATGTTCAGCGCCAGCGCATATGGATCTTTTGGCGTCGCGTGCTTCACACCGCTCATCACCGTACGCAACTTACCGTCTTTCTGCGGATTCTCGATCGCGAAGTCCCCTCCACCTACGGGCCCACAGCAGATGTGACCTGGACCGGAGCCGATCCCACAAACTCCGTTGCCGCTGCGGGCCGTCGCTAACCAACTCTCAATCCTGAAAACGGAGCTTCGCCTTTTCTTTCCCTTCCGTGCGCGTTATGCTCTAGAAGCGTCAAAGGCAGAAGATGTCGCTCTCTTTCACCAAGCCGGACTGCGAAACCGATCCCTTTGCCTGTTTCCATCCCGTCACGGCGGAGTGGTTCAAGGCCGTCTTCGACGAACCTACCTCTCCACAGCGTCTCGGGTGGCCAGTCATCGCCCGTGGCGAGAGCGCTCTCATCCTCGCCCCGACCGGAACCGGCAAGACGCTAACAGCTTTCCTTTGGTGTCTTGACCGCCTCATGCTTCACGAACTTCAGCAGTCGGACGAACTCCCATCCAAGGGGAAGGGAACTCCGCGTTCAGCTTCTGCAGAGCGGCAGAGTAAAGGCTGTCGCATCATCTACATCTCTCCACTTAAAGCCCTCGCTGTCGATGTCGAGCGAAATCTCCGCTCCCCTCTCGCCGGAATCGCCAATATGGCCCGTCGCAACGGCGTTCCGTTTCACGATCCGCTTATCAGTGTCCGCACGGGCGACACGACTCAGCAGGAGCGCCTTCGCTTCCGCCGCGACCCCGCCGAGATCCTCATCACCACCCCCGAGTCCCTCTACCTCCTGCTGACCTCGCAGTCCGCCGACGCTCTCCGCACCGTCGATACGGTCATCATCGATGAGATCCATGCCCTGGTTCCGACCAAGCGCGGCGCTCACCTGGCGCTAACCCTTGAACGCCTGGAAGCACTCGCCGGCCGCCGCCTTCAACGCATTGGTCTCTCCGCAACCCAGCGTCCATTGGAAGAGGTCGCACGTTTTCTCGGTGGAGTCGAAGTCCCAACCACGACGCCTTTGCTGGTCAAACACAAAACCTCTCTGCTCGAAAGTAATACTTTAACTATAGATTCGAATTCGCTCGAGCCTGTGTCGAAGCCAGAAGGCCACCTCAAAGACTCAGTTGCCGCCCCAACCGAGGCGGCAACAGCGCTCGACCCTGTCGACTCGAGTGACCAACCTCCCAACCCAGATGCTCCATTGCGGTTCCGGCCCGTAACAATTGTCAACGCGTCTGCTCCCAAGCAGTTGAAGCTTCGCATTGAAGTTCCAGTCGAAGATATGGCTCGCCTTCAAACCACGGAGGAGATCCCCACTGGTCCGGCCTCGCAGGCGCCTCGTCGCGTTTCCATCTGGAACGCAATCCACCCGCGCCTCCTCGAAATCATTCGCGAACGTAACTCCACCATCCTGTTCGTCAACAGTCGCCAGGTTGCGGAGCGACTCGCCGGTGCTCTGAACGATCTAGCCGGCGAAGAGATAGCACGTGCCCACCACGGGTCGCTCGCCGCATACCAGCGCTCCATTATCGAAGAACAGCTCAAGGCCGGGCAGATTAAAGCCCTGTGTGCGACATCGACACTCGAACTCGGCATCGACATGGGCGCCGTCGATCTCGTGATTCAGATTGAAGCTCCACCCTCGGTTGCCAGCGGCATGCAGCGCATAGGCCGAGCTGGCCACTCCGTGGATGCCATCAGCGAAGGCGTCCTCTTTCCCAAGTACCGCGCCGACCTCGTCGCCTGCGCCGCGGTGACCCAGGCCATGCACAAAGGTCACATCGAGTCCACACGCTTCCCCCGAAACCCGCTCGATGTCCTCTGCCAGCAGATCGTCGCCATCGTGGCTCACCCGCCCGGCTACCGGGTGCCGAAGAAAGCGAAGCAGCTCAGACGCATTCACCGCTCCAGCGTTGGCGGACCACGAAGATACGTCCGTGCTTCCTCCAACATTGACGAACCTAAACCCACCTCCGCCTACGAAGAAGCCGGAGAGGATCACAAGCCCGAAGTCCACGTCGATGCCCTGTATGACCTCGTCCGTCGCGCAGCCCCGTTCGGTGCTCTCACCCCCTCAGCCTTCGATGGTGTCCTCGACCTCCTCAGCGGCCGCTATCCCTCGGACGAGTTCGCCGAACTTCGCCCTCGCCTCACATGGGACCGCATCCGCAACGTGGTCACAGCGCGTGAGGGCGCCGGGCGTCTCGCTATCCTCAACGCAGGCACCATCCCCGACCGCGGCCTCTATGGCGTCTTCCTCGCGCACACTGAAGGAAAGTCCATTCGCGTCGGCGAGCTCGACGAAGAAATGGTTTTCGAGTCGCATCCAAACGAGACGTTCATTCTCGGCGCTTCAACATGGCGAATCGAAGACATCACCCACGACCGAGTGCTCGTCGTGCCCGCTCCCGGCGAACCTGGCAAGATGCCCTTCTGGAAGGGCGATGGCCCCGGCCGCCCACTCGAATTTGGTCGCCGCATCGGTGCATTGATTCGTGAACTGCGTGCCCTACCCAAACCCGTCGCCCTCGCTCGCCTCGTTGCCGAACATGACCTTGACCCCGGAGCCGCCGAGAACCTTATCCAGTTCCTCGCCGATCAGGAGTCAGCTACAGGCCAGGTTCCCGACGACCGTACCATTGTCATCGAGCGCACTCGAGATGAGCTTGGCGATTGGCGCGTTTGTGTCCTCACCCCCTTCGGCAGCCGCATTCACATTCCCTGGGCCATGGCGGTCAGTTCTCGCATACGCGCGGCCGGTGGTCCTGAGGTCGAAACCCTGTGGGGTGACGACGGCTTCGTCCTTCGCTTCCCAGACACCGACGAGCCGCCCGACCCGGATTGGATCCTCGTCGAATCCGCTGAAGTCATGGAGATGGTCCTGCGCCAGCTCGGCTCAAGTGCCCTCTTCGCTGGACGCTTCCGCGAAGCCGCCGGACGCGCCCTCCTCCTCCCGCGCCGACGCGCAGACCAGAGATCGCCTCTGTGGCAACTCCGCAAGCGCTCCTACGATCTCCTCAGCGTCGCCTCGCGTTATCCATCTTTCCCGCTTCTGCTCGAGGCCTATCGCGAATGCCTCCGCGACGTCTTCGACATGCCCGCGCTCATCGAAACACTCCG
>DATJEO010000299.1:0-7829 GCA_035496515.1 Occallatibacter sp.
TTTCAGCGATGCCGCTCGATGCTCCATCCGCCCCACCCGCACGCTCAGACTGGAAATCAGCACCAGAAACCACGCTAGCGTGATGAGAGTAAAGACGTACACGATCCCCGCGCCCTCCAGCCCCGCCGCAGCCAGCCGCTTCCCCAGCGGCAGGGTAAACAGCAATCCGCCCAGCGCCGGCCCCGTCACGTTCGAAAGCTGAAAAATTGCTCCACCCCATGTCACCGCATTCACAAAGTGCTTCTCCGGCACCAGGTGGGGAATGAGCGCCGAACTCGCCGGAGCCGAAAACGCCCTCCCCGTCCCGATCAGGAACAACACTGCATAGACGTAAAGAATGCGATGCGTCCCGATCAGCGCCAGAGCCAGCAGCGCCGCTGTGCACACCACCTGCAGCGAATAGCAACACAGAATCACATGTCTGCGATCGAAGCGGTCCGCTACATGTCCGGCGGGCAGCAGAAAAAACAGCCCCGGCAGAAACAGCGCCAGCCCCGTGTACCCCAGATCGATTGCGCGATGCGTAATCGAGTAAACCTGCCACGCCACCGCAACTGCCTGTGCCTCCGCGCCCAGAATCACGGCCACCCGTGCCAGCTGGTACCTTGTGAAATCGCGCGAGGCAAATGCCTCCATCCCTCGTCGTGGAGGCTTGGTGGAAGGGGAGTCCATCTCCCATTCAGGTTAAATCCTCCACCAGATGCCCCGATACATCTCTGCAGCCAATCCCCAAGGTATGTTGCCAAGCGGTACTAAGCCACCGCTCTTCGACGAGCGATCGGGCCCTCCCAGATCGCATCATCTGCAGTATTCGTCGCAACTCTGCCACTTGAACCTACTTCATCAGAGCCACCACGAGTGCGATCAGGGCAAGCAGCAGAGCCGCGCCTGCCAGGACGTAGTTCACGACCAACGGCTTGACCGGCAGCATCCTGCTTTTGACAAGTTCCCCATTCGGCCCCAAAGATCTCTCGTCGGCAAACAGCGATTGCCTCATCACCCGCTTGGCCGCGACCACTTCCTCGATGCTCGCTTCAAAATGGTGCTGATGTATCCGTTTGGAAGAGTCCGGAATCGGTTCCGCCGCTGCGGCAAGCGCTGCCTTCAGCACCGCGTTCCGGATGTCTCCGCCACTGACCTCGTACCGTCGTGCCAAAGCCTGAAAATCAACATCAGCCGCGACTGGAGTTCGCGATGGGTGCAACTGCACGCGCCAGATCTTCTCGCGCTCGCTCTCTCCGGGCATTTCGAATAGCACGTGCGTTCGAATACGCCGCTCAAACGCAGGATCAAAATTCGCCGCAAGATTCGTGGCAAAGATCACCACGCCGTTATACGACTCGAGCTCCTGCAACAGCACGCTTACCGTCGTATTCGACTCGCGCTGGATGCCGCTGTCCACTGAAGTTGACCGGCGCGTAGCGATGGCATCAGCTTCGTCAAAGAACAGCACTGCCTGCTCGTCCCTCGCCTTGCTGAATATCGCTGCGATGTTCTTCGGCGTCTCCCCCATCCACATCGATTCGAGTTCGCCATAGCGGACTAGAAGGAGACGGCGCCCAAGCGAATGCGCAATCGCCTCGGCGCAGATCGTCTTGCCCGTACCCGGTGGACCGGCAAAATTGAAAGCAAGTGCTAGCCCGGTCGGGTGCCGCTCTCCCAGACCCCAGCGGTTGAAGATAAGATCGTACTGCGTTACCTGCGCCAACGCAGCGTCAAGCAAGCGCCGGGTCGTGGGCGGAAGAATCACATCGTCGAATGTTCGACGCGCCACGATCGACTCGACCGCGCGGCGCCCATTGAAGCCGAACAGACGGGGAAATGAGAGCGGCGACACGGCTCAACCGTATCGCCTGTACTCGAAAGATGCAACCCGGCGGCCACCACCGCGAGCTTTGCGGTCGCAGTCTCCACATTCTCTTTCACCTCGTCCGATCCTGCTCTTCTGACATCCCTGTATCCTGTTCCTTGCAACCACCCACTCAACCCGATCACCCCACCCACAAGGCCGCCGCCGCCGTCACCCTCTGCGGAGTCTGTGCCTTCCTGGAGCTCTACTGCACCCAGCCCATCCTCCCTCTCCTCGCCCACATCTTCCACGCCTCCAAAACCGGCGTCGGCATGACCGTCTCCGCCGCCACTCTCGGAGTTGCCATCGCCGCCCCCATTTTCGGAGCGCTCACCGAACGCCTCCCTCGCAAGCGCGTCATCGTCTACTCCATCCTCGGCGTCTCCATTCCCACGCTCCTCGCCGCCACCTCCACCACTCTCGCTCAACTCATCTTCTGGCGATTCCTCCAGGGCATCATGGTCCCCGGCATCATCGCCGTAGTCGTCACCTACATCGGTGAGGAATGGCCGCCCGAGCGCATCGCGCTCATCATGAGCTTCTACGTCAGCGGAACCGCGCTCGGCGGTTTCATCGGCCGCATCTCCGCCGGCATCCTCGCTGACTACTTCAACTGGCGCATCAGCTTTCTCGTCCTCGGCCTTGCCTCTCTCGTCGGAACCGCCGCCGTCGCCGCATGGCTCCCACACGGCCGCCGCCGGCCAACGCAACCTCCATCCTCCTTGTCCAACTTCCCCCAACAAGTCCGCGCCATGTTCCGAAACCGTCGCCTCGTGGCCACCTTCGCCGTCGGCTTCAACGTCCTTTTCTCGCTCGTCGGCGTCTTCACCTGGATCACCTTCTACCTCAGCGCTCCGCCTTTCTCTCTCTCCATCACCGCCCTTAGCTCGCTCTTCTTCGTCTATCTCATCGGTCTCATCGTCACGCCATTCGCCGGGTTCCTCATCACCCGCATCGGCCTCCGCGCCGGAATCGGCGGCGCCATCTCCTGCGCCATCGCCGGAGTCCTTCTCACCCTCGTTCACTCCCTCCCCATCGTGATCCTCGGACTCGCCGCCCTTTCCAGCGGTGTCTTCATCGCGCAAACCGCCTCGCAAAGTCATCTCCGCGTGGCCTCTCCTTCCGGCGCCCGCGTCACTGCCGCCGGCATCTACATCACCTGCTACTACCTCGGTGGAACCGCCGCCGGCGTCGTCCCCGGAGCATTCTGGGCCTTCGGCAAATGGCCCGCTGTCGTCGCCTTCATCGTCCTCATGCAGCTCATCGCCCTCACCATCGCCCTCATAGGCTGGCGCACCGTTACACCTAGTCAAGCTCCCGTCTCCCCAAGTGCCGCAATATGAAGCCGATTTCACAATCCATGAACCTCCGTCCAGTCCTCCCACATCTATAGGTGAGTGGCAGAACGGACTGGTTTTCTTCCGCAACGGCCGCCAGATTCCTCGTTCCCGCAACCAATTCAGGACCTGCGAACCGACAAGGAGAGAGTTTTTGCCCGAGTTGCAGACAGAACCGCCGATGCCCCGAGCAGCCTCACCGGCGACCACCATCAAAAACCCGAACGTCGACGAACACACGGCCTGGAAGCCTCGCGTAAACCCCTGGCTCATCGCCGCCACCGTTGCCCTCGCCGCATTCATGGAGGTCCTTGATACCTCCATCGCTAACGTTGCCCTCCCCCACATCGCGGGCAGCCTTGGCGCTTCGACCGACCAGAGCACCTGGGTTCTCACTAGCTATCTCGTCTCCAACGCCATCGTCCTTCCCCTTGGCGGATGGGCATCCAGCCTCATGGGCCGCCGAAATTTCTTCGTCTTCTGCATCACCGTCTTTACCATCGCCAGCTTCCTCTGCGGTGCCGCACCAACACTTCCCATGCTCCTCATCTTCCGCGTCATCCAGGGAGCAGGCGGCGGCGGCATGCAGCCCATGGCACAGGCCATCATGGCCGACTCCTTCGAGCCTCACAAACGCGGCCAAGCCTTCGCACTCTACGGGCTCGTCGCTGTTCTCGCTCCATCCATCGGACCCACCCTCGGCGGCTGGATCACCGATAACTACACCTGGCGCTGGATCTTTTTCATCAACATCCCCGTCGGCATCCTCGCCTTCATTCTCGTCACGCGTCTCGTCGAAGATCCACCGTGGATCAAGCCCGACAAGTCCAAACTTCGCAACATGGACTACATGGGCCTCGCCTTCCTCACCCTCGCCATGGGCGGCATGCAGATCATGCTCGACAAGGGCGAGGAGCAGGACTGGTTCGCGTCCAACTTCATTCGCTTCTTCGCATTCATTTTCATCCTCGGCATGATTGGTCTCGTCGTATGGGAGTGGCGGCAAAAAGACCCGCTCATCAACCTCAAGCTTTTCCGCTTCAAGAATTTTGCGATCTGTTGCTTCCTCATGATGCTGGTCGGAGGTGTCCTCAACGCCAACACCGTACTCCAGCCGCAATTCATGCAGCAGCTCCTGGGCTACAACGCCACTACTGCCGGACTCGCACTCACCGCCGGCGGCATCGCGCTCGTCATCGTCATGCCCCTCGCCGGATTCGCCACTGGCAAAATCTCTGCGCGCACGCTCGCAGTCTGCGGATTCATCATGTTCATCGTCACCTTCCGCTATGCGGCGTATGTGACAACACTGCAGATGAGCTTCTCGCAGGCTTCATGGCTCCGCGTTATCCAGATGCTGCCTCTCCCCTTCTGCTTCATCTCTATCACCAACGCCGCCTACGTCGGCATGCCCAAGGAAGAGAGCAACCAGGTCTCCGGCCTCATCAACTTCGTGCGCAACCTCGGCGGCAGCATCATGATCGCCATCACCAACGCGCAGGTCACGAGCCGCGCCATGTGGCACCAGCAGCATCTTCAGAACTTCATGGATTCCGGTTCCAATGCCTTCAACCAGCACCAGCAGGCGCTCTCCGGATTCTTCAACGGGATCTATGGAGCCGCCAACAGCACCGGCCTCGCCCTCGCATCCATTTACAACCAGCTCAACGCCCAGGCGCAGATGCAGGGCTATCAGGACGTCTATATGGAACTCTCATGGATGTCCTTCGGCCTCGTCTTCATGGCATTCCTCCTCAGCAAGAACCGCCCCGGCCAAGGCCCCGGCGCCGGCGCCATGCACTGATCAAATCATCGGGTGCCCCGTCCAAGCTCTGCTTGGGCGGGTAAACCAACATTTCTCTGGAAGCCGGGTGCTCAATCCTAGATTGGTCGTCAGACCAATCTAGGGTGGGATTCAAGGATGTCTTCGGGTGCCCCATTTCTCCCGATTCTGGAGACATGGGATAAGAGTGAACTGCGGCCGGGGTGCCCCATTCTAAGTTGGCCGTCAGGCCAACTTAGGGTGGGAAGCAAAAACGTTCCATGCTGATCCGTAACAAAACATCGTTCGAACAGGGAAAGTCCCGAAGGGAGCAGCCGCCTTCAGGCCGCTGAACCCAGCCAATGATTTCCATAAATTGGGCGTTAGCCCCGGAAAACATCCGCCTTCATACGCAACGCTGACTCTCGCATTGCAAGCTGGGTTTTCCGACTCTATCATTGCGCTCAACCGATGAAGACCCTGTTTTTCCTCTCTCTTCTGCTTATTGCTTTCCCTGCTTCTGACCGCCGCAAGCAGGCCAGCCCCCTCGACCAGCTTCCCGCCAACGACGAAATCCTCACGCACTTCGGTGAGCGCGCCGACTTCTCTCCTGACAACCAGAACATCGTCTTCATGGACAAGAGCTTCGGCGATGCCTTCGTCATTGATCTGAAGACCCGCACTATCCGTTGCCTTACCTGCAGCATTCCCGGTGCCGCCTTTCTCCGGGTCATGCATCTCTCCAACGGCGACTACATTCTCATCGGTCCCGAAAAATTCACCGACGTCGAAACCAGCCGCGACCGTGACAACGAGCTCTGGTTTCTCAGCAGCAAGACCGGATCCAAACCCGAACGCCTCAACCAACGCATGTTTGAAGGCGCGGCGATCTCGAAAAGGAGCATGCTGATCTCCTTCTCGGAACACCACGGCGATCACCCCGAACTCCCCAAAGACTACTCACGCCTCATGGTAGCCACCGTCGACCTCTCTCAAGACACACCGCGGCTCACCAACATTCACAAGGTGTACGAGAGTTCTAGCGACAGCTGCAGCATCGAAGCCCAGGACTTCTACGACAACGACCAGAAGATGACCTTCACCTGCTACGTGAAGCAGCATCAGCCCACCGATCCAATCTCAAAGGTCATGGGCATCGATCTGAAGACCGGCAAAGTCACCGATTTCTCGCAATCACCGGGTTTCTATAACGAATGCGAAGGCATCTTCCCCGACGGCAACTACACCGCCGTCGAATCCGATCGCCAGGTCTCAGACCTGGGCGGCGATCACGGCATGCACAACATCGACATCTGGAAACTCCGACTCGATGGCACGGGAAAAAACTGGACGCGCCTCACCAACTTCAATGACTTCGCCGGCTGGAAAGCATCCAACCCCGTCATCTCTACCGACGGCAAGCTGATGGCATTCCAGGTCGCCCGCACTACCGACCGCGCCGGCGTCGGCTACGGCATCGTGCTACACCACCTCGATTAGTGCTCCATCCGGGCCGCCGAGTCTCCCAGTTCTCCCGCCCCTGGAGGTTGGGATACCCACAATCGTCTCCGGTGCTGTATCCGCCGTGGTAGCATTGCGCGAAATCTTAAAGGGTCGGACAACGCAATGGATGTCAGCAGGAGAGATCTGCTCAGGTCAGGCGCGGTGCTGGTTGCAGGTGTCGCGTGCGAACGCTCGCTGATCGGCGAGACCAATGTTGGCGCTGAGACGAACGACCAAACTTGGGCTGTCGAGAATGAGTTGATCCGCCGCGACATCGGATTCCGTCCCGGCCTCGGCCTCTACACCACGCAGCTCTCCGACAAAGCGACGAAAATCGACCTTCTAATTCCCGGAAGAGACATCGCCAAAACGCGCCCCGAATTCTCATTCAACTGCGACGGTCAACCCTGCGCCAGCAACGACGGACACTTCGAACTCCTCGACGCATTTCCTGCGGCGACCGGCAACGCCCACTCCCTCTCTGTGCGAATGCGTCATACAGATATTCCGCTCGAGGTCACCGCTCTCTACTCGCTCTACACAGGACACGCCGCGTCCCGCAAATCTCTCCGGCTGAAGAACACCGGCAAGGTCCCGCTCAAAATCACTCACCTCATCATCGAAACGCTGGAGCTCGCTCTCGGTCCCGAAAACGAGATGACGCTCTTCGCCCAGTACGGCGCCGTCCCACGCGAAATCTTCTACACCGGCCGCTCAGAAGATGCGGGCATCATGCTGATGAACGCGCGCACAGGCGACGGCCTCGCCATCCTCAACGAAGTTCCCGGATACATGAAGCGAACCGAAATCGCCGGATGGGATGCAGACAATACCGTTCGCATCAGTGCCATGTACGACACCGACATCATGCCCTTCGAGCGAAGGATCGCGCCCAGCGAAGAGTTCCCCACCGCAAGCATCTCCCTGCTCCCCTTCCGGCGCGACGATGCATTCCCCCGCAACGTATTCAATGACCCGCGATGGCGCGTTCCAAGCTACTCCGCCCAGATCCTCGAACGTCGCATCGACAAACAAGGCCCACCCTGGATCTACAACACCTGGGAGCCCTTCGAACGCGGCATCAATCAACAGATTTCCATGGACCTGATCGACGCTGCCGGCGCCATGGGCATGGACATCTTCACCATCGACGATGGCTGGCAGCAGGAGTACGGCGCCAACGCCGTCAACCTCGTCGCATTTCCACAAGGCCTCGATCCCATCCTCAAAGCCATCGAAGCCAAAGGCATGCGTCTCGGCCTATGGATTCCCGCAGCCGCCATCGGCAACACCACCGAGGTCTACAAGGCGCACCCCGATTGGGCCTCCCTCGACATCGAGGGCAAAACGAAAACCACCGGCACCATGGCCGGGGAGA
>DATJEO010000300.1:0-9160 GCA_035496515.1 Occallatibacter sp.
ATCACCACGCCCTTGGGCTCAGCCGTCGTGCCGGAGGTGAAAACAATCTGCAGAATTTCATCTGGCCCGACCTGAACCTCGGGCGCTGCCGATGAGAAATGCCCCGCGGCGGCGACATCTTCAAACATGAGAGTCGGCAGAGAAACAATCGCGCATTCCCGGGCATGCTCCCGTGATCCAACCACCAGCTTCGCCTCAACCTGCCGCGAAACTCGGAGGGCGAAATCCACCGAGGCTCCGTCATCCATAGGCACTACCACCACGCCGTGCAGCACGCAGCCAAAAAATGCTGCAACCCACTCCGCCGAATTCTGCCCCCAGAGCATGACCCGGTCGCCTTTGACGATGTTTCGGGCTGCCAGTTCGCGAGCGACTGTCTGCGCCATGCCCAGAATGTCGCCGTAAGTGAACGACTGCATGCGGTAGCCGCGTTTCTGCCGGTACGCGCACTCTCGCGTATGCTTGCGAAAATGTTCGAGGAAAAATTCACCCAACGATTCGGGCATGAGTCAACGCGCGCCTCGGGAGAGCATGAGATCCTCTCCTAATATCTATTGGAACACCATTCCCCGGGAGCTGAGGCAGTACAGTTTCCCAACCGCACCACTTCTTGTCATTTTCGAGCGCAGGCCGACGTTTCACCACAGAGGACACAGAGGTTCACAGGACTCCCTGTGTCCTCTGGGCTTAACGAATTACGCAAGGAACTTGCCGCCCGCGCCAGATTGTGCGACATACATACCATGCACATCCGCAACCGCTGGACTCTTATCCTCTGCCTGCTCGCGACCTCCTCTGCCGGCCTGTGGGCCCAGGAAAAGTCCGACTCGGCCACTGTTCGCGCGCTGGAACTGAAGTGGACCGAATCTTACAAACAGCACAACATCGATATCCTCTCGTCGCTTCTGTCCGATGAGTTCGTCATTACCATCGAAGACGGCAGCATCTACAGCAAGGCAGGCTACATTACGCACAGCGCGGATTCCGCCGTTCACGTGCAAGTCGCGGAACTCTCCGATCTCAAAGTCCGTCTCCACGGCGACACCGCCATTGTCACCGGCGCCTATCACGAGAAGGGCGAATCCAAAGGTAAGCCTTACGAATACCACGACCGCCTGACCGACGTATGGATGAAGATTGGCGGCAGGTGGCAGGTGATTGCCTCCCATTACAGTGTCCCGTCCAAGTAAACACCGCTCCCTGCGAAAATCCATTTTTACAATCCTCTGACATTTTCGTGACATGACGCTCTGCCCGGGGACATACTCTGGCGTGGCTCTACCGGAGAGTGCACCATGGCATCCCTGAACGCCATCTCCCGCGACTGCCGGATGGCCGCGGTCCTTGCCTGCTTCTTTTGCACCGTATCCAGCCTGAGCTTTGCTCAGTCCGATCCATCGCAACCTGCCACGCCCGTCATTGTGCATAGCAAATTCGGCGGTCAGATCTTCGGCTTTGACATCGATCAGAACGGGACGGAAGGCGTATTGGCCGAAGC
This sequence comes from Occallatibacter sp., assembly GCA_035496515.1. Taxonomy (GTDB): domain Bacteria; phylum Acidobacteriota; class Terriglobia; order Terriglobales; family Acidobacteriaceae; genus Telmatobacter. The sequence continues at coordinate 1,499 of DATJEO010000300.1, forward strand.
CCAGGATTTGTCGGGTGGAAACGTCGAAGCCGCGGTCGAGACCTTCGATCAGAAGACCGGCAAAATTCTCGCCGTCCTGGTTAGAACCCTGACGCAGGACGATTTCATCACTCTCGGTGTAGTGGGAAACGCTGTGGGGTTAATAGAACACGAGCACGTTGTCAGTTCTCTCAACGTGCAGCGCACCTTCCTTATGATCAATCCACTGTCCGGTAACAAGTTCACGGGCAAATGGACGCCTCCGATCGACAAGCAGCATTTGATCAAGGAGGTGAGCCGCACGCAGGGAAGCGCCAACAATGCGGTCTTCGCGCAAGACAACAGTGGAAGTTTCATCCCGCTTGTGTTCAGCTCCAACATCGCCGCCAATACTTTCGGACCGGTCATCAGCATCACCGACTCCTTCAATTTTGGCAGTGTTGTGCCGCCCATGGCCTACAACACGCAAACCAATGTGGCTGTCCTGGGCGGAGGGAACGGATGCTTCGGCTGCGCTCCGGTCATCGGCCTTGCCGATCTCGGCACGGGAGCGTTCACCGAGTTCACCGGCATAGGATTCGGCTTCATTAACGGCATTGCCGTCGATTCCGCCGATAACATTGCCTGCACCACGACAGAAGACGATGCCAGCGTGGAATTCTACAATCTCAATACGGAAACCGGCTTCACTGTGATCTTGCCTAATAGCGGCGAGCAGCAGTTTTTCAGCGGCGCCGACGTCGAATACGATCCCATCCACAAGCTATTTCTGGTGGCCCAGCCCAACTCAAGTTCGGCGTCCTCGGGCAGCACGATCTACGTCTACGACATCAACGGCGTCCTGCAGAAGACGATTAACGGATTCAGCTTTTCGAACGCGTTTAACGTCGTTGCCGCGCACATCGCGATTCATCCCAACCTGCGGATCGGCTTCGTGGATGGCCCGTCTTCGAACGTAAACGAGATTCAGCGATTCTCGTACTGAGCGCAGCGCCCTAGACGGGCCGTGCCGATATTCGCACCTCAGCGCCCGTCTCGAAACGACTACTCCCGTCCCACTCCCAGCGCGTCCGCCACGCGGTTGATGTAGTTGAACCACGAGGCGATCAGCGTGATCTGCAGGATTCCGCGATCGTCGAAGCCAACACCGCGCAGCCGCTCGATATCGTCCTTCCAAACCTTGGTCGCGTCCCTGGTCAGCTTGACCACATAATCGAGCATCACGCGATCCTGCGGCGAGATGGGCGCCGTCGTGTAATCTTTCTCCAGCGCGTCGACCAATGACTTATCCAATGTCACCCTACGCAGAAACTCTGCGTGCGACTCGATTCAATAGACGCACCGGTTCGTGACGGAAACCATGGTCGCGATCATCTCGTGCTGGCGGCGTTCCAGCGGGAGGTCGGGCGACATCAGCGCACCAAAGGTCGAGAAGGCGTGATACAGCACGTCGGGAATCAGCGTGTGCGATCCCACAATCGACGACGCCCCCGACGCATCCGGATGCACCGGCGTCGCGTACTCCTTGGGATAAAGCAGCTTCTCGCCTTCAATCGCCTTGCGCAGCTTCTCGTCGGCCTCGTCCCAAGATACAGTTCGAATCCAGGTCATGTTTGCGCTAGTCCCCCAGTTTTAGCGCTCCCCACAATTGCGCTTTTGGAAAAATACACACAGCCTATTGCCGGGCACATAGCAGATTCATATTAGACGTCAGGCCAATCTGGCCTTCGTTGACGGGCAGATGCCGCATCCGTAAGATAGGGCGTCCCCAGAAACCCCGCTATGATCGACCAGACCATCTCCCACTATCGCATCATTGAGAAACTTGGCGGCGGTGGGATGGGCGTTGTTTACAAAGCCGAGGACACGCGGTTGCACCGTTTCGTCGCGCTTAAATTTCTGCCCGACGACGTTGCCCGCGATCCGCAGTCTCTGGCCCGCTTTCAGCGCGAGGCGCAAGCTGCCTCCGCCTTGAATCATCCCAATATCTGCACGATTTATGACATCGGCGAGGAAGATGGCAAGGCTTTCATCGCCATGGAATTTCTCGAGGGCATGACGCTTAAGCATCTGATCTCCGGGCGCCCGATAGAGAACGAGCAGCTGATCTCGTTGGCCATCGAAATTGCCGACGCGCTCGACGCCGCTCACAGCAAAGGGATCGTCCATCGGGACATCAAACCCGCGAACATTTTCGTTACCGAGCGCGGCCATGCCAAAGTCCTCGACTTTGGACTGGCCAAAGTTGCGGCCGGAGCCACTTCTTCCAGCCAGCTTCTAGGAGCTGCGACGCAGGCCGCCAGCATCGACGAACAACATCTCACCAGCCCGGGCGCGGCGCTGGGCACGGTGGCCTACATGTCGCCGGAGCAGGCCATGGGAAAGGCTCTCGATGCGCGCACCGACTTGTTTTCGTTCGGCGCCGTGCTCTACGAGATGGCCACTGGAACCATGCCGTTTCGCGGGGACACTTCGGCCGCCATCTTCAACGCCATTCTGGAGCGGCCTCCGATCACTCCCGTGCGCCTCAATCCTGATATTCCGCCCAAGCAGGAAGACATCATCAACAAGGCGCTGGAAAAGGATCGCAACCTGCGCTACCAGCACGCCGCCGACATGCGGGCGGACCTGCAACGGCTGAAACGGGATACGGAATCAGGACGGAAATCGGCAGTCGCGAGCATGCCCCCTGCTGAGGCTCCGGCATCGATGGGGTCGGCCCCGGTTCTATCTGCCCCTGCGCCAGCTGCGCCCAGCGGTTCTTCCTCTGCGGTGACTCCGGCGCCGGTTCCACCGCAGGTTTCATCCCCCTCGGCGGCGATCCAAGTTGCGAGAAGGCGGCCGTGGCTCGCGCTTGTCGCTGCGGCGGTTGTGATCGCCGGAGTGACAGGATTTTTATTCTTCCGCAATCGGCTTTCGGGCCCCAGGGCCGGCCGCCAGCATAAGTCTGTGGCCGTGCTCTACTTCAACAATCTGTCGCAGGATCAATCGCTCAACTGGCTCGATAGCGGCCTCACCGACATGCTCACCACGAATCTCGCGCAGGTGAAGGGCCTGGACGTGCTCTCCACCGAGCGTGTGCTGGGGGCGGTGCAGCGCGCCACCAAGGGCGGCAAGTCTCTCGATCCCGCAGAGGCGCAAAGTGTCGCCCGTGACGCCGGCGCCGACGCTTACATTACAGGAGCGTTGCTGAAGATCGGCCCTACGCAACTCCGCCTTGATGTGCGCGCGCAAGATACCAGCACCGGGCAGATCCTGTTTTCGCAGAAGCTCGAAGGACAAGACATCCAGAGCATCTTCGGGATGGTGGACCGGCTAACTGAGAGTCTCGCCGGAAGCTTCCTGCCCGCCTCCAACCTGCCGCAAAAAACGCCAGAGATTGAGCAAGCTTCCACATCCAATGTCGAGGCATATCGCCATTACCAGCTGGGTGTCGACTATGGCCGCCGGTTTCTGACCTCCGATGCCATCCGCGAATTGGAGGAAGCCGTTCGTTTAGACCCGCAGTTCGCACTGGCGTATTTGCGCCTGTCCCAGCAATACTTCCTCGAGGGCGATTTGCATCGCGCCAACGAGGTGCGGGCGAAGGTCGAGCAATTGCAGTCCCGCTTGCCGCGTTACGAGCAACTGGCACTGCAGGCGGTCAAAGCCGCCCGGTCTCAGGATGAGGAAGCCCTACTCGCCGCTCGTCAGGCCCTCGTGTCCGAATTCCCCCGCTCCACCATAGACCGATGCCTTCTATCCAACACGCTGGCTCGTCTCGGACAGGCGAAACAGTCTCTTGAGCTTTTGCAACAAGGATTGGCGTTAGATCCGAAGAACGAAGACATACTCAACTTCCAAACCTACCAGTTCGCCCGCATGGGCGATCTCAGTGGCGCTTTGTCGGCGGATGATGCCTACATTGCGGTTCGTCCCGGCGATCCCAACCCGCTCGACACGCGTGGCGACGCCCTCTATATGTTAGGCCATTATGACGAGGCCATCGCCGCTTACCGCAAAGTGCTTGAGGTACGGGCCGACTTCAGCGATTACGGAGAGTACCTGAAGCTGGCCATCGTTTACACCGAGCAGAAGAAGCCAGACATGGCCAATGCTGCCTTCCAGCAGTATGCACAGAAGACGACCGCGCTGAGCCGGCTGTATCTCCCCGGGTACCGAGCGCAGTTCAAGGAGAGCGCAGGCGACTTCGAAGGTGCTCTCGCCAGTTACCGGGATGCCATGGCTCAACTGGAACATGCCAATCAGATCGAGGCTGCCGGGAGTTACTTGCGGCCGTTCGCAGTGCTATCCGTTTTGTTGGGCGAGCAGTCCGCCGCTCTTTCCTTTGTCCAGAGGCAGAAGCTCGGTGGCGACGAACTGATGGCCCAGGCATTCCTTCAGACCATTGCAGGTAACCCATCCGCATCGCGGGAGATGTTGCAACGCTACGCCTCCGGCCATCCCTGGATCTCACCACGCGCGCTTGAACTTCGCCAGATTTACTTTGATGTAATTGCGGCGGTGCAAAAAAGCGACGGACAAATGGCTTTGAACCGTTTAGTCGGAGTTCCCAATTATCAGGACCCGTATCTGCTTTTCTTCCGGGGACGCGCGGCTCTTCTGACCAACGACTACTCCTCGGCGGAGAATGACTTACACGCCGTACAGGTTCAAGAACGCAACCTGGAAAATAGTGAGGTCCTGGCGGAGCGTTTCCCCGCGCTGGGAGTTCTCTCCCACTATTACCTGGGCCAACTCTACGAGCACACCTCCAAGCGCGACCAGGCCATCAACGAATACCAGGAATTCCTGTCGCACTTCTCTGGTTCTCAAACTCGTCCTGCCCAGGTTACCGACGCTCGCGTTGCCCTCCATCGCCTGATGCAATAAAGCCAATCCCGCACCCACTGCCCCGTCTGATGCCCTTGGTAACTCTTCGGTACACTCCCTTTTGGTAACCCTTGGTAACCATGCGGTCCATGACTTCCAGACGTACAATTGGCTTTGTCCGGTAGGCCATCTGCCGATAGAGGAGATGACCCCGCGGCCTGTACCCGGGAGCAGTTTCCCTCAACGTTCAACGGGTTCTGTGTCAAGACCAGGGTCCTGGAGTTCGTGCTCTTATGGCATTGTTCGGTTTCAACAAGCAAAAGGTGCTCGCCAGTGCGGAGAAGTATGTCCAGCAGGGCAAGCTGCAGAATGCCATCTCCGAATACGAAAAAGTCCTCAAGAACGATCCAAAAGATCTAACCGTTAACAATACGGTTGGCGATCTCTACTCGCGACTGGGCGAGACCGATAAAGCTACCGAATGTTTCAAGTCCGTAGGCGATGCCTATGCCGGCCAGGGATTCACGGTCAAGGCGATCGCGATGTACAAAAAGATCTGCAAGCTCAAACCATCGCTCGAGAGCTTGCTGAAACTGGCCGAACTCTATACCCAGCAGGGCCTTTTTAATGATGCCCGCGCCCAGTATCTGCAGGTCGCGGAAGAATTCCTGAAAGGCGGCGAACTCGAGAACGCCGTGCGCATCTTCCAGAAGATTCTGGAGATGGACCCCGAAAACAGCGCCATGCGGCTGCGCCTTGCCGAAGTCTACGTTCGTCTCGGCAAGAAGAATGACGCCTGGCAAATTTTCACTGCCGCCGCCGAAAGCCTGCGCGCCAAGGGCTCGCTGAACGAGGCGGAGGAAGTTCTGCAGCGCATGCTCAAGCTCGATCCGGGCAACACCTACGCTCTGCTCATGCAGGGCAGGAACCTGCTCGAGTCCGGCGATGCCGCCGGTGCCGTTGCCACTCTGCAAAAAATCTCCGACATCGATTCCAAGCCGGACGGCCTGCGCGACCTGCTCAAAGCGTATCTGCAGAGCGGACAGCTTTCCGAGGCCGGAACCGTTGCCAACAAGCTGTTGAGCGTGCACAACGATCTGCCGGCTATCTCCAGCTTCGTCGATGCCTTGATGCAGGCTGGCCAATACGAGAACGCGCTCCAGGTATTCGACCAGCACGCCGAACGCTTACTGGCGGAAAATTCCAGCAAGATGCTTGAATCGCTGCACGCCATCATCGGGCATGTGCGCGACAATCCCGACTCGCTGCAGAAATTGCTCGACCTCTTCAACAAGGGAGGCGACACCAGCCACGTCAGCGAAGTCATGGAACTGCTGGCCCACGCCAGCGTTCAATCCGGCGATCTCACGCGTTCCCGCGATCTCTACCAGAAGCTGGCACAGGTCGAGCCGCAGAACACGCTGCACATGCAGAACTATCAGCAGGTGGTCGCGCAGATTGGCGGCACCTCCGGCGGCAAGCTCATCACCCCGGAAGAAGCTGTCGTTCTGCTGGACGATTTGGAATCGACTGCGCCGGCGATTCACCAGCACTATTCCGACGAAGTCTCGCTCTCCATCCGTTCCGCGCTCACCGACGCCGAGCTTTTCATCTCGTACAACATGCCGGCCAAGGCCCTTGGGCCCCTGGTCGCAGCATTGCCGCTGGCGCCCAGCGATCTTCGTATCAACCAGCGTTTGGCCACTTTGCACACCCGCGCCGGCCGGTTTGCCGAAGCCGCAGTCTGCTGCCGCACTCTGCAGAGCATTTACTCCGAAGCGGACCACCCGGAAGAGGCCACTCGTTACGGAGAGTTGGCCGAGCGCTATGAAGAGCGCACGTCGGCTGCCGCGCCTGCCGTGTCGGATGAGGAAGCGCCCATTTTCATCGATGCGCCGGCGGCTAAGACGGAGCAGCCCGAGCCCGAGGTCGCAGAATTCTCCGTCGAGGAAGCTCCTGCAGAAGTCTCAGAACCTGAACCCGAGGCAGCCGAAGCAGAAGAGCCGGCAAGCACCAAGACAGCATCGCCCTGGCCCGCGCCCGTCAAGTCGGATTCCGAACCCGAATTTGCCGTTGTCGACGAGTCTGCACCTGCCGATAGCGGTGCGGCGGAAATCGATCTCTCCTCGGAGTGGGACGACTCTCTCGCCGTAGAAGCCGAAGCCCCAGTAGAAGAACCTGCGAACGAAGCAGCCGAAATCGAGGCCGCCGCTCCAGCCGTTCCTGTTGCCAAGGCCACTAAACCACTCACCGATTCCGCTGTCGACGAGACTGCCGAAGAGATTCGCTTCTACATTGCCCACTCCATGCTGGAGCAGGCGATGGCCGCACTCGCCAAGCTGCAAACCTTGACCAAGGATCAGGCGAAGCTGGCAGAGTTGCGCGCTGAAGTCGATGCGGCTACTCAGGCAGCCGCCGAAGAAGGAGCCGCAGCCGCAGCCGAGCCTGTTGTCGAAGAACTCACTGCCGACGATGTGCCGTCTTTCGACGTTGTCGAAGAGACTCCGGTCGCGATCGAAGAACCGGCAGCCGTGGTTCCAGAACCTGAACCCGTCGAAGAAGCCCCGATTGTCGCCGAGATTCCAGTCGAACCCGAGCCGCCGGTCGTCAAGCCGGCACCGGTGCTTGCGAAACCTGCGCCCGTACTACCCAAACCTGCTCCAGTTGCGCCGAAACCTGCGTCCGCTCCAGTGGTTCACGAGCCAGAGCCGGAGCCGCAGCCCGCCGTTCTCAAAGAATTCGTTACCTATCTCGAATCCTCGCTGGGTGATGGCTTCCTGCCGGGCACCATCAACAAACCTCCGGCGGCGCCTGCTCCGCCGCCGCAACCGAAGCCTGCGGTGGCCGCAACGCCCGCCGCTCCAGTGCTGG
>DATJEO010000301.1:0-6041 GCA_035496515.1 Occallatibacter sp.
GCGGGATGATCTGGGGCGCGAAGCGGTGCGGCTGCTGGATCCGCTGCCCGCGGACACGGCATATCTACAGATCGATACGGCGCACGAGACGGGACGGGTTACGGTCTCGTTCGATGACGGACAGCCGGAGTACACGATTCACAAGCCAGCGGCGTGGGATTCGCTGGAACTGTCGGACGCGTGGGTGAAGCTGGCGGAGAGGGCGGATGCGATCTGCTTTGGTTCGCTTGCCCAGCGAAACGTGGAGGCGCGGCAGACAATTCAGACGCTCGCGGCGCAGACCCCTTCGCGATCCGTGCGGGTTTTCGATGTGAACCTGCGTCGGCCCTATTACTCGAGCGAGGTGATCCAGGAGTCTCTAGAACTGGCTACAGTGATGAAGATGAATGATGCTGAGGTGCCGCTGGTTCTGGCGCTGTTGGGAATGCCGGTGGAGAGCGAAGGGCAGCCGGCGCACTTGCGTACGGGGGCGGAGCGATTGCTGGCGGAGTTTCCGACGCTGGAGATGGTGGCGATTACGCGCGGTCCGCATGGAAGCTTGCTGGTGAAGCGGGAGGAGTGGCACGAGCATCCGGGGTTTCCCGCGCGGGTGGCGGACACCATCGGAGCAGGAGATGCGTTTACGGCGGCGTTGACGCACTACATGCTGCGGGGAGCGGAGCTAGCCGTTTTGAATGAGGCGGGGAACCGGTGGGGGAGCTGGGTCGCATCGCAGAGCGGGGCTATGCCGGCTCTGCCGTTGGAGGTCAGGAACGGGATTGAGGCGGCGATTGGATATCGGGCGTGAAGGTCGATAGGGGTGGTGATTGCGAACCCTTCCTCTCTATATCCCACCCTAAACCTTCTTGGCGGACGAATTTCGGGATTGGCGCCGACCGTGACTTTGCCTCTTCGAGAAGGACTTCGACTGAATTATTCGCAGCGAAGAGCAGCCATGGGGTCGATGGCGGTGGCGCGGCGAGCGGGAATGACGCAGGCAAGCGCGGCAACAGCGATGAGAACGAGCGATACCGTCAGAATCATGAGAGGGTCGCGCGCGCCGCTCTCGATCCAGCGCGCGATCAGCCGGTTGAGGCTGAAACTCAGGACCAATCCAGCAACGATTCCGATTCCTACGCTGGTTCCGGCCGAGAGTCCGACCAGGCTGAGTACATCGCGACGTCGCGCTCCGAGAGCGACGCGGACGCCGAGTTCGCTTGTCCTCTGCAGCACGGTGTAGGAGACGACACTGTAAAGGCCAACTGCGGCGAGAGACAATCCGAGTAGAGCGAATGCTCCGAAGAGAATGGAAATGAGCCGTCCCCGTTCAAATTCGGGTTCGTGCTGGATCCAACCTTGGAGGTCGCGGATATTTCCTCCGACCTGCTGGTCGGGATCGATGGTAGCGATTTGCTGTCGAATGCTGTGAAGCTGTGCAAGAGGCGCGCCCTGGGTTCGAACCAGGACCTGCGTGAAAGGTGGCATCACCAGCGTGTAAGGTGCGTAGACTGCGGGCGCGACGGGCTTGCCGAGTCCGTCGTCCAGCGAATCGCTTACGACGCCGATGATCTGGAGCCAACCGGTGATTCCTTTTGCGGCTAAAAGCATGGGAGGGAGAGTGCCGAATTCGGGGACGCGGATGGCATGTCCCACGGCATCTTCTCCGGCGAGATAGTGACGCGCGAAAGCCTGATTGACCAGCACAAGAGCAGCGCCACGGGAGATCTCGCTTTGGTCCCAAAGGCGCCCGCTGCGGAACGGGATTCGCAAGGTGGAGAAGTACTCGGAGCTGACGAATTCGATGTGCGCCTCCTGCGCCTGGGCGGCCGGCTTGCGGAGAATCTCAATGCGCAGCGGAAAGCCGCTGTTGGGCGGAGTGGCATTGGTGGAGATTCCGGCGGAAAGAACGCCGGGAGTGGTCGCGATCTTGTCGCGAAGCTGGGCAATGTAGCGGGCGCGATCTGACCACGTGGTATGCGCGGCTTCGCCGATGGGAATGATTAGGGACATCGTGTTCTGCGGCTCATAACCCAGTGGAGTGTTGTTCATGCGGACGAAGCTCTGGATTGCGGCGCCGGCTGCTGTCATCAACAGGAGAGTAAGAGCGATCTGTCCCGCGATGAGTGCCGAGTGTAAGCGCCGCCCCTTTATGCTTCCGGTAAGGCGGCGAGTGCCGGCCTGCATCACCTGGCTGATCTCGGGTCGTGACGACTGCAGCGCTGGGAAGAGACCGAAGACAATCCCGCTGAGAAGCGCCAGACCGACACTGAAGAACAGAACAGGCAGGTTGATGTGGAAGTCGGCTTCGTAGGGATAGGAGTGGTCGGGAAGCCTCGGGACAATAAAACGGATCGACTGATAGGCGACGAGTACACCCAATCCCGCACCGATACCGGATAACAGCAATGCCTCGGTGAGGAGTTGGCGGACGATGCGAATATGGCTCGCGCCAACGGCGGAGCGGACAGCAAACTCGTGTTGCCGGGCTGTACTCCGGGCGAGCAGGAGAATCGAGACGTTGCCGCACCCGATCGCGAGCAGGAGGGCGACCGCCCCGAACAGGAGGTACATCGTCTTCTTGAGATCGCGGGTGTAGGTATCAGCCATTCCGCGCACGCTGATCTTGAATTGCTTCGGAAAAACATTTGGTGTTTGCTTGTCGAACTGCTGAAAGAGAGGAGTGAACTCAGCGGCAGCTGCTTCGAAACTGACGCCCGGCTTCAGCTTGATGTCCGGACCGTACCGATGCGTTTGGTCGGATTGCATTTTCAGCGGGATGTAGACGTCTCCATCTCTCCAAGTAAAGCGAACCGGCATCACGCCCAGGATCGAGTAAGCCTTGTGGTTGAGTTGAATAGTTTTCCCAACAACCGTGGGATCGCCGAGGTAATGCCTTTGCCAGAACTTGTAACTCAAGACCGCGACTGGCTGGGGATCCTGCCCATCGGGATCATCGGAGGGCATGATGTAGCGGCCGAGGAGAGGTGGAAGCCCGAGGAACTGGAAGTGGGATCCCGACATTTCATCGACGATCACATCGTCGGGTACGCCACTGCCAGTGACCGTTTGGTTCGTGTAGTTAGATACGACCACGTCCTCGACGGCATTGGCTTGGCGCAGTTGCCGAATCTGCGGGCCAGTGAGGTCCCAGGTGCCTTCGTGGCCGGCGTTGTCAGTAATCCATACATGACAGATCCTCTCGATGCCGGCATACGGCCATGGGTGAAGGACAGCGTCATAAAGGATGCTGTAGACCGCAACCGTGGCACCGATGCCGAGGGTAAGGGAAAGGATCGCAGTGAGGGAAAAGGCTGGATTGCGGAGTATCTGTCGAAATGCAAAGCGCAGATCCTGGAGCACAAGTTGCATTGCTGCCTCCGTTATCTGGAGAAAAGGAGAGAGCCCGCCGGATGTTCAATCGTAAGCATTCCAGCTTCCAACTTATTGGCCGGCCGACGATGTCCGTTGAGCGCGATGTGTGAGAGAAAGGCTTGGCCTAAGTACATGACTCTCACGCTATGACGCTCAGAGGAGAAAGTCACTCTGAAATTTCCAGGTGAGAAGAGAACCGGCTACGGTTGTTCGAATGTCCGTTGCCGGGCATGCCTGTTCGGAAGTGAACATCATTTGGTGGGTGGAAATGAATCTGAGCGAGAGGAATCGTGGGGCGGCAATTTGAGAAATGAGTGTGAGCGGGCGCTAGGCTCGAAGATCGTTTGCTACTCGCAGGATGTCTGCCGCGGTTCTGGCGTCGAACATCGAATTGAGTTCCGGATGAGTCAATGGGATTTCGACGACGTTGACCAGGCGAGGAGTGCCGGCGACTAACTGGTGGCACAAGAGGCGGCCGCGGGTTGCGTTGGTGAGGTGCAACTCGTAGTTCACGCCGTTGATCTTGATGGACCGTTTTCTATCTGTATTGGCTACCCAGCGGGGACGCAGGGAGGTTGATGGCGAGAGCATGTGTGCCTCAGAGGAACTGAGAGATGATCTCAAGTTTGCAGGCAACAGGCATCTGATTTCGCGGTGCTGGCAGTTACTTCGGTCCTGTTGTTCCGTCTCGCATCTCCTAGAGATATGGGCATCCAGCCGAGAGCGGGTGAAGGTTGACACAAAGGATGAGAGTTATTCGCATACCCACCCCAAGCTGAAGAAAACGCTTGGGGTCCAGTGCACTCAGAAACACCGTAATGGTTAAGAACGGTTGAGGAACATAGATAAGACCTCCCCGGTCATTTTGCGGGACAGTTTTTGGTGCCGGTATCAGCGACGCTGGCGATGAGCCATTTGCCGTCGACGCGGACGAGATTGAAAAGGTCGGTTCCGCAGTGATCGACCTTGCCGTCGACGAGGAAGTCGAAGGGCGCCCAGACGACGGCGAGGTCGTTGTCGATGCGGACGAGGGGATCGTGGATGCGCTCTTCGATTTGATTCTTGCCCGGTTTGCCGACGCGGTCGGCGAAGGCATCGAAGGTCATCTGCGCGGGCTTGCCGTCGCGCATGAGCACCATGGTTCCGCGTGGGAGTGTGGGGGCTTTGATGGCGGCGGCGTCGCGTTTTGACATGCCGTCGAACATAGCGTGGATGGGAGCGAGAACAGCTTGTTCTTCGGCTGATTGGGCGAGGACGGAAGTGGCGGCAAGTGTGGCGACGATCGCTGCGAAGAGGATGTGCTTGGCGCGGTTTGGCATGGTGGACATTGTAGCTGGATGCGAGTACCTATTTGAGTTCAATTCCCGTCCCCAGGACGGGCATCCGGCGAGTGCCTCGTGTTCTTTCGCTTGATTCTCCGGTCGAGCACTTTCGCTTCAAGAGTGTCGGAAGAGAGTGTCAGGTTCCTCCACTTCGGTCGCAGTGGCGACCTCCCCCGGGAATGACACACATACCTCGTCAGTCAGCCTTTTTGATAGTTGATATGTATAGACATTTGTCGACAAAGGGAATGGCATTCTTCTAGTGTCATGGAGGGGGAAGAGCGGAGATTGCGGCTCTGAAGGCGACGAATGCCACGAACATGTAAACCGGCTGGCAATCTCATGCCGCCTGGAGAGAGCGAGGGGGCTCAGAGACAGTCGAAACATCGGCGCGTTTACGAACATCTGCTGGCGAGCATCGAGTCAGGGGCGCTGAAGGAGGGCGACCGGCTGCCGAGCGAGGCGGAGTTGGGGAAGATGTTTGACGCGTCGCGGATTACCGTTGCCAAAGCTGTGAACGACCTGCAGAGGATGGGGCTGGTGTCGCGTCGGCCGGGAGCGGGGACGCATGTTCTGGGCGAGCAAAAGCAGAGTGGTCGAACATTTGGACTGCTCATTCCGGAACTGGGGCTGACGGAGATCTTTGAGCCGATCTGCAACGGGATGATGCGGGCCCAGTTTGCGAAGCCGGATGCGCTGCTTTGGGGGAATTCATCGGCATCTGTCGAGGACAGCGCGAAGGCAGCCGAGGAGATGGTGGAGTCGTTCATCGCGAAGAAGTTGGCGGGGGTGTTCTTTGCGCCGTTGGAGTTGACGAGCGAGAAGGACTCGGCAAATCGGCGGATTGCGCGGATGCTGGACCGGGCGCAGATTCCGTTTGTGCTTCTGGACCGGTGCTACATGCCATACCCGGAACGATCGGCTCACGACATGGTGGGAGTGGATAACCGGCGAGCGGGGTATATCGCTACTGCGCATCTGCTGGAGCATGGCGCGATGAGGCTGGTGTTTGTGGGCGAGGAGCGAACGGCGAATACGGTGGATGCCCGGATCACGGGATTCTACGAAGCGCTGCGAGCGCATGGGGTGCGCCCGGAGTGGCAGGCGGTGTGGCGGGGAAGCGCGGCGGACGAGGCGTTTGTACGGCGAATGGTGGACGCGGCGCTGCCGGAGGGAATTATCTGCGCGAATGATTTGACCGCGGCGCGGCTGATGCAGGCGCTGATAGGGCTCGGCGTGCGGATTCCGCACGAGGTGCGGATTGTGGGGATGGATGACGTGCGGTACGCGAGTTTGCTGCCGGTTCCGCTGACGACGGTTCACCAGGATTGCGCGGGGATCGGGGCAGTGGCGATGGCGACGATGCTG
>DATJEO010000302.1:0-3297 GCA_035496515.1 Occallatibacter sp.
ATTTTCTTAAGCCAAGGTTGATGCAGTCTCATACGACCGTCATGATCCCACTTCACAAGCGCATCTTCTTCGTTCGTTTGCTCCACTGTTCCGAATTCTCCAGTTGGCTTTCCAAAATCAGCCAAACCCTCCACGCGATCTCCGGGATTCAGTTCGAACTCGGGAGCGGGAGGTTGGGCGAGGGATGGCCTTTTGGCTCGGTCTGCTTCAGCTAGCGCTCCAGCGTGTGACAGAGGCGGTTGCGGACCTTTGCGCAATTTGGGTGTGAGCTTTTCGATACGGTTCATGATCATTGCCCCAGAGCCTTTCGCCAGTTCCTCTGCTCGTTAACTACAGCATAGGCTTACTAAGGGTTACTCGGCTGATCCAAACTGCTCAGTCCTGAGACGATTTACTTGGCAACTTCTGATACCCGCCAGTAGATTCGATCTGTTGCATCACCCCTCCACGCCTCTCGAGCGATGAAGTCGGTAATGACCTCGATGCAGTATGATCCACCGCCTGGATCCGAAACTCGGCACAGCAGCGCCTCTTGCTTGAGCAGGAGTTGAGCATTCCGTGCCATCCTTCGGCTGAACTCGTCGGGCCTTTTGTAGCATTCATCGAACGGGGCAACGCTGATCGAATCTGCGCCGCCGATGGCAGCGGACATTGCCTCCGTTGCCGCACGCAGAAGGTTTACGTAAGGATCGTAGATGGTCTGATTCCAACGCGAGGTGCGAGCATGAATTCTCGCTTTTGCGCTTTCCCGATCCCCGGTGAAAGACTCGACCGCGAGGGCCCATAACATCCGGAAGGCGCGCAGCTTCGCAATCTTAAAAAAGTAGTTAGAGCCAATCGCGAAGGAAAAAGTGACGGAAGAGGCCGCTCGGTTGACGTCCACTCCGGCAGATTGCATTTCCGCCAGAAAATCGATGCCGGCGGCCAACGTAAGTCCAACTTCCTGAACAGCGGTTGCTCCCGCCTCTTCGAATTCTTCGCCGTGAATGGTAAACGCCGCAAGCGTGAGAGGTGCACAGTGGAAATTCCTGTAGTAGATATGACGGCGCCATTATGGACTCACTTGGGTTCGGGGTCTTCGACAATTTCCAATAGAACTCCGAAGGGATTGTCGGTTCGTGATTTCGGGTGAACAAAGAAGACCGTCGTCCCGCGAGAACCTCTGCGCGGGCTGTTATCAATGATGTGAAATCCGTTGGCCTTCATCGCATCGAAGGCCCGGCGGGCACTCTTGACTCGAAAAGCTATGTGGGCCAAGCCGCCTCGGCCACCGTTCCTCTCAATCAGCTTCTGCACGGGAGAGTCAGGACTTAGGGGCTCAAGCAACTGAATGAGATGCGGACCCTCCCCGATCTGCAACAAGGCTTCCCGCGCACCTGATCTGTGCCCCGGACTTCCTCGCGGTGTACCTCCCGGAAGCCCATCATTTCGTACGCCTTCACCTGTCCCTCGAGTCAGCCTTGCTTAACCGCGATCGCGACGTGATCTACAAATTGGATCCCGGCAACGCTTTCCAGTACCTCGTATGCGCCGCTCATCATTGCCTCCATCGGTGGATTTCAATCCAGTGTCGACGGCTACTCAAACTCAACGACCACCTGATTCACTTTCACAGCATCGCCCGTCGATACCCGAACGGACTTTACTTTTCCGGTTCCGGGAGCCGTGACATTAGTCTCCATCTTCATAGCCTCCAACACGACGATCAGGTCGTTTGCCTGAATAGACTGGCCGGCTACAACGTTGACCTTGATAACGACGCCGGCTACTGGACTGCGGCAGAGCTTCTCTTCGTCGACATTCTCCTGAGCAGGCGGAGGATGGGTCGCGGCGGCTGGAGCGGTCGCGGTCACCGTCGAAGGAACTACCGGATATGGCCCGTAATTCGGCTGACGTTGGATGGCATCGTCTTCCAGAACTTCGACTTCAACCTCGTACGTCTTACCATCGATCCCGATCTGGAGCTTCAATGTGGACTTCCTTCCCTCGCGTAACTGTCTGATTTGTCTCAGCCCCTGGAGCGTAGATTATGGGAAGCTTGCACAAATACCCGCCCCTGCTGGGACCATGGATTCACAATCTCATACGGCGATTGCAACACCTTGGCTGAGCGGATCCGGACCTTCTTGCCCAAAAATGCAGTCACGGCTGCCGCAATCACCACTAGTATCTCTGGGGTAACCGCCTCCGCTTTTTCATGTTGGGAAACTGCTTCTTCCGGGAGCACAGCCATAGCGCTCGCTCTGGCTGAGATGTGTGGCGCGGCAAGTATCAAATCCGCAACTTGTTTCTCCAGACCGCTAACAGTATTCGCAAGGATACTCACGCGGTCTTCTGTGCTCTGGCGCAGTTCAGACGCAATTCGTCGGAGTGCGCGCTGCAAACTGAAGTAGGCCACTAAGCTGCCCAACACGACCAAGGCCGCAACGATCATCAGATCAGCGAAAGTCAAAACCATTCGATGCTCCTGTTCCTGGTCGTCACAGAGGAATCAATCCGTGCTTTTTTGGCGGGCGAAGTTCCCGCTTGGCGTGCAAAGATTCCAGAGCCCGTGCTAGATGTTTCCTGGTCTCGGCGGGTTCAATGATGTCGTCCACCAGGCGGCGTCCCGCGGCTACAAACGGATTCGCAAACGTGTCGCGATATTCGGCGATCAGTTCTTTGCGTTTGCTAGCCTTGTCCGGCGAAGCGTCGATCTCGCGCCGGAATACTATTTCCGCGGCGCCTTCGGCCCCCATAACTGCGATTTCAGCGGTGGGCCATGCAACTACTCGATCTGCGCCCAGATCCTTACCACACATTGCGAGATAAGCGCCACCATACGCCTTCCGCATCACCAACGTGATCTTGGGGACGGTTGCAGCGGAATATGCGAACAGCATCTTGGCGCCGTGACGGATGATGCCCCGGTGTTCCTGCTCAACTCCGGGCAGAAATCCTGGCACATCCACGAATGTGATTAACGGGATGTTGAACGCATTACAGAAGCGAATAAAGCGCGATGCCTTGTCGGATGCATCGATGTCCAGCGCCCCGGCCAAAGCGCTGGGTTGGTTTGCCACGATGCCAACGGGGCGCCCTTGCAACCGCCCGAAGGCGATGACGAGGTTCGGAGCAAAGCCAGGCTGGACTTCGAGGAAATCCTGATAGTCCACGACTCGAGCAATCACTCGGCGAACGTCGTAGCCGATCTTAGTGTCCACTGGGACAATGCCGTTCATCTCCGCATCGGATTCGAGGGGCAGATTGAAAGGCATACGGGGCGCGTCTTCCAGGTTGTTGGAGGGCATAAAGCTA
>DATJEO010000303.1:0-16222 GCA_035496515.1 Occallatibacter sp.
GGAAATACAGCCACATGCAGAACAGCCCCATCCACGTGCAGAACTGTACCGGCCCTAGCCGCCTCATGGTTTCCGGCATCTCGCGGATCGCCGTCAGAATCTCCCGCACATTCGCCGACAGACCCGTCTTCTCCGCCTTCGTACGCCTGAACGCGTCCATGTCCGCCGGCGGATACTCCTTCGTCGTCGCAATAGTCCATAGCACCGCGCTCATAAACGCCACCGCGCCCATGTAAAACGAAATCCGCACCACTGTCGGCACTGCCCGCGTGTCACCCACTTTCTGCTGCAGGTGGAAGTAGTTGGTCAGTACGTACGGCAGCACCGACGCAACCACTGCCCCCAAGCCAATGAACATGCTCTGCATCGCAAACCCAGCCGTGCGCTGTCCCTCGGGCAGAATGTCCGCCACAAACGCCCGGAACGGCTCCATGCTCACGTTGATAGACGCATCCAGTATCCAGAGCATCCCCGCCGCCATCCATAGCGCGGACGCATTCGGCATGAAGATCAGCATCAGCGAGCTCAGTATTGCGCCCGTCAAAAAGTACGGTCGCCGCCGCCCCAGCCGTCCCCACGTGTGATCGCTCGCATGCCCAATCAACGGCTGCACGATCATTCCCGTCAGCGGAGCAGCCAGCCACAAAATCGGAATCTGATCCGCTCTCGCGCCCAGGTACTCGTAGATGGCACTCATATTCGCCATCTGCAGCCCCCAGCCAAACTGGATTCCCAGAAATCCGAAACTCATGTTCCAGATCTGCCAGAAACTCCGCTCCGGCTTCCGAAATTCCACGGCGCTCTTCGCCTCGATTGGTGCTGTCGGAGATGTACTCATGGGTCTTCCTGTCGCGATCGCGGTTGAAACTGCAGCCGCCGAGTTTCATCGCTTTCGTGCAACCATGCGGTTGCTTCCGATTGTCGTGAAGAAATGGTCCAGGCGCAGACTCGATGTCTGCGCGTGAGAATTCAGCTTAAGGTGATGCGGCGAAAAATACACCAAAAAGACGCAGCGAACAGCTTCGACTTCATAGCGCGAAAGCATAGCATTCCCAATGCTCAACCCGCTATGACAAACGTCGCTCCTGTTCAGGTTGAACGAGGAGTCAACCGATTTCATGACAACCACGGTAGAACTGAAAGAAACGAGAGAACGGAGAACCTCTTGACTTACGGCTTGAATCCCACCAGCTCCACCCGCCGCGCTACGTGATCCTGGATCCAATGAGAATCCCACCACTCCTTCGGATCGATCTGCACCCCATCCAGCTGCATCGCGAAATGAATATGGTCTCCCCCAGCCATGCCCGTCATCCCGCTCTGCCCCATCACCTGCCCGCGCTTCACCGCATCGCCGTCGTGCACATCGATATGGCTGAGGTGCCCATAGATCGTCTGAAGTCCGTACCCGTGATCCACCACGATGCAGTTCCCATAGATTCCCAGCGGCGCCGCCCACACCACGCGGCCATCATTCGACGCCTCCACGCCCACATGCTGTGTCACCGCCAGGTCGTACCCCAGATGCACCTGCTGATCGATCTCTTTCCCCTGGTAGATGTAGTGCCTCAGATCCGCAAACGTCGCCTCCGCCGCCGAGTGCGGCTGCCGCTGGAACGGCTGCGAAAACAGGAAGTGATCCGCGGTCTTCAACCGTAGCTCCGACAGCGTCTTGTTATTCGCCTTCCTCATCTCGTTGTTGATTTTCACAAACCGCGCCACCAGGTCGCCCGTACCGTTTGGATCGAGCTCGCCCACCACCTTCTGCATGAACTGATCGCTGATCTGCAGTTGATGGACGGTGTAGTGCGGCTGTTCTTTCTTCGGAAAGATCACCGTCAGCGGGCTCGTCACATCATTGCCTGCGCCATTCGCCGCAAACACCACCGGAATCGTCGTCTGCGGCATATTCCACGCAAACGCATACAGCGAGAACATCCCCGCTTTTCCGCCCGGCATCGGCCACGCCCTGAACGACTGATCGCCAACTCGCACGCCCGCAGACGTGTACGCGCCTGACACGTCAAACGTTGCCAGGTCCGCCATCCCGATGTAGATATAGTGCTGCTCTGAGTCCACGCTCACCGACGGCGGCCGCGTCACCACCGTGACATCCCGCTCCACCTTCGCCGACCTATGCAGCAGATCTGCAGACTTCGCTTCCACCATCAGCTTCGCCGGACCATCCTTCAGCAGCGTCGTTGTCCGCACGCCCGCCGTAAAGTTCCACGTAGCTTCCTTCGCCTTCAGCGGCTGCGGCAGCTGCCACACCATAAACGTCTGGCCATTCTGCACAATCGCCGCCGAAGCGCTCTTGATCCCCCTCGGATCCGTCACGTGTACCGACACGGGCGTCGCCTGTCCAATCGTCTTCACGTCCGTCGTCAGTTCAAGCACAGGCCTAGCCGAACGCGCCAACACCACCACGACCGGCACTACAACCAACAGCAGAACAACCGCTAACAATACTTTGCGCACACCTCATTCTAGGTCGCCTGCGTTGTGGATTCCGCATCCGTACTGTTTCCGAAAGAGTGACATCGCTGGACCTGTACCACCACCCCGCAGTACCCTTTCCTTTCGCCAGAAGGACAAGGCTCCCATGAACAGACGCAGCTTCATCGCAACCTCTGCCGCAGCAGCCGCCACCATCGCAACCCCGTCATCCATTGCGCAATCCATCACCGCCGCACCCTCATCCGGCGCACAGAGCCTCGACCTCACCCGCCACCGCTTCGGCGTCAACTACACCCCATCCCACAACTGGTGGTTCTGCTGGAACGACTGGAACCCCGACCCCATCCACCGCGACATCGATGCCATCGCCGCGCTCGGCGCAGACCACATGCGCATTCTCCTCATCTGGCCCTTCTTCCAGCCCAACCCCAAGTGGGTCAGCCCCGCGCACCTCGAGCGCCTCGACCAGCTCATCACCCTCATGGCCGAGCGACATCTCGATGCCCTCGTCACCGTCTTCACCGGCCAGCTCAGCGGCTGGTACTTCCTCCCGCCCTTCAACCGCCTCTCCAACGGCTTCTTCACCGACCCCGTCATGCTCGATGCCCAGGCCCTTCTCATCCGCGAGCTCAGCCGCACCCTCGCCCCGCACCCCAACGTCATCGGCTACGACATGGGCAACGAGATCAACACCTGCTGGAACGCCGACCCGCCCACCGGCGACGCATGGATGGACCGCACCTTCGCCCTCATGAACTCCACCCTCCCCAACCACCTCCACGTCAATGGCGTCGACCACAACCCCTGGTTCCGCGACACTACATTCTCGCCCCGCGCCCTCGCCGCGCAGCGCTTCCCCGTCATGCATTGCTATCCTTGGTGGACCGGCGCCCTCAAATACGGCGGCCCCATGGACCCGCCCAGCGTCAAGCTCCTCGCCGCCATGGCCACCCTCATCCGCTCCTACGCAGGAACGCAGCAGAAACCCATCTTCGCCGGCGAATTCAACACGTGTATCCAGAAGCTCTCGGATGCCGAGCAGGCCGAATGGCTCGACAAGGCAGTCCACGCTGCCATCGAGCAGGGCGTCAGCTGGTTTACCTACTGGGATAGCCACGACGTCGACCGCAAGTACGACTTCAACCCGCTCGAGTACACCCTCGGCCTCCTCACCAACGACGGCCAAGTCAAACCCGCCGGCCGCGTCTTCAAGCAGCTAGCCGACACCTACCGCAACAAGCCCGTCACCTTCCCCGCCGCTGCCCTTCCGCCGCCACCCACCACCCACACGCAAGAAGGAACGTGGCAATGGATCCTCGACTGGCTAGGCTGGAAACCGCGTCAGTAAGCCAGACTCACGCTGCAATCGTCTCGATCGCCCGCACCAGCTTGTCTAAATCGGCGATAGGCGTATACACGTGCGGCGTCACCCGCACGCAGCTGATGTTCTCCCACACAATCCCCACTGCATGAATCTTGTACTTATTGAACAACGCCGCCTCCAACTCCGCCGGCGTCATCCCGTCGACACTTACCCCGCAGATCGCGCAGGAATACTTCGCATTCAACGACGTGTGCAGCTTCACTTTCTTCACGCCCTGCACTCGCGAAGCCCAGTAGTCCTTCAAGTACCGAATCCGTTCCTCTTTGCGCTTCCCTCCGATCCCTTCATGAAAGTTGATCGCCTCTCCAATCCCCTGTTCCAGCGGGAAACTGCGCGTTCCCAGCGTCTCAAACTTCCGTATATCTCCAGACCGCGGCTTATCGTTGCAGGTCAGCGGCCACACCTTTTCGATCTTGTCCTGCCGCACCCACATCATCCCCGTCCCAATCGGCGCGGAGAGGAATTTATGCAGGCTCGTGCCGAAATACTCGCAGTGCAGATCCGGAACCTTGAAGTCCATCAGCCCGAACGAATGCGCCCCATCCACCAGCACTTCAATCCCGTGCGCATGCGCCATATCGGCAATCTTCGCCACCGGCATCGTCTGACCGACCCAGTTGATCATGTGCGTCACATGAATCAGCTTCGTCCGCGGCGTAATCGCCTGCTCGTACGCCCTCACAATCTGTTCGTCATCCTCAATCGGAAAATCAAAGCTGATCTGCTTGTAGACGATCCCTTCCCGCATCGCTCTCTGCCGGTACGCCTGGATCATGTTCGGATAGTCTTGCTTCGTCCCGATCACCTCATCGCCGGCCTTGAAATCCAAACCGTAGATAATCGTGTTCAGCGATTCCGTCGAGTTTCGGTTGATCGCAATCTCTTCCGGCTTCGCCCCGGCAAGCAGCGCCAGTTTCTCCCGCAACGGCTCCCGCCCCTGATCGATGACCCGCCACATGTAGTACGACGGGCCCTCGTTTGCAAGCTCGTTGTACCTCTCCACCGCCTGCTGCACCACGATCGGCGCTGGAGACACTCCGCCGTTGTTCAAATTGATCAGGTTCGGATTCACAGAGTAAGCGCGCTGGATCACACTCCAGTAGTCCTCGTCCTGCGCCACCTGCGCCGGACTCAGCCCGGCTATCCCCGTTCCTGCACGCGAAAACTCCGCTGCATGCGCCTGCTGAAAAAGGCTGTTCGCTGAAAACGCGCCCCCAAGCATCGCTGCCTGCTTAAGAAACGACCGCCGGCTGTTCGGATCCATGCGCCGACTATAGCGGTTCCGTACATTGACCGACAACAAAAGAACTTGCCAGCTGCATCGATCCCTAGCTCACAACGAACTCGCCAAACTGTGCGAAAGTTTGAGCTAGAAGCTAGTGGCCAGTAGCTGCTTTCGTCATCTCCCGCAGAACCTCAATTTCGCGCTCCCGATATGGCTTCCCATCAACCTTGAAAACATCGTGCTGCCACACCGCCGGCTGATCGGACACATACGGTCGCTGCCATGAGTCCCAAGGAATCCATGTCTGGCTTTTCCCCGCTACCAGGCCCCAGTTGATCGCCCCCACATGATATTTCTTCGCGATCGGCAGAATCGTGTCGAACGTGCTCCCGATATTCCGTGCCATGTACTCCGTGCAGATGATCGGCCGACGGTAGGGAAGCAGCATCTTCACATGCGCCTCGAAATCCTCCGGCCACCCATAATTGTGAAAGCTGATCACATCTGACTGCTCGATCTGGATCTTTCCCACCGGCGTCATCGTTGCCGTTGACGTCCAGTCCCCATGCCATACCCCGCTCGTCAGCGGCTGCGTCGGATGCGCCGATCGCGCCCACGCAAACACCTGCGGCAGCAATCCCGCAATAATCTCGTTCTTGTTCTTCGGCTCGCCCTTCAGGTACGACGAGTCATTTCCGTTATCGGGCTCGTTCCACAAATCCCAGGCCAGCACCCGGTCATCCTTCGCGAACGCACCCACCACGCCCTCAACATACTTCTGCAACCGCGGAAACTGCGCCGGATCCGCCAGCACTGCTGCTCCCGGTGCCTGCACCCACCCCGAGTTGTGCACTCCCGGAATCGGCGGGTGCTGCGGCCCAAGCTTCGGGCGCGGGTCCCAGCACGAGTCGAACAGCACAAACATCGGCCGAATATGATGCTTAGCCGAAATCGCCAGGAACCGATCCATCCTCTGCTGAAATCCTTTCGCGTCCTGCTCCCACAACAGGTCGTGCAGGAACACCCGCATCGTGTTCATCCCCGCAGCCTCGGCCCATCCCAACTCGCGGTCGATCGTCGCCTCGTCAAACGTATCCGCCTGCCACATCTCTAGCTCGTTTATCGCTGTCGAAGGCAAAAAATCTGCGCCCACCGGCCAAGCCTGTTTCGCATACCAGTCGTTCGCCTGCGCCTCGGTCCATCTCTGCTGCGCCGATAGTGCGCCACACGCCGCAACCAGCAACAGCAGCACCAACCACCGATACGTTTCAAACCTGCGCACGACTGCCCTGTCCCTCATGGGTCCCCCAAAAAGCTGTCCAGATTGTGAATCAGAATTCTACTGCGTCTTGCCCGCTTCCGCCGCCTTCGCACGTTCCGCCCGAGCCTCATCCGCGCGTCCTTGTCGATCGTACGCGATCGCGAGCTGCGCATGCGCCTCGGCAAACGTCGGATCGGCCGCCACCGCCTCCTGATACCGCCCGATCGCCCCCGCAACATCCCCACGCAGCATCTGCTGGTTTCCGGCATTCAGCGCGAAGTTTGCCTTCTGCCGGCTCACAGCCGTCCGCGACAAATCCGCAGCTTCTTTTCGATAATCCGCAGCTTCACTCCGCAGCTGCTTCATCTCCGCCTGCAGTCTCTCCGCCTTCACATGATCTCCCGCCGCCTCCGCCGCATCCGCTTGCTGGCTCAGATTTCCCGCCTGCTCCGCCAATACTCCCGCCAAAGTCACGCGCGGCCCTGGTTGTCCAGGCTGCAACGGAATCGCCTTCCTCAACGCCTCCGCCGCCTCCGGCAATCGCGAGTCCTGCTTCAGCGTGCTCCCCAGAATCGCCCACGCATCCCCGTTCTCCGGCCGCAGAGCCACCGCCTTCCGCAGCTCCGTCACCGCCTCGTCCAGCCTTCCGAGCTGCATATACAAAATCCCGAGCGTATACGGCGGATCCTGCAGCTTCGGATCCATCTGACCCGCCTTGCTCAACTCCGCAACCGCCTCATCCGTCCGATCCTTGAACTTGTACGCCAGCCCAAGATCGTAGTGAAGCTGCGGATCGTTCGGCTCCAGCACAATCGCCTTCTTGAAATCCTCAATCGCGTCATCAAATGCCGACAACTGAATATGGCAAACTCCCAGATCTTTATACGCAACCGGATCGTTGCCGTTCAGAGCCAGCGCCCGCTTGAAGTACTCCAGTGCATCCTTCCCCTTTCCCGTCAGCGTCAGCGCCAGCCCCAGATTCGTCAACGCCATCTCATTCTTCGGCTCTCGTTCAATCGCCTGCTGAAACCACGGCACCGCCTCCGCCTGTCTTCCCAGCCGCTGCAAAGTCATCGCCATCTCAAGCTGTACACCCGGTGTCTTCGGATCCGCCTTCACCGCCGCATCGAGCTGCTGTAATGCTTCCTCGTCCTTCCCAGCCGCGGTCAGCGTCCGCCCCACTTCCATCAATACCTCGGCATTCGGTGGATCCAAGTCGACCACCGGCGCAAGAGTGTTTAACGCCCCTTGCAGATCCTTCTGTGTTCGTTGAACCACCGCAAGGTGCACTCGAGCACGCACATTCGAGCCATCTAGCTCCAAAGCATGTTCGAACCTCTTCCGCGCTTCTTCCCACCTACTCTGCTGAGCTTCCAGCATTCCAATTGCGTCCTCGATTTCCGCGCGCGGGCCAGTCAGAGACTCCTCCGCAACAAACTGCAACCTCGCCTCATCCGGTCTGCCTGCCCCTGCCAGTGCTCTCCCGTATGCGTCGTAAAACGATGCGTCTAGCGGAGCATGCCCCGCTCGGTGCGACAGGCTCTCCGCAGCCTGGAAATGCGGCACCGCTTTCGCAACTTCCCCTGCCTGCGCATACGCCATTGCGAGGTTCGTTTCGATGCCCTGATCACTTGGCTTGATCTTCGCCGCAGCCTCGAACTCCTTCGCTCCATCGAACGGCCGGCCCAGTTCAGCCAGCACCGCTCCCAAGGCCTCATGGCCCTCCGCGATGCGCGGCTGCAATCGAACCACCTCCGCGAACTTGCTTCGGGCAACCTCCAGGTTGCCTGACTCACGGGCCGCGACACCTGCCCGAAACGCGGCATCCGCCCGCCGGACCGCATCAGCAGCAGGCGTCGTTCCTCCCTGACCACTTGCCGAGGTCGCGATCGCAAGGAGCCCCCACGTGATCAAGCTAAATCCGGATAGACTCCAGCGCATTCCCTACCTCTCCGCTGGTTTCGGATCGTCGCGATGCTGCAGTTCCACCACCGTCTTGAACTCGCGATTCGCCTCGGCCAGTTGACCCGTCGCTTTATACGCCTGGCCCATCAGGTTGTGCGTCACATAATTCGACGGATCCATCTTCATCGCGCGATCGAGATAGTGCAGAGCCTGGATCGGCTGTTTCAACCTCAGAAAAGTCTCGCCCAGCAGAATGTAAGGCCCGGTCGATTTGGGCTCCAGCAGCACCGCCCGGTTCAGCGCCTGCTGCGCCTCCGTATACTGCCCTGTGCGTAGATAGGCATCTCCCAGTCGGTCGTACAGGTCCGGGTTCAGCGGATTGATCTTCCTTTCCGCCTCAAATTCCCGGATTGCACTCGCCGTATCTCCGCGTGCCAGCTGCACCTCTCCAAGCAGTTCGTGTGCAAGCGGCAGCATGGGATTCATCGCAAGCGCCTTCGTCGCTTCTACTCCGGCTTGATCCCTCAACTCCCGCCGCAGGAACAGTCTCCCTGTCAGCAGGTGCGCCTCCGCCGAATCCGCTTCAAATCCATATTGGCTTGCGAACGCGCGCCGCGCATCGTCATAACGCTGCAGATCCGCATAGCACAGCGCCAGCACGTAATTTGGATCTACGTTGGCGCCTTGAACCCCCGTACGAGCCTTCTCCAGGAGGGGCAATGCCTCCTGGATTCTGCCCATACGAAACAGGCTCACCCCTTGCATTTCGATCGACTCGTGGTCGTTCGGATCTTGCTCCGCGGCCTTCGCAAATGCTGCAATCGCCTGCAGGAATTGCTGCCGCTGGTAGAAGATCATCCCCCGTAGCCGCTCGACTCCCGCGGCCTCAGGCGCCCCCGCTGCCAAAATATCCAGCTGCGCCATCGCCTGGTCCAGACGCCCCCTGCCGGCAAGTTCCTTTGCCGACTCAAACGTTGTCCCTGCAGCCGTGTTTCCGGCCGGTGTAGCTGTTCCTTCCTGTGCTCCTGCCCCAGCAGCTGCAAGCCAAAAGCAAAGTACTGCGATTCGAATCATCCGATTCATTTTCTACTCGATCGACCCAGTTTAACTCTCCGCGAGTTCCACATCTTATGACTCCGCCCGGCACGCATCGTCATTCGTGCAACGCAAGAAAAGAGGGGAGCCGAAGCTCCCCTCCAGGTTTATGCGGCTCCTTCGCCGTTTAGTTCCAGAGTTCCTGCGGACATTGATCCGTACGCAGGCCTTAGATCAGAACTGAATGCGAGCGGAGAATGTCAGCTGGCGCGCCGGGAACGTTGCAGGCGCGACACCTGAGATGTGCCCAGTGCCGAAGATATTGCCGTCCGGGTTGCCGGGGTTGATGTGGTTGAACGCGTTGTAGGCATCCATGCGGAACTTCGCAACGATGCTCTCGTGGATCGTAAAGCCCTTCGTAATGGCCGCATCCGTATTGAAGAATGAGGGTCCACGATAAGTGTTGTTGCCCACGTTTCCAATCACATCAAGTCCAGGGAACGAGAACAACTGCGGCTGCGGAGTCCAGAACTCACGGCTCACCGTGCCTCCGGAAACCTTGGCCTTCGTCAGATTGGTCTTGATGTGCCCACTCGTATTCGGACGGCAAGGCGCTGCCGTGCTGCCCGTGTTGTGAGCGCAGTCACCAACATGACCTCTGCCGTCGCTGGCAAATCCACCACCCATGTTCGCGCTGAACGGCAGACCGCCGGACCAGTTAAGTACATACGACAGCTGGAACCCCCCGATGATCAGGTCGGCAATCCGATTGTTCTGGGCAAACTGCTTGCCGCGCCCGAAGGGTAGATCGTAGCTGCCGTAGCTGACCAGCGAGTGGTTGCGAACGTTGCTGTCACGCTGATGGGTTATGTGATGATCCCAGGTCCAG
The DNA here is from genome assembly GCA_035496515.1 of Occallatibacter sp. Classification (GTDB taxonomy): domain Bacteria; phylum Acidobacteriota; class Terriglobia; order Terriglobales; family Acidobacteriaceae; genus Telmatobacter. Next base: position 10,157 of record DATJEO010000303.1, read on the forward strand.
TAACCGCCCTGGTCTCCGAACGCATTCGCCCACTGGTAATTGGCATTCAGCGCCAGCCCCTTTGTGAACGTCTTGGCAATCGTCACCTGCAGAGCGTCGAACTCAGTGTTCAGATCGTCGCTGTAGTAGGAGATGCCCTCGGTCCAGCCGCACTGTCCAGCCTGCAGATTGGGATCGCCTGTCTTCGTGCGAAGGCTCGCGATATCGATGTAGCTCGTATCGCGGCAGGCCGGAAGTGAACCGGCATAGTAGCGTTGCAGCAAACGTGCGTTCTTCACCCCGCCATCGGGAGCAATGCCGTTTGCGCCTGCTGCCGCATCCGGATCCCAGTGAAGCGTCTGTCCGGTACGCGAATACTGCCCTGGCAGGAACAGTGCCGGCTCGTTCGGGTTGGTGTTGTTGTTGTCGCCGTCACCCAGTGTATGTGTTCCCTTGTTGCCGACATATGCAACCGTGAGCGAGGTGGTGGGCGTTATGGCGCGCTGAATCGCAAGATTCCATGCGTCAATTGTTGGGAACCGCAGGGGGTTTGGCCTTGCCTTCGGGTTCACGGCATATCCCTGAGCGGGAAGCAAACCATTCTGAGGAACCGTCGGGAACGCGTATGCGGGCGGACCTTGCTCGAACGTGAATGCAGCTGCTGTTGTCGTCGGAGAAGACACGCTCTGGTTGGCCAGCACGGGAAGGTTTTGCGTGACCACGTGTCCGAAAATCGATCCGAACACGCCCGTGTCGAAGCTCCGTCCGTAGCCCGCGCGAATCACGGTCTTATCATCGACCTGGTACATCGCTCCAATACGCGGATCGAAGCCCTTCGCCTTCTGGATCTTCCACCCCATATCCCGCGGAACCACACCGATTCCCGCGACGTGCATGTAACCGTCATCGAGATTCATGAGCGAACCGTTGCCGTCGCCATTAACCGACTCTGGGAAGTACAGCTCCCAGCGAAGGCCAAGGTTCAGGGTGAGGTTCTTGTTCACACGCCAAGTGTCCTGCCCGTAGAAGAACGTCCGCTTCTGGAACTCCTTAGCATTGGTCGATACAGAAACGTACCGGCCGAACGCACGATTGTTGGTTCCTCTGCCCACCAGACCCATTGCGAAACTGGCCCAGCCTAGTCCGAAGGTCCCATTGTTCGACGTCGGTTGTGCGCCTATGTCCATTTCACCGGCGCGGTCCGTATCTGAAGGAACACGCAGGTTGCGGCCGTAACGCAGGTCAGTGCCCACCTTGAAGGTGTGGTTGCCCGTGATAAACGTCCAGTTATTGACGATCTGTCCCTGATCTTCGCGTTCGGTCAATGGGCAGTTGCAACGGTTGATGCCCAAGCCGGCTCCAAAATCTGCAGAGCCGCCGCTGTAGTTGTCCACACGCCATCCCGGCGCGCCGGAAGTAAAGTTGTCTCCCAGGTTGATGCCGGGTATCCCAACCGTGTTCGCGAAGTCAACGCCCTGGTCATACTTGGTGTCGATCACGTTGTAACGGTAGTAGCCGAGCCGGAAGTCAGTCAGCAGCTTCGGGCTGATCGCGATATCCATGCCGATCGCCAGGCTGTCGTTGGCCCCCTTGGAGTCGCCGCCGTAGTTGCTGAGGCCGAATCCCGGTCCGCCCAGATCACCGAACAGTACCTTGCCCGAGAGCGTGTCGGTAAACCGCGAGAAACGCACAAAAGCATGTGTTCTTTCGCTAATCGTGACATCTTCGCGCGTCGTCCAAGCGTTGCTGTTGAACAGACCGGTTCCACCTGAAGAGTAGTTGTTCTCGATACCGCTCAGGTTTGCCGAGCCCTGGTTCGGTGCGTACGGCTTGAAGTAGTTCAGAATGTTGACTGCTACCGGCGAGACCAGTGCCGTCGGAACTACGTTCGCCGCGAAAGCTGCATCGTAGGCAGGTTTGCCGGTATTGTTGTAGATCAGTTGCGTTGCGGTCGCCGGCAGCTTTCCTGTGGCTTTATAGGTCGTGAAGTACTCGCTGAAGTCGCATCCGGCAATTCCCGAAGCGCTCGTCTCTGTTCCAAGACAGCTGTTGAGCAGGTGGGTGGTCGGCACTGTGCCTGTTGCATTTGTACCCACCTTCTGACGCTGTGATTCCCAGTTAAAGAACGCGAATGCCCGATCCTTCTTGATAGGTCCGCCAATCGATCCGCCCCAGCGGTTCTTCAACCCGGGAGGAATAGAGGATTGAAGGCCGTGAGCGCTTGCATACTCATCAGAGTACTGACTGAACGGGTTACGCGCTAGGTTCGCATTGCCCGTACGGAAGTCGTACGCGCTGCCATGGATCTTGTTTGTTCCAGAACGCGTCTGTGCCGTCACGACCGCTGAAACGGCCTTGCCCAGCTCAGCGTCGTAGTTCTGCGTGGTGATCTTCGTCTCCGTCACCGCATCCATCGCAGGATTGATGACGATAATTCCCAGAATCGGATCCTGATTGTCGGTGCCGTCCAACTCGAATGCGGTGCCGCCGAACGCCTGGCCGTCCACCTGGATCTGCTGCGACCCCTGTGGGTTCTCGTCCGCTGCGTGGTTCCAGCCCAGAAGCTGAGCGCCCGGAACCAGAAGCTGAAGGTTGGTAAAGTTTTGGTCGCCGACCGGAAGGCTCGACACCTGCTGCTGATCGAATACGGTGGACACGTCTGCCTTTTCCGTCTTCAGCAGTGGCACCGACTCCGCGTTGACTTCGACCGTCGTCCCCGTATCCGATCCCACTTCCAACGTGGGGTCGATACGCGGTGCAGTGTCGACGAGGACCTGAATGCCTTTGGTTTCGAAGGGCCTGAAGCCCTGCGCCACGACCTTCAGGTCGTATACGCCTGAGATAAGGTGCGGGATGCTGTAGTCACCTGAACCGTTCGATGTAACGGTCACTTGGGTGCCCTTGGCTTCGTCCGTCACGGTAACCGTGGCGTTCGGTATGACAGCCCCGCTCTTGTCGGATACAGTGCCGAAAATCGATCCGTAAACCGATTGCGCACTGGCCGTCACAATGAGCAGCGAACTCGCGCAGGCAAATACTGCCAGCACGAGTGCTGTGCGAAAGAACTTGTTCATGCGGTCTCCTGAAAAGTATGCCGGTTGTTCTCTTCTCTCAACTTATGGTGATTCTGCCGCCTGGCATTTTCGACTTCGGCTAGTCGGCTTGCAACGCTCACCTGTCGCGTTGACAGGATTGCCTTCCCGCGCCACTCCTCCCAAACAGGACTAGGGAGCGATAAATTTAGAGACTTCGGGGCAAAACGAAACACTACTGAAAAGTGCAAAGCCCTGTCAACGTTAAATGACGGAAAACATTTAGATAAAAGGCTCAAATCGACATGTCATTGCCGGGAAACCTTTACTCGTCAGAACATCACGAATTCAGTCCTTCACCGCGACTCTTTGGCCGTCCCCAAAAAGCTACATATAAAGCGATTTATCTATGCCTCATCCCCTGGAGGCACTTCACATTCTTCGGCCGGAATGCCGAGGACTCAGCAGGTATTCTCATTATAGCAACAGGACAAACTGATGCAATATACGGATTAATGATATATCAATTAAAGAAGCAGCCCGCAATAACCCCCAGCCATCGGCACACGTTATCCACTCCATACATAGATTGCCTTGCCACTCAACCAAATGGTTGATTCTGAATAACCTGGTATTGCGCCCCGAAGGCGATAACAACCTACGGCATCCACGACCATTCCTTCCCTCGACCAGCAAATCTGAACGCGTCACCCTCCGCTGCGCGCCGCATCTTTCTCGCCTAGACTGGCATTCGGCATGACAATTCAACTCTCCTCTGACCAACATCTTTCATGGGAGTTAATGGCGCTTCTTCAAGTTCTTACGGACAGTGGCCCAAGTTCTTCTCGGAACACAGGTATCGGCCCGAACCTTCCTCATTCGAAACATGCGAGAATCCACGCGAGCCCCTTCGGAATCCAGTCAGAAGCGCGAAATGCCCGAACCCCTGCACTTGCTCGTCGACCTCATCCCCACCCCGATCGGCTCCCTGATGATCGCCGCCGATCGGCAGGGGAATCTCCGGGTTGCTCTATTCACAGAGGACGAAGCCGTGGTGAGCCGTCGGTTGCAGCTTCACTACGGCACAACCGGCTTCGCCCTTCACCTAACTCGGGACCCCCACGGCCTGTCCACGGCCATCTCTCAATATTTCGGCGGAGAACTAGACGCCATCGACGCTCTCCCCATCGCCACCGGAGGTACGCCCTTCCAGCGCAAAGTCTGGCAGGAACTGCGCAACATACCCTGCGGCGCGACCACCTCATACGGCGATCTGGCCCTCCGCATCGGTCACCCCACGGCGGTCAGAGCCGTCGGAGCAGCCAACGGCGACAACCCCATCGCCGTCGTCGTTCCCTGCCACCGCGTAATCGGCGCAAATGGTTCTCTCACTGGCTATGGCGGAGGACTCGAACGAAAACGCTGGCTCCTCGATCACGAAAAGCGCCCAACGCGCCTGTTCTGACTTGCGCAATTAAGCCGTTGCCCTTCTCTCCAGACCTTCCAGCACCGGCCGCGGATCATAGTACGCGCGAATCGAAACAATCTTTCCAGCTCGTAAACTGAAATACTCGAGGAAGGGAATCAAACCGAAGATCGTGTCAATCTCAAGCACCGCCGCGCATGTATCATCGTCCGCCGTTAAATGCACAACCTTGATGCCGTTCAATACCGGCACGAAGTCCGCCAGCCCTTCCAAGAACGCCTCGATGCCCTCATACCTTCCGAGCGGGCCTTCGAAAACAACCCCAGGATCGAGCGGGAGGCTGTCGGGATCGTTTCTTCGTACAGCATCGATATAGGTCTGCACAACCCGGATCACATCTTCGCGCATGTATCAGCTCACGCCTTCTTCTTCGCCGCCACCAATATCTCGTTCTTCAGAATCTTCCCGCCTTCTTCCACCACATACAGACGATTCACTTCCAGATCCTTCAACGTATCCACCGCGCCCGATGGCCACCGAATCTCCACCGCGTCCACCTTCTTCGCCTCACCCAATCCGAAGTGAATCCGCAGATCGCTCGCCGAGTAGTACCCGTTGCACGACTTCACATCCTCAATCTGCGTCAACCCCGGCACGCTCTTTCCCCCGACATAACCAGTTCCCGTTTGCGCCGTAACCTTGATCCGCGCCCCAATCCCCGTCTTGTTCGACTTCGTTCCCACCAACCGGATCTTCACCCAGTTCCTATTCACCCTCGAGTCACAACGAAGCAATTGCGGTACCGCATTCACGCAATTCACCACCGCATCCAGATCACCATCATTGTCGAAGTCGCCCACCGCAAACCCACGCGCCTTTGCATCCGCCGTGATCCCCGTTCCGCCACCCGCGCTCACATCCTCATACTGCCCCTGCCGCAAATTGCGATACAAATACTTTCTCTCCGCATACGCCGCATCCACCTGCGTCCCATCCACCTCGGGGTATACATGCCCATTCGCCACCAGGATGTCCAGCCAGCCATCATTGTCGATATCGATGAAGCTGATACCCCATCCGAGCAGCCGCGTATTGATGCCGAGCCCCGCTTGATAAGTCCGGTCATCGAACGAACCGTCGCCGAGGTTCATATATAAGGAGTCGGTATCGCCGGCGAAGTTCGTCTTAACGATGTCCAGCATACCGTCGCGATTGAAATCACCGACTGACACACCCATGCCCGCCTGCGGCTTACCATCCGGCGAATACGCCACTCCCGCCTCAATCGCCTGATCCTTGAACGTGCCATCCTTTTGATTCACGTAGTACGTTGCTGAAGTCGAATCATTCGCAACATAGATATTCGGCCAGCCGGTATTGTCCAGATCCGCCGCCGCACAGCTCAGCGCATACGTTCCCAGAGTCCCCCACATCCCGGCTTTCTCGCTCACATCCTGAAATGTCCCGTCGCCCTTGTTGCGATACAGAATGTTCTTCCCTCCCTCCAGCCCCGGGGGCCCGCACGCTACAGTGATGCCCTTATAAGTGCAGTTCGCATCCTCCGGCAGAGGCGTGGTCTTCAGATCGAGATCGATGTAGTTCCCGACAAAGAGATCCAGATGCCCGTCT
>DATJEO010000304.1:0-5621 GCA_035496515.1 Occallatibacter sp.
TTGTTGCGGGTGCGCATTTTTCGGGCGTCCGCATATTCAATCCTGCCGCTGTATCGCATGAGGGGAGTTTTTCAAAGAGGATGGGGGAACGTCAAAGTTTTAGAGACTATGGATCACGTACGTAGATTCTTTTGTTTCCCATCCTAACCGCACACTACGCGGTTAGGATGGGTTACCCACATGTGCGACCCAGCATTTCTGAGTGAGATTGGCGCATCCCTGTTCCCACCGTAAATTGGTCTGACGTCCAATTTAGAATGGGTCACCCACATGTTCGACCCAGCATTTCTGAAGTGAGATCGGAGCGTCTTTGTTCCCACCCTAAATTGTTCTGATGACCAATTTAGAATGGGGCACCCACATGTTCGACCCAGCATTTCTGAAGGGAGATTGGCGCATCCCTGTTCCCACCCTAAATTGGTCTGACGACCAATTTAGAATGGGGCACCCACATGTTCGACCCAGCATTTCTGAAGTGAGATTGGCGCATCCCTGTTCCCACCCTAAATTGGTCTGACTTAGAATGGGTCACCCCACAATGCTGATGAAAGAGAAAACTGCTGTCAGGCCTTGGCGGAGCGGCGTTCTCGGCCGCTCATGAGGTAGATGGCGGCGCGGAGTTCGAGGAGGGGGTCGGCGGAGGGTTCGATTCCTTCGACGCGGGGGATGGGATCGAAGATGATGTGCTTCTGCTGGACTAGGCTGTCGGGCAGAATGCGATTGAGTTCGAGGGTGCCGAATTCGATGAGTTCGCGATCTTCGGGCCAGTGGATGGTGGCGTCGTCGGTGACGTCGCCTGGTGCCGCTATCTGGACATAGATCTTGAAGCGGATGGGCGACTGCCTGACGCGATGCTCGAGCTCTTCGTAGTGATGGTTCTCGCGAATCTTGTCGTCAGCGAGGTAGTCGTTGCCGGCTTCGGGGATGATGCGATAGCGGCCGAAGCGGGTTTCGCCGGCTGCGTTGGTGAACTTGAACGCGGTTACCCCGAAGTAGGTATCGCGTGCAAGGCTGGAGGGGAATGGCTTGGGTGTCTGCACGAAGCGGAGAGCGGCGGGATGTTCACCAAGGAACTTCTCGATCGGTTTGGGTGAGGGGACCTCGGGACCACTTGCGGCCGCGGCGCGAAGGAACTCGAGGAATTCATATCCGTCGCGCGTCGGGAAGCCGTCTGTCGAGTGGCTGACGATATCGGTGTGGACGTGGTCGGCGAGATAGAAGCGGATGGCGAGGCCGCGCGGATTGGCTTCGGGTTTGCTGTCGGGGATCTCAGGGAGGCCCGTGGAATTGGAGAAGCGCGCGGTGACGGGAGTGGATTCGCGCTGGATGTGCGGAGCCTTGGTCAGGGACTTGGCAGCGGATGCGGGCTTGAAGGTTCCGCTGAGCATGAGTCCCTTGGCGTGGGCGGGACGGAAGCCGGGGTGCGGTCCGAAGATCTTGTGGAATTGCGCGAGGAGGTCGTTGGCGAGGGCGACTACGCGTTCGTCATTGGGCAGAGGCATCGGGGAAGTCTCCGTTCAGTTCGGCTGAGGTGAGGCTGGGCCTAGTAGAGAAGATAAATGGCGGGGAGTTGGAGATTCGTGAAAATCCCGACGTCCGCCTTTGAAGGGTGCGGTCGTGAGAGCGGAGTTTCTCGTTTCCCACGTCTCCAAAGGCGGGAGACATGGGGCACCCCGATTCTTCGTTCCCACCCTAAATTGTTCTTTCGAGGAATCTAGAATGGGGCACCCATTGGATGAAGGACCGACCGTTTTTACATCAGCTTGCGGCGGACGATGTCGAGCGCCTGCTGGCTGGCCCACTCGCGGATGCGGTTGCGGTCGCCGCGGAAGTTGCGCTCGAAGGATTCGTTGGTGGTTGCGTCGCTGACGGCGATGTAGACGCGGCCGACGGGTTTGGATTCGGTGCCGCCACCGGGTCCGGCGATGCCTGTGATGCCGAGACCGAGAGTGGCTCCCGTCTTTTTGCGGATGCCTTCAGCGAGGGCCTGGGCGACTTCAGAGGAGACGGCTCCGTGCTTCTCGATGAGGTCGGCCGGAACGTCGGCAAATTGCGTTTTGAGCTCGTTAGAGTAGACGATGACGCTGCCGAGGAAGGAACGCGAGCTGCCGGGGACGGAGGTGACGCGCTGCGCGATCATGCCGCCGGTGCAGCTTTCGGCGACGGCGAGCGTGGCCTGGCGTAGTCCGAGGTAGTAGAGGACGATCTGCTCGAGCGATTCGCCTTCGGCGGAGTACATCCAGTCGTCGAGTGCTTCTTCGAGTTTGGTGGCGAGTTCTTCGACGCGCTTTTCGGCGAGTTCCTTGTTGCGGTGGGTGCAGATGAGGGTGAGCTGGATGTCGCCGGCGTGGGCGAGGATGGTGGTTTCAACGTCGGTGTATGTGGTGTAGATGGGCGCGAGGAGCTTGTCGGCCTGCGACTCGGGGATCATGGCGGCTTTGAGCGTTCGTTTCGCCATGTAGCGTAGCGGGAGGATCTCGCGGAGGCGCGGGATGCACTCGGTGTCGAAGAGAGGCTTGCACTCATGCGGAGGGCCGGGCACGAGCATGATGATTTTGCGGAAGCCGGAGTATGTGGTTTCGAGCCACTGACCGGGAGCGCTGCCATTGGGATTGGTAAGGAACTGCGCGCCTTCGATGAGGTCGGCTTGCTTGAGATTGTTCTCGGGCATCGAGATCCGCCATGCGGCGGCGCGGGTGTGAAGAGCGGCAACCTGCTGCGCGTCGCGCTTGAGGCGGATGGAGAGCGCTTCGGCGACTGACTCGCGGGTGAGGTCGTCTTCTGTGGGTCCGAGACCGCCCATGAGGATGAGGATGTCGGTGCGGGAGAGAGCGGTCTTGATGACGCCGACGAGGTCCTTGCGGCGGTCGCCAACTATGGTTTTGAAGCCGACGGTGACGCCAAGCTCATTGAGCTTCTCGGTGAGGTACAGGGAATTGGTGTCCTGGCGGAAGGGCGTCAGCATCTCGGAGCCGACTGCGATGATTTCGGATTTCATGAAAAGCAGCCTTTAGCTTCTAGCCTTCAGCTCTAGTTTATTCGGTGATGGATCAGATGTGTGTGGAAGCCGGTAGCCAGCAGCTTGCAGCCGGTAGCAGGCGGGCTAGAAAACCGTCATGCCTTCTACTCCCAATTCCACATCATAAACTGCGTCGCCATCGGCGAGGATTGTGGAGCCCAGCGGCGAGAACGCGACACCAACAAGGTTGGGAGCTGCGACAACGAGCGTGGCTTCGCCGGATGGCGTGACGTGCACAAGACCGCGACGGCCATGGAGGCTTGCAGTGACGTAAACGTCGCCGTTCGACGCGAGTGCCAGCCCTTGCGGGCGGCCGAGACCGCGATACCACGGGCGGGACTCACCATGAGTGTTGATGGCCCAGATCGCGTCGTTGGAAGAGAGAGTGGGGCCGGTGACGTAGAGCGTGCCTTCGGTGTCGACGGCGAGGTGGTATGCGGAGACGCTGGGTTCCAGGGTGGCGTAGACGAAGATCTTGCGGTCGCGGTCGATCTTAAAGATGGTTCCACTGCGATCGCCGACGAAGAGATTGCCCTGGGCGTCGAAGACACAGCCGGTGGCGACGCCCATACCTTCTGAGTAGAGGGTGGATTCGCCAGCGCCATCTATGCGGTAGACGTTGCCCTCAGCGCGGGAGGTGACGAAGAGATCACCTTCGGGGCTGAAGGCTAAACCGGTGGCGTTGAGGATTCCTGTCACGAAGGGAGTACCGCGGCCATCGGGGCTTACGCGGACGACGGAGACGGGAGTCTGCTTTCCGCGTTGGCCGGAAATGGTGGCGTAGATCATGCCAGAGCGGCTTACAGCCGGGCTGGTCACCGGGTGCAGTCCGCTGGAGAGCTCCCGGGCTATTTTCAGCTGAGCTCCGTTGCTGACGCCGGTGGGGGTGCGTACTTCGACGAGAGCAGTGGTAGCGCTTTCGGGGACGCGGAAGGCGATGCGGCCAGGGCGGCTCATGAGGACCATGGCATGATGCGTGCCGAGGACAACGACTGGCGGGCCGTTGGGCGTGGGGCCAAGGTTCTCTCCGTGGAGTTCGACTTCGCCTTTGGGCAGAGCTGCCGGGGGCACGACTTCTTCGATATGGGGTTCCGGTGTCATCTCTTCCCGGTCGGATTGGATGCTCGTACGGGGCATTTCAGTTCTCAGTGAATCCAGAGACGCAGAAGCGATGCTACACCCAAAGCATACAGGCCGGCGGCGACGTCGTCGAAGACGATGCCCCAGCCTTCGGGGAGGCGTTCGAGGCGGCGGACAGGGAATGGCTTGGTGATGTCGAAGAGGCGGAAGAGGATGAGGGCGGTGAGGCCGTGACGCCAGTCGGCGGGGCTGAAGAGCAGGGTGATCCACTGGCCGGCTACTTCGTCGATGACGACGAAGCCGGGGTCGTGACGGCCGCTCTCCCGGGCGGCGATGGTGGCGGCAGGGACGCCGAGGGCGATAGAGAGAACGATCCCGGCGAGAAGCAGGATCAGAAGAGTTTGTGGGGAAGCGTGGAGGCCGATTCCGGCGAGTGCCCAGAGGAGCATGGCGGCGACTGAGCCGTAGGTGCCGGGGCCGGGTTTGCCGAGGCCAGCACCGAAGAAGGTTGCGATGGCCCAGGCCCAGAGGGTGCGGGTTTTGGGCTGGGGTGCCGGGATGGCGCTCGAGCTATTCGTCATCGTGATTGTTGCCACGACGGCCGAGTTCGCCGAGGTCTTCGAGAACCTCGGGGTCGAGTACAGGTGAGCTGATCTTGTAGACGCCCATGGCCCATTTGCCGAGATCGATTTTGCGGCAGCGGTCGCTGCAGAAGGGAAAGTCTTCGTCTTTCGCGGTGACGATCATGCCGCATGTGGGGCACTTGAGAACCTTTGCGGATTTTTTCTTTGGGGCCATGTCTGTGAGAATTCTCGTTTCCCACCCTTGCGACGAAAAGCTTGTCGCAAGAATGGGGCACCCGCCGTCGTTGGGTGGCGGAGCGTTTCTGTGAATATCGTAACGTTTGTTGGAGTCTCCCATGTCTCCAAAGACGGGAGACATGGGGCACCCGCCGTCGTTGAGAGGGCGGAGCGTCCCTATGAATATCGTAACGTTTTTTGGAGTCTCGCATGTCTCCAAAGACGGGAGACATGGGGCACCTGCCGTCGTTGAGAGGGCGGAGCGTCTCCATGAATATCGAATCGTTTTTGGAGTCTCCCATTTCTCGAAGACGGGAGACATGGGGCACCCGCCGTTGAGAGGCGAAGTGTCTCTTTGAATATCCTAACGTTTGCGGGGATTCTCGTTCCCACCCTTGCGACGAAAAGCTTGTCGCAAGGATGGACCACCCGCTGTGTTCAGAGGCGTCTTATCAGAGTGGGCCGGAGGTGATGCGGGCGACGAGGTCGTAGTCGTGGGCCTCGGTGATTTCGGCGCGGTAGAATTTTCCGGCTTCGAGAGTGTTGAGGTCACCGAGGTCGTTGATGTAGACCTTGCCGTCGATCTCGGGGGCGTGAAACTCGGTACGCGCCTCCCAGAGGAGTTCGGTCTCGGAGCTCTCGCCTTCAGCGAGGATGACGAGTTCGCGGCCTACCCACTGCTGCTTGGCCTGCTTCGAGATTTTCTGCTGAAGCTTCATGAG
>DATJEO010000305.1:0-20898 GCA_035496515.1 Occallatibacter sp.
TACCGGCAACCCAAGCAAGGAACTCGACTGGTACGAGACCAAGCTCAAGTCCACGGGCGAAACCATGCGCTACACCGTCGCCCACTGGTGCACAACGGAAGCCCGCTTCCGCAACCACCTCAAGAAGATCAAGCCCGAGCAGGCTGAGAAGCTCATCCCGCTCGACAACATGCTGGTGCGCATCACGCAGCAGGATGTCGTCTACCGGCGTTACCTCTTGCCTGAGCACCGCTCCTTCATTCCCGACTTCGGCGTCTACATCAAGTACGAAGAGAACGGAAAGATCGAGTATCGCGCTCTCAGCCGTCAGTTGGTCATGTTCTGCGTCGAACGCCGCAAGGCATGGCGCATGCTCCAGTCCAAGGCCGGCATCGTCAACAAGGAATACCTCGCACAAAAGGCAATCCTCGCCGACGTAGACGCAGGCAAGATCAAAACCGAAGAGTTCCTCGCCCACGCCCATGAACTCCTCGCCGAGAAGCTGGGACAAGCAAGCCCCGCCCTCGCCAAGGCATAACAGTTATCCAATCAGCAGCAAAAGGCGGACCGCAAGGTCCGCCTTTTCATTTCTCAACATGATTGACGATGAACTCGCTGTTGTCTCATCCCGGTTTCATCTTTTCAAATGGCTGTCGAGAAAATCATCGATAACAACCCAGGTCGCCCGAACCGCCTCGGGGCTGAAGTTCTTTCCGCCATTGAACAGCGGCTGAGCGTAACCATGATCGACACCCGGGTAGATGAACATCTCGCATTGCCGATTGGCCGTCTTCATATTCGCCAGAAACCCGGTCGCCGCCTGCACTGCTCCACTGTCCTCGGCTCCGCTGACAACCAGTACAGGGCTCTTCAGCCTTTCCAATCGGCTAGTCTCCAGCTTGTCGAAACCGAATCCGTATACCATCACCGTCGCGCTCACCGCATCTGGATCGTTCAGGTTCGCTAGCAGGGACGGCTGTCCGCCCATGCTGAAGCCAAGCGTCGCAATCTTTCTTCCCGGCTTCTTCAACTGATCAACCCCGGTCTGCAACACGTTGTCCGTGAGCTTCGGGTCTAGGCTCTGCATCAACGCGACTGCATCTTCATGCTTGCTTGCCGACTTCCCGCCGTACAGGTCAACGGCCATCGTGCGATATCCGAGCGCCCCGAGGCGTTCAACGGCTTCCTTCGTGGCATCCGAAATCCCAAAGTAGTCGTGAACAACTAAAACGCCGGCGTTGGAGTCTGCCGGCCCGGCCACAAACGCCCGCACGGTAGCGCCATCACTTTGCTTAAGCTGGACAAACTCGCCTGCCTGCGCAACGCCTTGATGAGAGAACACGACGATTCCCACCACAACCGTCGACCATAGGAACTCACGTGATAACTTCATTTCCCTTCTTCACCCCGCATCTCTCAAATGGATTCGACGTCGCATATCTTCCTGAGAATCCATGCGCTGCGCAGCTCGAGAGACACGGACTGAACGGAACTATCAATCATCGACATGTACAAGTGTGAAGTCGAAGAGCAACTCGCTTGTCAAGGCACTGTCATGCAAAAGTCACCATCTGAACGAGCGCGTTCATACAACGAGCAGAGTGCGAGCCTCGTTCAGACAATGACCAGCCTTTGACAAAGCCGTGACGAGCAGAACGCGTTGCGATGCTCTAATCAGGCTTTAAAGACGGGCTCACGGGCTCACACAAAGACCAGCCTCGATGTGTAGTCATCAGCGACAACCTGCACTCACATCTCCAACAATCGCAAGTCACCAAGAAACTGGAGAACCCGAAAGAGATGAATCGCAACTTCCTCCAACTGCACAATTCACATAAAAAGATCACGCGCCTGGCAGCAGCCGCCTTGGCAATCGCCTCTCTTCTTCCCGCCTCGCTTCTGCTTGGCCCCTCTGCATCTGCACAAAATACCGACGGCAACAACGCATTTGGCTTCAACGGCACTAAAATCTCTGGCTTTCCTACAGGAGCTGCCAGGCTGACCGGGGGCGGTGCCTTCAATCTTGCCACTGGATTTGTAAAATCTGCTGGAGGATTCGGATGCCTTGAAGACGTCAATCAAGGCCCTCTCACGGGCTGCCTTTCCGGTCAGGGCGTACGGTGGGATACAGCGAGCCTGTTGACTTCAACCACATTCAAGTGCACGGGAGCAGCAAGCGAGCCTCTTAAGACCGCGAACACCTCACCTGGCGGCGCAACGCCGGATACTGTCGTGCTGTTAGCCGACTTCTATCGTGCTGGCGACGGCAACGATGAGTCGTTCACCGGGAAGATGATCGTATCCAGCAAGGATCTCGACCCCGAAACTCCCGGCGTGCAGAATGTCTGGATCGAAAAGGTCGGCTGCGGAACCGCGGTCGTAAACTTCAATCGCTAAATAGACTCGTATACAGATAAAGCGTCAAACAGGGCCCAGGTCTCGTTCAGTCGCGCGGAATGAGACCTGGGACAGAACTCTAATCCGCTAGCACGACCCTAAATCCCCAGTGTCTCCCGACACATCGCCAACCACCACCCCGGCTGCGCTCTCCACAAATAGATGGCCAGATTCTGCCCCAATACCAGCACCGGCAACGCATACACATACGCCTTGTGCACCCGCCGATCCACCAGCAGATCCCGCGCCACTCCCAGCAGCATCACTCCATCCATGCACAAATAGAACAGATTGTGGTTGAACACATACGGGAAACGCCCAAACCCCGCATCCAGCAAACTGCACGATGCCAGCGCCAGTAGCCGACGATGCATCTCCGGCCTACCGCGCCACAGAATCGCCAACGCCACGAGCGTTCCGAACGCGAACATGTCCCAGAACGTCACGCTGAGAAACGCCGGATCCGGCGCCTTCAGAACGAGCGCATCGAAGCGCCCCATCACTACCGACACCACGCAGCCCAGCATCACCATCAGCGCCGCCAGCGCCGCCCCGAACCAGCCCAGCAGCTTATGCAAGCTGACCTTCCGAATCCGCACCAGCCCTGACTGCAGAATGAAAAACACCACCCACGCTGAGAACGCCGCCCCATGCATCCACAACAGCACAGGCCGCCCCGGCGTTGCATGGACCAGCCCCGGCCCAACTGTCTTGCTGAACCCCGCGACGATTACCACCGCAACGATAAGGGAAAGCAAGAAGTAGAAGTACCGGTCGATCAGCCCATTCCGACTCGCAATGCCCGACACCGGACGCGCAACCACCTGCTGGCTCACAGAAGCCATTCGACAACCTCCAAATTCGTTCATTCAATTCAAAGGAGAATTGCGAAACCGATAAAGGACAGGAAAGTTGCCATACTCTATCACGCCAAAATTCAAGCATTCAATCGAATTTAGGGGAGCGTCAGAATACGCTCCTCACCCAAACACCAGATGCCCACCCGCCGTAAGCGCGGCATGCCCCACCACCGGCCCTTCGATGCTCTTCCCATTCAAGGCAGGTGGGTGCCCCAGGTCTCGATTTTGAGACCTGGGATGCGTGCCACTCGTCGCCCGATTCTCAATGCGCAACGTCTTCCCTTCGCCCACCCTCACCGTCATCGCCGGGAAGAAGGCCCGCCCCAGCACATACTCCCCTTTCGCTGGACACACCGGATAAAACCCCATCGCGCTCATCAGATACCACGCCGCCATCGCGCCCGTATCCTCGTCACCCGCGAACGACTCCGGCGAGTACAGTTCCTCCATTACGCGCTTCACCCAGTACTGCGTCCGGTCCTGCCTCCCCGCCAGCGCAAACAGATACAGCACGTGATGCACCGGCTGGTTCCCATGGTCGTACTGCCCGAAGTTCACCGCCGCCATCTCTGACATCTCGTGAATCTCCTGCCCGTACACGCCCACGTGAAACACCGACTCCATCGTCAGCATCTTCTCCAGAGCCGCAGCTGCCTTCTCCTTGCCGCCCATCGCCGCGAACAACGCATCCACATCGTGCGGAGCATCCCAGCGGTGCTGCCACGCTGCTCCCTCCACATACGGATTCCCCCACTGCATCTCATCGAACGGCTCCAGCCACTCGCCATCCGCATGCTTGCCGCGGAAAAATCCCGTCCCAGCATCGAAGATGTTCTTCCAGTTCTGCGACCTCTTCATGAACATCGCCGCGTCATCATCATGTCCCAAAGCCTTCGCCACTTGCGCAATGCAGAAGTCGCCATACGCCGCATCCACGGTCTCCGCCGCTGCCTGGTCCACGTTGTCCACCGAGCAGTATCCCAGCTTCAGATAGTCTTCAACACCGCGCCGCCCGAATCCTTTGTCCGGATCTCCCGGCTGTGTCGCATGCTTCTTCAGCCCTTCATACGCGGCCGCCAGGTCGAATCCTTTAATCCCCTTGACCGCTGCCTCGCCAAACAATGAATCGATCAGGCTCCCCGTCATGCACGCGCGATACCCCGGTGCCGGAAACTGCGGCAGCCATCCGCCCTCCTTATACGCATTCACCCACGCCTGCAGAATCTCCCCGAGCCGCTCCGGAAACACGACCGACATCCACGGATACCACGCGCGATACACGTCCCAGTACCCGTGATCCGCATACATTATGCCCGGCTCAACCTTGCCGTTATACGCGCTGTAGTGTTGCGGCCTCCCCGCATCATCCAGCTCATGAAATGTCCGCGGAAACAGCAGAGCCCGGTACAAACACGAGTAGAACGTCCGCTGCTGCCGGTCCGTTCCGCCCTCAATCTGCATCCTCTCGAAGTGCTTCGCCCATTCGGCCTTTGCTTCCTCGCGCACCTGCTCAACCGGCTTCGTCCCTAACTCTCGATCAAGATTCTTCTCCCCCTGCTCAAACGAAATGAATGAAGTCGCAATCCGCGCCTCGACGTTCTTCGCATTCCCGAATCGCGCCACGATCGACAAACGCCCTGCTTCGGCCTTCGCATCCAGCCCCTGCCACGCCTCCGCAAACCGGACCACATAGTACGTCGCAAAGCCCGCTGGAACCCCGCCCTCGTTGATCGTCGACTTGAACCGCACGGTATGCCTCGCCTCGTCGCGATCCACCGGCTCTGCGCCTTTCGGCACTTCGATCAGAAACCCCGATGCAAGCCCGCTGCCATTCGTCGCCGCAATCACCGCACATCGCGTCGTCGGCACCAACTCCGCATCCACCTGATATCGCAGCAGCGAGAGCTTGAACGAGTAGGCCCGCAGCACCGCATCCTCCGGTCTCCACGAGGAACTGCTCGCATTTGGCTCCAGCTTCGGCTCACCCGAAAACGGCAGAAACAGCGCCTCTCCATAATCCGAGAGCCACGGACTCAGCTGGTGCGTGCTGCGAAACCCTTGCAGTCGTCTCGCTCCCGGCTGAAACATCCACGGGCTGCGCGCCTCCGACTGCAGCGTCCAGTGCGCCATCCCAAACGGCATCGCCGCAATCGGCAGCGTGTTTCCACGCGAAAACGCATGCGTCGAATCCGTCCCCTGCAGTACATTCGCAAGATCGACAGCACGCCCTGCCGCCGAGGTGCTTCCTCCACCCGCTACCGAATCTGCTGCGCTCACCCCGGCACTCAGCACCGGCTTCGCATCTACCAACGTCGCAACCGCAGCAAGCGCCGAGCTCTTCAAGAAACTTCTTCTATTCGTCGCCGCCGAAACTTCTGTCTTCTTCTCAGCCATCTCCACTCCCAGCAAAGTCTCTCCAAGACTCTATCAATTCGCTGGGGGATGGCGTCTCACGCATCCGCCAAACGTACATTTCGTCCATCTCGGCAAGCTCTTAACGCCTCCGCCGCAGTCCACAGCGCAACACCCAGCAGCGCAAGATCCTTAATCAAGAACTGCCCCGCCGCCCCAAGGACCGAAATCCCGCTGCCCAATTGGATCGCTCCCGGCGTCGAAAGCAGAAAACTCGCTGTCAGAACAAACGTCACAATCGCCGCAACACTTCCCACGAATGAGAGCCTCGCCGAGACGGGCCGCAACGACAGCAACACCGCGATCCCAATTTCGATACATCCAATCAAGTTCGATACTCCGCGAACCGAAAGCACTGCATACATCCACGACATGAGCGGACTATGCACCACCAGGGGCTGAATTCCCGCGGCCTCCTCCGGCGTAAACTTCGCCAGCCCAATCAGCAGCAGAATGATCGCCAATCCATAGCGCGACACCGCCCTGCCCGTTCTCTCCAGCAGTCCCACCGTCTCGATCCGCTTCACTTCAGTTGCAACACTCACCTCGACCTCCGCTCTTCTGGGATGGCGCATGGTTTCAATGCGCCAGTGTTTTCTTACCGGCAAAACTTTGAGCGAGGCCGCGCAAAGAAAGTTACAGACCCGTCGCGGAAACTTCATTGCAACCACAGCTTCCAATTAGAAGACCAGCGTATATCCTCTGGTAGAGAATTCATTGCCCCACCCACAAGGCCATCATGAAAAGCTGCAACTCTCTATCGGTCTCGAAATCGCTCTCTTGTTTACTGCTTCCCTTCTTGTTATTCGCTGTCTCGAGCGCTCAGCGATCCCCTGTCCACCCCGACTGGCCCGGCCCAGGTCAGCTCTTCGTCGGAACCTGCTACCAGCCCGTCGACCGTTCACCCGAAGAGATCGATGGCGACATCGCCATCATGAAGCGTGCGGGCTTCAATGTAGTCCGCATGGGCGATCTGTCCTGGGATTCCTTCGAGCCCTCACAAGGCAAGTTCGAATTCGCCTGGTTCGACAGCATCATGGACAAGATGCACGCCGCCGGGATTCGCGTCATTCTCGACATTCCCGGGCTGCCCGCTCCCATCTGGCTTCATCGCGCCTACCCTGGTGTCGATATCACTTCGCAAAACGGAACGCGCCTCCCGCCTGCCGAGCGCTACATGGACAACATCAGCGATCCCGATTACGTTCGCGAAGTAGGCATCTTCGCCGACGCGATCACAAAACACTACGCTCATCATCCCGCTGTAATCGCCATCGGCTACGACAACGAAATCGGTAACGGCTTTATGTCCTATTCGGAAGCGGACCGGCAGCGCTTCATCGCCTGGCTCAAAAAGAGATACGGCACCATCGGCGCACTCAATAAAGCTTGGGCGACTCAGCGCTGGTCCCGACGTCTAAACACCTTCGACGACGTCGATCTCCCGCTCGCAGATGGCCCCGGCCCTGCCGAGCGTTACCTCGACCTCCACCGCTACTGGTCCGATGTCACCATCGCACGTCTTCAGGAACTCGACGCCATCCGCCAGCGCAACGCGCCCAATCTCCCCTCCATCTCGAACCTCTGGGATACCGCCTCACGCAAGGGCTTCGATTATCTGAGCACCTACCGCAATTACGTCTCGTATCCAGCCGAAGGCTTTTACCCCGGCGATCCCATCAGTGGCGCATTCGGAGCGCTCCAGATCAAAGGGGACCTTCCCACTCCCATCTGGTTCAACGAGTTCACCGCCGGCGGAGGCGGTTTCTACGGAACTCCCGGACGCAGCCGCATGTACGCCTATCTCGGCCTGCTCCTTGGCGCGCAAGGTACGCTCGCATGGACATTCAACAGCCACCGTGGCGGCGAAGAACAGGCTCTCTTCGGGCTCCTCGACCACGACAATACTCCGTCCTGGAAAGTCGACGAGTTCGCCCGCATCGCATCCGAGTTCAAGCAGCTCGCCGCGCTCGGCTTCCCGCGCTATACGCATCCGCAGGTGGCCATCGCCTACTCATTCGATTCCTTCATCGCTTCGCACCCCAATGGCCCATCCAACACCACGCTCCAATACTTCAAGACGCCGTATACCGAGCAGGTCCAGGCAGCATTCGAGCCCCTCTTCCGCGACAACATCGACACCGTCATCATCAACCTCGCACACGCGGACCTCTCGCCGTACAAACTCCTCGTCATCCCTGCTGATTACGTCATGGACGCCGCAAGCGCCGGCGCAGTTCGAAACTTCGTCAGCAACGGCGGCACCGCTCTCATCACCGCCTACTCCGCCAAGGTCGACGAGCACGGCTTCTGGTTCGACACACCACTCCCCGGCCGCTTGAGCGATGTCTTCGGCCTCAAGACCAACGCCTTTTACCACGCCAATTCAGCTCTGCACTTTCAACTCGATGGTCAGACAATCGATACCGGCGTCCGTTTCTATGAGGTACTGGAGCCCTCAACAGCTGAGGTCCTCGCTCGCTTCTCCAACACAGCCGACCGCACGCCCGCAATCACCATCAACAATTTCGGCAAAGGTCGCGCGATCTACCTGGCGACGGAATCAAAAGTATCGGCCATCGCTCAGGTGCTCCGGCACCTGTATGCCATTACCGGCATCCAGCGGGGGCCCGAGACTCCCGAGGGCGTCTACGCACGGATCATCGATGGTCGGACATTGTATGTGAACACCACAGGGGTTGAGAAAAGTATCCCGATCTCCACAAGAAAGAAAGGGCTGTTGACCCATCGCGACTATCACGCGAACATCGTGCTCGGTCCGCAGCAGTCCGATCTCATCGAGTAAGATGATGCTGCCTCACAACATTTCTTATGCCGCTTCGTAATGCGCCTCAAGCCGGCGCTTCTCATCCTCGAATGCCGTCTCCGTCTTGTCCTGATTCTCGATGACCCAGTTCATCTCACCGCCCACCAGAATCGCGAAACCCGTGATGTACAGCCACAGCATCAGAATGATCACAGCACCCAGCGAACCATACGTCGCGCTATATGTGTTGAAGAAGTGCAGGTAGATCCTGAATCCAACTGACGCTACCAGCCACAGCACCACGCCAATTGCCGATCCCGGCGTCACCCAGTACCACTTTCGTTCTTCCAGATCAGGCCCGAAGTAGTAAATGATCGAGAACGACAGGAACATCGCGAAGAACGTCAGCGGCCACTGCACAATCGGCCACAAAATCCCAAACGCCTTACCCACGCCCACGCGCGCCGCAATCAACTCCCCGATCTTCCCCCCATAGAGCACCAGCGCGGAGGCCACCAGGATCAGCAGAGCCAGCGCCAGCGTCAGTCCCACCACCGTCAGCTTCTGCTTCCACCACGGGCGCTTGTCCTTCACCCTGTGGATCACGTTCAGCGAAGTAACCACCGCGCCCATGCCGCCCGATGCGGCCCACAGCGCGCCCAGCAGACCCGCCGCCAGCTTCACGCCTCCGCTGTTTGAAACCGTCTGGTGCACCACCTGTTGCACAAGCCCCGACGCCGATCCCGGCGCCAGATGCCCAATGGCAGCAACGATGTTCTCCCGCATCTCCGACGCGTGTCCCGCAATCAATCCAATCAGCGAAACCAGAAACAAAAACATTGGGAACAGCGCCAGGATGAAGTAGTACGACAACGCCGCCGATCGATTCGACAGCTCATCCTCGTCAACTTTCTTGATCCCAAGTTGCGCCAATTTCAACGGCGTCAATCCGCCAAGTTTCCAGAGCGAAGCCATGGGGAGCCCTCAAACCGCTTCTACCGGCTGTTGGTTCTCTCCTCGCACCCACTCACGCTTCTCTACTTCCGCGTGCGGCTCATGAGGATGATTCAGATCCGTCAGCTCGCTGATGCACGTCATCAGAACTCCCTGAATGCGGAAGAAATTCTTCTCCGGCTCGTCTTCGAACGAAAAGAACGCCGGCATCGTCGCAATCATCGCGGCCAGCCCAACCTCGATGTTCCGGTGCCTCTCCAGCCCGAACACGCCGTTCACTCCTCCCGGATACTCCGTCAGCGCGCTCACCGCCGCCACCGCCGTTCCCGAAATAAGCGATGCAATCGCCGCCCTTTTGTTCCGCCGCCAGAAGAAACCCGCGCCCGCTAGAAACACGCCCGCCGTTACGTAATCCAGCATGGAGTGCGACTTCGGCGAAATCATCCGTGGCATCGGTTTCGTGATTGCCTTCGCAACTGTATTCAGCATTGCCATGGTCCGTCGCTCCCCGCTCCTATCGCAGCGTAAACATTCCGCCCGTTGCGAATCCTGTCAATAACCCCACAGCCGCCACAACGACGGCCGCACTCGTGAATCGCTCGCGCGCGTTCCTTTTGATATCCAGCCTTTCACGCGTCACCTGGATCTTTCCCTTCAGTTCCTCCGCGCGCTCGTGCAACTGGTGCCGCTGCTCGATTGCCTTCAATGCAAGATCGTCGACCGGCTGAATGCTCATACGCGACTCCTTACCTCGGACTGCAGCCACATCTTGTCTTCCTTCAGCACCTGCATCGTCCTCTTCGGCATCAGTTCCTTCACCTGGAACTCACGCATTGCCATGTAGGCGCAAATTCCGCCCACAATCCCCCACAGTACCGCCATCGCAAAGAACGCAATGCACCACCGGTACGGATTCTCCGGGAGGAATGCAACAATCACGCCCACCAGCCCCAGCGTGAACAGAGCGTACGCAGTCAACAGGAAGAGAACCCCCACGACCGCCAGCGGCGCCGCCGATTTAAGCATGGCCACCTTCTCGCCAAGCTCCGTCCGCAGCATCGCGATCCGTGTCTCAAGAAACTCCTTCAGCTCTTCCTTCGTGTCCGAAAGGATGCTGCCAACCGTCCTGCCATTGTTCATGCCGTGGTTCATCCCGTTGTGCACGCCATTGTGCACGTGATTAGCTTCGGTATTCATGACGCCCGTGACCTCCAGACCCTCAACCCGATCCCCACTACAAATGCTGTCGCCGCGATCGCACCCAGTGCCTCAAGCGGATATCTCTCTTTCACATACGATGCGTTTTCCTGCGCTCGTCTTCCTAGATTTTTGCTCTCGCGTTCAACCTGGGAATACTTCTCCTGCGTGTAACCGCGTGCGCGATCAAATAACTGTGAGTACGTTCTCGAAGCAATTCCAAGCGCCCGCCCCACCGCCTCTGCGTAACATTGCAGGGCAGTCTCCATTGCAGGTCTTCTCCAATGGGCGGGACTGGTCTCTGCCGGGATCTGATGTGAAGGCGGAATCGGAAACTCCGCCGCGTTACCTTCATCTAAACTCGAATAGCCCGTCTCTGGGGGTATAGTCGCCATAGTTAGTCAGCTTCAGTACAAGCTCCTCCGTTAACTACTTACCCTTCATTTCTCTAAACTTCGTTCGATACCGGTTGATCACTTCTAACTCACGTCAACAATCAGCTAGGTGAATGCGATGCAGCGATGTATTTACCAGTTGTTCAGAACACCTGCAGCTCAGCAGCGCATCGGCTTTCACAACCTTGTCCGTCAGTTCTCTCCTGCTTCGGGCGGTTCTGCGGGCTACCGCTCGTCTTTAACGCGCAGATTCCCCCTTCTCCGGTACGGGTGCTATACTCCGGGACGATGAACAGGATGCTGATCATTGCCGTGGTCGCCTGCGTGATTCTGTTCGTTGTCGCTGTCCTCATCGCTCCTACGCTAGACTTGCAGCCATCGGCGCTCAGGGCACAGCAATGGTTGAGCCTCATCGCGGCACTGTTTTCTATTGCCGGTCTATTCGAGATCTGCTTTCAGATCCTTATGGTTCCCACCACGATTGGCCCACCCTTGTCTGTAAGCGAGCCTCGGCAACAAGTCTCATTGTTAGACCAGTCCTGCTGCCTGCTCTGCTAGGACAATTCCCCGCTTAGACGAAAACCCATCCGTTAAGACTGAGCCAGCCATTGGTTGGCTCAGGTTTGCTTCGTCATCCAGGGGGAATCGTTCAATGGAAAATGGGGAGTCCTTCGAGCCTTCTTCGGGAGGCGATAGAATCGCCGGCTTTCTCTCAACCCTTTGCAATGCACCATCTCGAGCACTCCTGCTCGACTACGACGGCACGCTTGCACCCTTCGCCTGCAATCCCGCCCAAGCTTTGCCTCATACGGAAATCCCCGATGCTCTCCAGCGTATCCAGCGCGAAACGGATACCAGACTGGCGATTGTCACAGGCCGCCGCGCGTCTGACATTCCCCGACTGCTGGGCTTGGCCAATATCGAGATATGGGGCTGTCATGGATTGGAGAGAATGCGGCCTGACGGCTCGAACGAAATCGCCAGGGTGGACGCACGCCTGCTCGCAGCCGTCGAAACAGCTTGCAATCTGGTCGCATGCGAAGGGCTCTCTCATCTTGCAGAACGCAAAACCGCCGGCATCGCGGTGCATTGGCGCGGCCGGGAGCAGATTTCAGAACACGTCGTGCAGCGAATGCGACGGATCTGGTCCATGATCCCGGATTGGAATGATCTTCGTTTTGCACCCTTCGACGGTGGGATTGAGATCCGCGTTGCTGTGAAAGACAAAGGCGACGCGGTTCGCTCGATTCTCAATGAGATGGGACCAGGAGTCGCCATGGCTTACCTCGGCGACGACGTAACCGACGAAGATGCATTTGGAGCTTTGACCCGGCGTGGACTCAATGTCCTCGTTCGGAACGCTTATCGTCCAACTCTCGCTGATGCCTGGATCAAGCCCCCGGTGGGCCTCTTGTCGTTTCTCCGTGCCTGGATTTCAGCCTGTCCGCCCCCGCAGTTCACAAATGCTGGGAGTGTCTAACGAATTTAGCCATCAACCATTAAAGCCTTGGAGGAAACCATCATGAAAAAGCTTCTGCTTCCCTCGATACTCGTCAGTTCACTTGTATTCCTGCCCCTTCCTTCTCGGGCGCAGGAAATCGTACACGCGCTCTGTGGCACAGTCAGCTCGATCAATCCTGCGGATCAGACAATTACATTGTTTCAGGACACTGGCTCGCCGGCGATCTTCTCTATGAAGGGTCCGTCTAGCACGCGCGTCGCATTCGACAAAAAAGTCGCCAATGAAGTCACTGCTGCAAAGGAGTTCCAAAAGCAGGGAGCTTACGTGATCCTCTTTTACTACGGGGTTCAAGAGAACCGCACTGCGGTGGCAGTCAAGAATCTGGGAGCTGGGCCATTCTCGTCCGCTACCGGAGAGGTGACCGAATGGAATGGACGCACTCAGACAATTTCTGTTCGCGGACAGGATGGAGCCGTTCATTCATTCAAATTCGACCCGCAAACAGTTGCCGAGACGTATCAAGGTGTCGTCGATGGGTCGCACTTCGATGTCAACAAGGGAGAGCAGGTCCGCCTGGTCAGTTCAAAGAAAGGCGAAACTCCAACCGTGCTGTTTATTCGCGAAAAATAGCGAGAGACTTCCGTTTCGATGAACAGTAGAGCGATAGTCGTACAAGCATCGTGGATTACCTCACTGGCGGGTGCAACGGTCTGCCGGTGAGGTTTTATTGCACGAGGATCCTCAATGTATTTCGGCGAATTCTATTTCCCAGGCCTGATCCCGATCACGCTCATCATTCGCCCCGCATGTCCTCGCGATCCGCGATGCGAGAAGAACAAATCCGTATGACAGTTCGTGCATCCGCCGGTGGTGCTTATCGCCGAACGCTCCACGCCCGCATCAAGTAGCTGCCTGCGATTAGCCTCACTCAGATCGAGATGAAGCTGCGGCCCGATCGGCGAGTGTCCCGGCGCACGCTGCGTCAAAAACAGCATGGGATACTTCGTCCGCACAGGGTCCGAATCGAACACCTCGCGAAATAGCTCTCTCGCATAACTGAACTGTGATTCAAACTCTGACAGCAGATCTTCTCCCACCGCATAGCAGCATTGCGCCGCTCCCGGCCCGATCGCCGCCACCAGATCCTCCGGCTTGCAGCCAAACTGCAGCCGCATCCGCCCGACCCCCAGCTCGACAATCCGCTTCACCGTTCCCCGCCAGCCCGCATGAAACGCAGCCACAACCCTCTGCCGCCGATCTGTCACCAGCACCGGAATGCAATCCGCCGTCTGGATCGCTACGAGCGCTCCGGGCACGGCCGAGATCACCCCGTCTGCCTTCCGAGGCCGCTCCCTCCCGGCATCCTTCTTATCCGCTATCACCACCAGGTTTGAGTGAAACTGCCGCAGCGCTATAATCGGCGTCTTCGCGCTCCCGGTCACCGCCTCCGCCAGCCGCCGGCGGTTCTCCACCACGTCATCCCTGCGATCCGCCGCCGTAAATCCCAGGTTCAGCTCCCCTGCCGCATCCTCAGCGCAATACGCCCGGCTCACCCCGCCCCGCCGCGTACTGAATCCGTGCCAAAGCCATCTCCTCAGATCTCTGTTTTCGATCCACGGCCGAATCTGAAGCAGCTCCACGCCATTCTCAAATTGCCTTGCTTCCGGAGCAGCCCCCGCCAGCTCCTCCTTCGTAGCCGCATCCCTCCGCGCGCCCCGCATACGCGTCGTAATCCCCGCTGGCGAACTCCGCCGCTTGCGCACCAATCCCGCATCCGCAAGCACCTTATCAATCTTCCTAAGATTCTGCTCGGCTCGTGCGGATGGAGCAGCGGAGGGCGAAGAAAGCTTGGACCGCGTCACAGGTTCGATTGTAGCGGTGGAATTTACCCCCAAACGAGCGAATGGGCCCGCTTTCCAGCGGGCCCGCTCGAGAGGCGTATAAGGAGGGGGGTCCTGAAGGGGTCGAGAGATGGGGTCCGTTACAGACCCTCAAAGGAAGTAGATTACCTTTCTTGGATGGGCCAAATTCGAGGAAGCCTCTGCTAATTACTAAGTGAGATGCGCGAAGAGGTGAAACGTTGCCCCCTGCGAGAAGATTTATTTCCCGCCCTCGCTTTTCTGTGGAAATCCCAACCTCTGACCTCAGCCTCTTCACTCCACCTTCATGGGATGCCGACTCAGATATTCTGAGAATTTCCTCCTAAGTTGTTGCATAATCGCCAATTTATGGCTTCTTGGTCCCGGGTGGGTCCTCCTGCTTTACTTGCTGTCCCTCCCCAGCAAACGGCCAGCTCTTATCCAGCAGGATTTCCTTTTCTCTCTGTTCTTTAGGCACCCGGTCGACCTTGAGATTCTCCAGGAAGTGAACTCCGGTCTTTCCGGCAACCACGATATCCATATCGCCGTCCTTGTCCACATCCTCCACCACAAACTGCGTTCCCGCCCCTGCCGTTCCACCCACGCTTACCGGATACCGGCTGAATGCCCCCGTCTTGCGGTCAATCTTGTAGTAGTAAACAACCAGCGGATCGTACGAGCCCGGATCCTTCCCGTTGTGTCCGCGATACCGCTTTCCCGCCAGCAACTCCGGCTCGCCATCCCCATCGATATCCACCAGTTTCAGCGCATGCACCTGCGAGAACGATTCGTCGATCGCCCGGCGAACCCAGTGTCGTGTGTCGCCTTCGCCGATCTGCTCCAGCCAGTAGAGCCCGTAGCTGTGCCCCTCGCCGTAGATCAAATCCATCTTGCCATCGTTATTCACGTCATAGCCGATGATCGGGAACCCGGCATCCTCCAACTTCCAGTCCGGATGCCACTCCCAGTTGCCCTTGTTCGCATCCACCTGCTTCAGCCATCCATTCGGCGTCAGAATGTCGGCCAGTCCGTCGCCGTCGATATCCGCAACTCCCACCCCGTGCCCATCCATCTCCTTGTCGCCCACGCGATGCACCTTAGGCTCCGCCCCCGCGAAATCAATCCAGACCAGCCCCGCGTGGTTGTAGTGCGCAAAAATCAAATCCGGCACGCCATCCCCGTTGACGTCCGCCAGCACTCCCCCCTCGGTGTCGTAACTGTCCGTGATGAAATGCTTCTTCCACTCCGCCCCCGCCTGCTTCGGATTCTCAAACCAAATCACCCCATTCGTCTGCCATGCCGCCGTCACCACATCCAGCGCGCCGTCATGATTCACATCGATTGCCCATTCCCCGCAATCCGCCACAAACTCGCCCGTAATCGCCACCTCGCGATACTGATGCCGCGTCCACTCGCCGCCCTTCGCTCCGGGATTCTCATACCAATACGCTCCGCTCAAGATGTCCGGAAACCCGTCGCCATTCATATCCATGGTCGTCACGGCTTCGGCATGATCCGTCCCCAGCCGGTGCGTCACAAAAGTCGCCTGCGCCAGCCCGCCTGGCCCGCCTCCAGGCGTTGTCTTCTTCTCCGACTGCGATAATGCGGAACCAACCCCTGCAGCGAAAATCAAAGCTAGAGCTGCAACTCGCACTCTGTCTGTCATGAAAGAACCTTTCAATTCTCTGAATGCCGTAGCTGATTGTGGCGGATGAGTCTTGCACGCCATTGTCATGCAGCAGCCCGCCCCGCGCAAGCGCCCTTCTCTCACTTACCTCAATCCTTCGGACCCGCCAACGCAAATCGTCACATCCCCCTTGCCAACTCCACACAAGCCGGAGTATTCCTCTCCCATAGATCATCTTCTGGAACTTTCCAGCAGATCATCTTCCGGAGAAGACTTTTCGCAATGCCCAAGCGCGCTGCCCCTCCGCTCGAAGCCGACCTCCTTCAGGGCACCCTCGATCTTCTGATCCTGCAGACGCTTCTCCTCGGTCCGGCTCATGGCCATACCATCGCCCATGTCATCGAACACCGCTCCGACGAAGTCCTCCAGGTTGAACATGGCTCTTTGTACCCGGCCCTCCACCGCCTCCAGAACCGCGGTTGGATCAGCTCCGAGTGGGGCCCCTCCGAAAACAATCGCAAAGCCCGCTTCTATCGCCTCACCGCCGTCGGCCGCAAGCAGCTCACCCGCCAGACCAGTCGTTGGGACGAACTCGTTCGCGCCGTCAACCGCGTTCTCAAACCCGTCCGGGAGTAAACATGTCGTTGAAACGATTCTTCCAGCGCCGCACTCGCCGCGCCGATTCCGCACTCGAGCTCGAAGATCACCTCCAGCGCGAAACCAACGAGAACATTGAACGCGGCATGTCTCCCGCCGATGCCCGCCGCACCGCCCACATCAAGCTCGGCAACGTCACCAACATCCTCGGCGACATCTCCCAACAGGACAGCCTCGGCCGACTCGAGACCCTTTGGCAGGACCTCCGCTTCGGCATCCGCATGCTCCTCAAGCACCGCGGATTCGCGCTGGTCTCTTTGCTCACTCTTGCCATCGGCATCGGCGCCAACACCGCCATCTTCACCGTCGTCGACGCCACACTCATCCGGCCGCTTCCCTATCCCAACGCCAACCGCACCGTCATGATCTGGGAGCACCGCCTCCCCGACGGCGAACGCCAGAACGTCACCTCCCCCGCAACCTTTCTCAATTGGCAGCACGACAACACCGTCTTCGATCACATGGCGGCGATGTTCAACGACTCTTCAATTCTTTCTGGCGAAGTGCCCGAACAGATCGGAACCGCATCCGTATCTCCAAACTTCTTCTCCATCCTCGGCGTCAACGCCGCCATCGGCCGGGTCTTCGTTCCTGAACAGGACGGGAATGCCAATTCGAACCGCGTGGCAGTTCTCAGCTTCGAAGTCTGGCAGCGCCGCTTCGCCTCAAACCCCAACGTCCTCGGAACTCAGATCACCCTCGATGACAAGCCCTACACTGTCGTCGGCGTCATGCCACACGGCTTCCAGTTCTTCGTCAAACAGCAATCCTTCTCAAGCAAAAAGCCCGAGATCTGGACCGCGTGGACCTTTTCCCCGGAAACTCGCGCCAGCCACGGCCGGTTCCTCCAGGCCATCGGCCTGCTGCGTCCCGGCGTCACGTTCGCGCAGGCACAGCAATCGATGCTCAGCCTCTCCTCCCGCCTCGAAGCCCAAGACCCCGCCTCGATGAAGAATTGGAGCGTCAACCTCGTTCCGCTCCGCTCGCAGCTCACCGGCGATGTCGCGCAAGGCCTCCGCCTGCTCCTTGCCGCTGTCGCCATGGTTCTCCTCATCGCCTGCGCCAACGTCGCTACCCTCAATCTCGCCCGCGCCTCCGCCCGCCGCCACGAAATCGCCATCCGCATGGCCCTCGGCGCCAGCGCAAAACGCGTCGTTCGCCAGGTCCTCACCGAAAGCTCCCTGCTCGCCCTCGTCGGCGGCGTCGCCGGCTTCGGCCTCGGCTACTTCTCGCTCAACGTACTCAAGTCCATCGCACCCGCAAATCTCATCCCTCTCGAAGCCCTCCGCCTCGACGTCCGCGTCTTCGCCTTCGCCTTCGCGGCCTCTCTGCTCTCCGGACTTCTCTTCGGTATCATCCCCGCCATCGACGCCGCGCGCACAGCTCCCCGTGAGCCCCTTCAGGAAGGCGCAACGGCCGCCCGTACCGGCGACAGCCGCGGCCTCGCCCGCCGCATCCTCGTCGCAAGTGAATTCGCCATCGCGCTAGTTCTCCTCATGGGAGCAGGCCTCCTCATCCGCAGCTTCCAGCGCCTCATCGCTGTCGACCCCGGCTTCCGCGCCGACCACATCCTCACCGCATGGATCCAGTTTCCGAATGCCCGCTATCAGAAGGACGAACAGAAGAACCAGTTCTTCGCCCAGTTACTCGATTCGATTCGCGCCATCCCAGGCGTTCGTTCGGCCAGCGCTGACGGTTTCCTCCCCTTCGCCGGCATCATCGCCGGGACAGGCGTTCAGGTCGAAGGCCGCCCCATCCTTCCCATCTCGCAACAACCCGACGTTAACGTCTCGCTGGTCGAGCCCGACTTCTTCGAGACACTGGGCATCCCGCTCATCAGCGGTCGCACCTTCAAACGCAGTGAAGCCTTCCAGGCTACGAACAATGTCGTCATTAGCCAGTCCATGGCCCAGATGCTCTGGCCTGGCGAGAATCCCCTCGGAAAGCGCGTCACCATCTACATGAAGAGGAACAACAAACCGAGCACCGTCATCGGTGTCGTCGGCGACGTCAAGCACTCCGGTCTCGCCACAGCCGTAAAGCCAACCGCCTACTGGTCCTATCCCGAGCTCGGTTTCCAATTCATGACTCTCGTCATCCGCACCGAAGGGGATCCGCGCTCCCTCATCCCCGACCTGCGCCAAACCGTCCTTCGCATTGACAAGAATCAGCCCATCGCCGACGTCGTCCCCATGGAGACACTCCTCTCCAATTCGACAGCGCGCACCCGTTTCGCCACACAGGTGATGGCCGCCTTCGCCTCCATCGCAATTCTTCTCGCCATTATCGGAATCTACGGAATCATCTCCTACGACGTCGAGCAGCGGACGCGCGAAATCGGCATTCGCATGGCCCTCGGTGCCCAGCGCGCCAGAGTCATCCACCTCGTTCTCCGCCGCGGGTTGATTCTTGCCGGCTTCGGCATCCTCTTCGGAATCGCCGCATCACTCGGCCTGACACGTCTGCTCGTCAGCATCCTCTATGAAACCAAGCCACACGATCCCGCAACCTTCATCGCCGTCAGCGCCGCGCTGGCCCTTATCGCAACCTCCGCCGGCTATCTCGCCGTCCGCCGCATCAGCAGCATCGAGCCCATGACCGTCCTTCGCCGCGATTAGCATCCGAAAGCAAGAACTGTGGGTCCCCATGTCTCCCGTTGTTGGAGACATGGGATTAAAAGACCTCATCCCTGCCGGGTGCCCCATCCTAAACGCGTTCTTTGCGTTTAGGGTGGGATACAAGAATCTACGAATCTCGGAAACAAAGAGGCATGCCGGGGGCCCCATCCTGAGCGCGCTTTTTGCGTTTAGATGGGAAAACACTTCATCCCGCGCCGTAGGCGCAGCATTCGTTAGCCCCGCGCTTCAGCGTGGGGAACGCAACGGAAGATCACATCGAGACCCGTAGGGACGATGCTGTTCACCACATGGCCAACGGTCGCAAGTACTACCTCTTCTTCCGCCCCGTCTTCTGATTCTTCTCCACCCTCAATCGCCACGCAGTTCGCAGCGCTCCCAGCAACACATCCTCGCTCGCCTTCGCGAGCACCACATGCGTCGCCCCATTACGTCCCCATCCGCCCGGGATCGGCAAAAATATTTCCGGCGCCTCTGCGACAAACATCGCCTGCTCTTCCGGTGTGAGCATCAGATTTCCATACCCCTGCTTTACCGCCGCGAGCGTCGCAAATATCCGTCCGCCCACGCGAAAATCCACCGCCCCGAAGTGCGACCCCTCCTCCGCACCTTCAAGACTTAAGGCCAGTCGACGAAAATCAGCAGCATTCATCGCTCACACCGCCGGGCAAGGCCGGAACGCTCCCCAATCAATACCCCGCTGGAAATCCTCATCCGGCTCGACCACCGTCTTGAACGTAAAAGCGAACTGCGTCGGCCCATTTCGCTTCAGATGTTCAAGCCTCTGCTTCGCCTCGTCCACGCTCGGAGTGTGCCCCGCCGGCACCCACCACAGAGCCGCATAAACATCCGTCAACTTCTCAAACCAGTCGTGCCTCTGCTTCAGAAGCTCGCGGTGCGATGTCTCGTAAACAAACCGCCGCAGATCCTCCACCGACTCCCACACCGACATATTCAGCAGCATCCACGGATCATCGAACGGACGCAGATACGTCGCATTATTCTCGGTCCCCGCGAGCCGCCACACAAACCCTGGAGCTGAATCCGCCAGCGCATTGATCTCATCCAGCCGATTAACAAAACCAGCCATGACAGGATCCGTGAGCTCCGCCCGGATCTTCCCAATGTTCACCTGCGCAATGTTGTACCGTTCCATCAAGACCTCCAGCTCCTCGTTCAACCACAATCACTGGGTGCCCCATCCTAAACGCGTTCTTTGCGGTTAGGGTGGGATAGAACAGAGCCCCGCCCCTTCACAATCGAGCTAACAGCTAGCAGCTACTAGCTTCCCTCTCACGCCGTAGCACTAATCAACTGACGATCGAACTCCTCGTTCAACCACTTCGAGAATGCCGCGAACTCCTCATCCCGTCCCAGGAAGTCCCTTACCATCTCCCGTCCCGGCTTCGACCCGCCCTGCTCCAGCACCAGCCTCCGATACCGCGCTCCCGCATCTCCCCCCAGCAGGTCCGCCGCATCAAACTGCGCAAAGAAGTCCAGCGCAATTACCTTATCGAATGCGTACGTGTAGTAGTTCGACGAATACCCGGTCAGGTGCCCGAAGCTTGCATACATCCGGTTTCCCTCGAGCCATGTCCACGGCACAAGCGACGTATACAGCCTCTTCGTGATCTCGTCGAAATCGATCGCCGACGGGTCCTGATCGTGCAGATCGAGCGACAGCGTGGTGTAATAC
>DATJEO010000306.1:0-10030 GCA_035496515.1 Occallatibacter sp.
ATCGCATGATATTCTCCCTCCGCTATGAGAAAGCTCCTGTTTTTCGGCCTGAATCTGTCTCTCGCCGCTTTCGCTGCAATCACAACTGCGCAGCAAAACACGGTACCGCACCTTGAAAAGCGCGGCGCAGCCACCCAACTCATCGTCGATGGCAAGCCGTTTCTCATCCTTGGTGGAGAACTGCACAACTCATCCTCTTCCAATCTGGACTACATGAAGCCTATGTGGTCTGGTCTGGCCGGCATGGGTCTTAATACTGTCATTACACCGCTCAGTTGGGAACTCGTCGAGCCCATCGAAGGCCACTACGAGTTTGCTCTGGTCGACGGCCTTCTCGCGCAGGCCCGCGAATCGCACCAGAAAATCGTCTTCCTCTGGCTCGCTTCCTGGAAAAACGGCATGTCCAGCTACCCGCCCGCCTGGGTCAAGCAGGACACGAAGCGGTTTCCACGGGTCGTTGTCAAGGGCAGGGAAATCGAGGTCCTTAGCCCTGCCGGCGCTGAAACCCAAAAAGCCGATTCCCGCGCCTTCACCGCCCTGATGAAGCACATCAAGCAGGCCGACACCGACCACACCGTGATCATGATGCAGGTCGAGAACGAAGTCGGCGTCCTCGGCGACTCGCGCGACCGCTCCGCCGCGGCCGATCGCGAATTCAATTCGCCCGTCCCAGTCGAACTTACCCGCTACCTCAGAGCCCATCACGACACGCTTTATCCGCGTCTCCGCGAGTTGTGGGACGAGGCAGGCTCCAAGACCACCGGCACCTGGCCCGAGGTCTTCGGCGACAACCCGCACGCTGACGAGGCCTTCATGGCCTGGCACTATGCCCGCTTCATCCAGTCCGTCACCGCCGCCGGTAAGTCCGCATATGACCTTCCGATGTACGTCAACACCTGGCTCGGCGAGGAAGGCGGAGCTCCCGGCAACTACCCGAGCGGCGGTCCCGAGCCTTGGGTCATGGACATCTGGCGTGCCGCCGGATCAGCCATCGACCTCTACGCTCCCGACCTCTATGCCTCCAACTTCGTCGATTGGTGTCGGCGCTACCACCGCGACGGCAACCCGCTCTTTATGCCTGAGACGCGCGGCGGCAACGCTGGCTCAGCCAACGTCTTCTACACCGTCGGCGAGGAGGCGGGCTTCGGCTTCTCACCTTTCGCAATTGAAGATGATATGAACCCCAAGCAGGATCTGACCGCGAGCTATCGCGCTATCCAGGCCATTGCTCCGCTGCTGCTCGAGCACCAGGCTGCCGGTGATGTCCATGGCTTCATCCTCGATCGCCAGCACCCTGACGCGACATTCACGATCGGCGGCTACACCGTCCACATCTCGCTCGATTCCATCTTTGGATCCAACGCCGAATCCGGTTACGGCCTCGTCATGGCCGCCGGCCCAGATGAGTTCCTCGGCGTCGGCAAAGGCTTCCGCGTCCGCTTCACAGCCCCCGCCCAGAGCAAGTCCAAAGCGGGCATCGCCTCCATCGACGAAGGAAGCTACGAAGACGGCAAATGGATCCCCGGCCGCCGACTCAATGGCGACGAAAACGACCAGGGAGCCTACTGGCGCTTCGACCCCCGCAAGATAAGTACGGAGAGAGTAAAGCTTTACCGCTATGAATGAGGACTTAACGACCGTCCGGGGGCTGCGGAAGGCTGACAGCGCATACCTGAAAGCTTCGGCTAGAGCCAAACCGAGCTTTCCTGTATACTCAAGAGAGCCTCTCAGGGGCAGGGAAGCCCCTGTTCTACAGGGGCTTGCGATCGGGCCGCCAAGCCCAGTCCAGCAAACGAGAAGAAAATGCCCAAGTTGAAAACCCATACGGGCGCGAAAAAGCGCTTCAAGAAGACTGGTACCGGCAAAATCAAGCGGGGCCAGACCAAGGTGCGCCATATCCTTTCGTCCAAATCTCCAAAAGTGAAGCGCAAGCTCGGCAAGATCGTGCTTGTTTCCGATGGCGATTACGCGAAGGTCGCGCGCATGATTCCGTACGCCTGATCGGTGCTCTTGCATCCGGGCCGGAGAAAGGGCCCCCGCCGGACACGAAATGCGTCCTGACCGGCGAGAGATCAAGCTTGACGAGCGAGTGAAGAGGTCTAAAGCGCAACAGCGCCTCCTGCCTCCAGCCGCAATGACCCAGGAACGCAAAATGGAGAAGACCAATGCCTCGCGTAAAACGCAGTACAAAGCGGAATGATCGCCGCAAGAAGATTCTTAAACGCGCAAGCGGCTACTTCCTCACCAAATCCAAGCTCTATCAGGCAGCCCAGGAAGCGGTTGAACGCGGACTGAAATTTGCCTATACCGGCCGCAAGCAGAAGAAGCGCCAGTTCCGCTCTCTTTGGATCGTCCGTATCTCCGCGGCCTGCAAGCTCAACGACACAAGCTACTCGCAGTTCATCAATGGGCTCAAGAAAGCCGGCGTTGAGCTCGACCGCAAGATTCTCTCTGACATTGCCATCCACGACGCCGCAGGCTTTACAAAGCTGGTGGAGCAGGCCAAGGCCGCTCTCGCCAGCTCAGCCGCATAAGCGACGGGCATACTCAGCCGTATCGACGGCCCGGAGCTTAGCTTCGGCCGTTCTTCTTTTTTGCGCAGAGTCATCACTCAACTAGTCATTTATCCTTGGGGATTACGCAATGACTCAAGATGCAATTCCTGCACTGCCGGAGTACAACGACTCCGCGCTCGATAAGGCCTTCGCCGAACTCGCCAGACAGGCCTCTGATGAAGCCGCTGCAATCGGTTCACCCGACGACCTCGAAGCGTTCCGCCTGCGCTGGGTTGGCCGCAAGCAGGGCCGCTTAAACGATGTCTCCGGGCGGTGGCTGAAAGGTGCGCCTCCCGATGCGAAGAAATCCGTCGGCGAACGCTTTAAGACGCTCAAAGAACTCGTCGAAGGTCTCATCGACAAAGCTGCAGGCGCAGGTCCGAGTGATGCCGCACTCGCAGCCGAAGCCATCGACATTACCCTCCCGGGCACCCGGCATCTCACCGGTGCGGAACATCCCATCACGCGCACGCTGAACGAGATCGTCTCCGTTTTTGCCGCGCTGGGCTACTCAGTCGGTGTCGGCCCCGAAGTTGAAACCGACTTCTACAACTTCGAGTCGATGAACTTCCCGCCAGGGCACCCTGCGCGCGACACGCAGGACACGCTCGTCATCGCCAACCAGGAGCGCCGTCCGCCGCGCGATCGCCTGCTGCTCCGCACGCATACTTCACCCGTGCAGATGCGCACCATGGAGCAGCAGCCTCCGCCCGTTCGCATCGTCATTCCCGGCAAGGTTCACCGCAACGACGCGATGGACGCAACGCACTCGCCCATCTTCCATCAGGTAGAAGGCCTCTGTGTCGACACCAACATCACCTTCAGCGACCTCAAGGGCACGCTCGATCACGCCATGAAGGCGCTCTTCGGCTCGTCCGTCAAGACGCGCTTCTTTCCGTCGTTCTTCCCGTTCACTGAACCCTCAGCCGATGTGCAGATCAGCTGCATATTCTGCGGAGGCAAAGGCTGCCGCAAATGCAAACACTCCGGCTGGATTGAACTCCTCGGCTGCGGCATGGTCGACCCCGCCGTCTTCGCCTTCGCGCAGGAGAAGCAGCCCGCCTACGACCCGAAAAAGATCAGCGGCTTCGCTTTCGGCATGGGCGTCGAGCGTATCGCCATGATGAAGTACGGCATCAGCGAAATCGGCCAGTTCTATGCCAGCGACATGAGATTCCTGGGGCAATTCGCATGAAGATACTCACCAAGTGGTTGCGCAGCTATCTACCGGAACTTGCCGTCAGCGACACTCAGCTGGCCGAAGACCTCACACTTCGCGGCATTGCCGTCGAGGGCATCTTCGACCTTGGACCAGCCAACGGCTCCCTCTACGAGATGGACATCACCACCAACCGTGTCGACGCCATGAACCACTACGGCATCGCGCGCGAAGCTGCCACTATCTACGGTGTGGAACTCAAACCGCTCGACATCACACTACCGCCACCGCAGCCCGCCGCAGCCCCGTTCTCAGTCAAGATCGAAGCCGAGGATGCCGGTGGCCGCTTCACCGCGCGTGTCCTCCGCGATATCACCATCGGGCCGTCCCGCGATTGGTTCCCCGGCGCCGAGGTCTCCACCCACTTCGGCCTTCTCGAGCAAAAACAGATCTCAAACGCCGTGGACGCCACAAACTTCGCATGGCTCGCCATGGGCCAGCCCACCCATGCTTTTGACCTCGACAAGATCGAAGGTGGCATCATCGTCCGCCGCGCACGCAAAGGCGAAAAGCTCAAGACCCTCGACGGTATGGACCGCATTCTCGACCCGGATGACCTGGTTGTCGCCGACCACGTCAAGGCCCTCGGCCTCGCTGGCGTCATGGGTGGCTGGGAAACCATGATCACTCCTGAGACCAAGAACGTCCTCGTTGAAGCCGCGTGGTTCCAACCCATGGCCGTTCGTCGCACCGCGCGGCGTCATGGTCTGCACACCGACGCGAGTCACCGCTTCGAGCGCGGCGCCGATTTCAACGCTGCTCCTGTCGCCTCCGCTATTGTCAGTCGCATCCTTCTCGCCAACGGCGGCCATATCGAAGGCGACCTCGTCGACGTGCGCGTTCCCTCGTGGGAAGCGCGCACAGCCCATCGCCCCGCCATCTCTCTGGCGCTCAGCGAAGTCCACCGGCTCCTCGGCAAGACACAAGACAAAGAAGGTATCACTGCCGCGACGGTCGAATCGATTCTCAAAGGTCTCGGCTGCATTCTCGCCACTTACTCCGGGCCCGCACCGTCATGGCAAGTCGAACTTCCAAGCTGGCGCCTCGACCTCGAACGCGAAATCGACCTCATCGAAGAAGTGGCACGCGTTTACGGCTACAACCGTTTCGCCAACACGCTCCCCGCATTCGGCGAAGGTGTAAGAGCACTCCCCTGGGCCGAAGCGGAACTCGCCGTCCGCGGCACCCTCCTTGCCGCCGGATTCCACGAAGCCATCTCCAGCACCTTCTCCTCCGCCGCCGAAGCCGCATTCACCGCGCCCATCCCGGGGCAGATCGTCCCGCTCGGCAATCCGCTCAGCGAAGAAGCGGGCGTCATGCGACCGTCCCTTGTCCCCGGTCTTCTGAACGCCGTGGCTGGCAATCTCAACCGCGACGTCAGCGATGTCCGCCTATTCGAACTCGGTACAGTCTTCAGTGGCACTAGCGAGAAAGTCGAGGAACGCCCCGCGCTCGCCTTCGCTGCTGCCGGCAATCTAGCCAATCAAAGTTCGCTCCATGCTGCCCGCGTCACTGAGTTCCACGACCTGAAAGGTGTTGTCGAGCAACTCCTCTCGAGGTTCCAGATCCGCGACACCTACTTCGACCGCTTCCAGTCCGACACCGGACTGACACCCAAGTGGCTCCACCCGTACCGCTCCGCTCGGGTCGTGGCCGACGGCCTCACCGTCGGATGGTTCGGCCAACTTCACCCAAGTGAAGCCGCCGCCCGCAAAATCAAGGGAGCCGTCCTCGTAGGCGAGATCTACATTGACCGCCTCTACAAGCTTTCGCTACGAAAGCCCGCAGCTCGCGAAATCTCGCGCTTCCAGTCAGTTCGCAGAGACTTCTCGCTTGTGCTGGATCGAAGCGTCCCGTGGGAGCGCATCGACGAATCCCTCGCGTCACTACAAATTCCCGAGCTCGTCGACTGGCGCGCCGCAGAGGTCTTCCGCGATGCGAAACTTGGCGCGAACGATTATTCCCTGCTGGTCAGTGCCACTTTTCAGGCGCCTGATCGCACCCTTCGCGACGAAGAACTTCAATCTTTCCAATCCCGCATAGTCGAGGCGGTGACCAAGACCGGCGCGAAGCTTCGTACATAGCTTTGCGCCAGGCTATTTCCTCCTCAGTTTCCCTCAGCCTCTGCCACGCTCAATGAGAGCTATACTTCCCGAATACAGCGCATTTGCGCGGAGGTTATCATTCATGTCGCCATCATCTCTGGAATCCCAGATCGCGGAACACGAGCACTCTGAAATGGACCACAACCATCAAGGCAATCTCGCCCTCAGCAGTGCTGATTTCTCCGCTCTCGAAGACCGCGTCTCACGCGCCGTCAGTCTCGTCAAAAGCGAACGTCAGGCACGGGCAGCCGCTGAAGAGCGCATCAACGTTCTCGACGGACAATTAAACGAGCAGCGCGATCTGGTGAAGAGTCTTCAGGAAGAAATTCACGCCCTCAACGCCGAACGCGACCAGGTCCGCCAGCGCGTTGAAAAGCTTCTCGGTCAATTGGATTCTCTCGAACTCTGAGGTTTCGCATGGCAAAAGAAATTCCGCCCAGCGCTCCCGGCTACGTCACCGTCCACATCTACGATCAGGCTTACCACCTGCGCGGTCAGAACCCCGATCACATTCACCGTCTCGCAGCCCTGGTCGACAGCAAGATGCGTGCGGTGGCCGCGCAGGGCCGCACCGTCGATTCCCTGCGCGTAGCTGTACTCGCAGCACTCAACCTCGCTGACGAGCTCTCGCAAACTTCAGGCGTGGACGCGAAGGAAGGCCGCGCCCGCGCTGCACACCTCGCCGAAATGCTCGATGAGGTTCTTGAACACGAACGCACAGTCGCATCCTGAACTTATCCGATGTTACCTTGAAGTTGTGGGTTAAGAATTCCGGAAGAGAACGAGAACTTCCACAAGTGACCTTCGGTTCCTAGCACAAATCGCTCAGCACCCGCAAGACTTGCAATTCCTGTTCAACATCCATACATTCAGCAATAGAAACCGGCCTGCAAAGCAGGTGAAGTGGTCAATGCTGGATGAACCAACATTCATTGAACAGGAGACTCGACTCGTCTATACGGTTCTGTGTGCCGTGTCCGCCAGTCCGGAATGCCTAAGGAACCGCGGCGAGTCTCCACCGTCTTAGGACGGGTTCACCAGCACATCACTCACGGCCCCGTGGGTCGGATTCTACCCCACTGGTGAAATGCCGATGCTAGAGTTGCGCCCCAATTGCGAGTGCTGCAACAAGGATCTTCCTCCCGACTCTGCTGAAGCCATGATTTGCTCCTACGAGTGCACCTTCTGTCGCGATTGCGCTCAATCGCTCCTGCATAGCATCTGTCCAAACTGCGGAGGCAATCTCGTCATGCGTCCCATTCGCCCGTCGGCGAAACTCCAAAAGGATCCAGCATCCACCGTCCGCATCTACAAGCCCGCGGGTTGCGCTTCGGCTGCATCGCCCTGATATTTGATCCCTCGGCCGCATGACCTATCCTTGTTCCAGGTGCACCCAGTCCTCTTCCACATCGGCGCATTGGTCATTCCGTCCTACGGCGCAGTTGCCGCTCTCGGCCTGCTGCTAGCGTTGATGCTGGGCTTGCGTACTGCCCGAAAAATTGGCATTGATCCCAACCGCATCTGGAACCTCTGCATACTCATGCTCTTCACTGCGCTCATCGGTTCTCGCCTTCTGCTGGTCGTCGCTAACTGGAAGGTCCTCCGCAGCCATCCGCTCTGGGTTCTCAGTATTGCCACGGTTCACCATCCGCTGCTTGCGGCACTTGCATCGCTTATCGCATTCGCAGTTGCGGCCGTATACGCAGGTTTGCACCACATGCCGTACCGTGTCACTGCCGATGTCCTTGCCCCGCCTCTCGCTCTAGGACTCGCATTCGAACAGATCGGCGCTCTCCTAGCGGGGTCGGGATACGGAACCGGCAGTCACTTGCCGTGGGCCGTCGTCTACACTGACCCGCTTGCTGAGCGATGGAGCGACGCACCCCTTGGCATCTCCGTGCATCCTGTTCAGGCCTACGCGGCAATATGCTTCTCGCTTATCGCGATCGGCCTCGTGCTATGGCTGCCGCGTCGACGCCAGAATGGCGATCTTGCCGGGCTGCTTCTCATATGCACGGGCATAGTCATGTACGTTACAGAGTTCTGGCGAGATCCTCTCGGTCGCGGCGCTGTCTTCAACGGAATCCTCAAGGGGCCCCAACTCGCCGCCATTGTCCTCGTCCTCGGAGGAGCACTTCTTCTCCTCGACCTTCCATCGGAGCGCATTATCCCTACCCGCGCATCGTCTCAAAGAGCGCCAGCCGCAACATCTGATTCGACCCATGCCTGAGCCCCGCGAAATCGCTGTCCCACCCGAGGCTGCGCGCCAGCGCCTCGACCACTTCATTGCCACCCAGCTTGAAGGCGTAAGCCGTTCCCGAGTGCAGCTACTTCTTGAGCAGGGCGATGTTTTCGTCAACGGCGCTCAGGCAAAGCCGTCCCTTAAACTGCGCGGAGGCGAGCAGATCCTCATCACCGGCGAGCCGCACCCTGCGCCGCTGCGCGCCACTCCTCAAGACATTCCGCTCGAGGTCGTCTACGAAGACGAATACCTCGCCGTCATCAACAAGCCCGCTGGCATGATGGTCCACGCCGGCGCCGGGGAGACCGAAGATGCGCGCAACAGCAACACCCTCGTCAACGCACTGCTATTTCGTTTCAATGCACTCTCCTCGTCCGGCGGCGAACTTCGTCCGGGCATTGTCCACCGACTCGACAAGGAGACCAGCGGGCTCATCGTAGTCGCCAAAAACGATGCAGCGCATGCAAAGCTCGCTGATCTCTTCTCGTCTCGGCAGATCAGTAAAACCTATATCGCGCTCGTCCATGGGCGTGTCGGACGCGAGAAGGGAAGCATCACTGCCGCCGTAAGCCGCGACCCCGTGCGCCGCACACGCATGACGACCAAGCCCTCAGAAAACTCACGCACCGCCATCTCCCACTATGAAGTCACTCAGCGCTTCGACACCCGTTTCGGTAAGTTCACCCTGGTCCGTATCCGCATCGAGACCGGCCGCACTCACCAGATCCGAGTTCATATGGCCTCCCTTGGCCATCCGGTTGTCGGCGATACGCTCTACGGAGCGCCGGGCCTGCTCTCGGTCCAGGGATCGCCCCAGGCCGTCACCTCCCGCGCTGCCCGGCGCAAGAATGAGCCCGAGCGCCTCAAACTCGGCCGCAATTTCCTTCACGCAGCCCGCCTCGTGTTCACCCACCCGTTCACGGCTAAACCCTTGGAACTGGAGGCCCCATTACCGCCGGAGCTGACCGAATTCCTGGCCCGTATTAACGAATCCTGAACAGACACAGTCAATACTCATAACGGCTATCATCGTCCAGCCTGACCGATTGTTAGAATGAACACTGATATGAGGACAAAACTCTCCTGTTTGGCGGCTTTTGCAGCGGTATTGTGCCTCACCGCCTCCGGGCAGCAGCCGGCCCAGACCCCCGCTCCCCAACACCCCGTACCCGCCACTCCAGCTCAGCCGCAGTCCGCACCCGCGCAGGCACAGCAACAACCTACCGCCGGCCAGCAGCCCGCAGCGGATCAGCAAGGCCCCGAAGATACCGGCCAGGTTTTTCGCGTCGGCGTCAACGAAGTCAACCTCATATTTACGGTGACCGATAAGCACGGTCACTATGTGCCGAACCTCAAGCAGAACGACTTCGCACTTCTCGACGACCAGAAGGCTCCTGAAAAGGTCACCTCTTTTCGCCAACAAACTAACTTGCCGCTTCGCGTCGGTATCGTTATCGACGCCAGCACCTCAATTCGCACGCGTTTTCAGTTTGAACAGCAGTCCGCTGTCGAGTTTCTACTGCAGATATTGAAGGCTAGGAGCGATCGCGCCTTTGTGATGGGATTCGACGTTACTCCCGACGTCAAGGCAGACTGGACCAACAACATTGATGCGCTCGAAACGGGCATCAATCGCCTGCGCCCCGGCGGCGGCACCGCCATGTATGACGCCGTGTATACCGCCTGCAAGACCAAGCTGCTCGACTCATCACGCGGCCAGGAACCTGTGCGCAAGGCCATGATCCTGATCTCCGATGGCGACGACAATCAGAGCCGTGTACATCTCGATGAAGCCATCAAGATGTGCCAGCGCGCCGAGACCATCGTCTATGGCATCAGTACGAACTGGACTCCAAGCCGTGGCAAAGGCGATCAGGTTCTTACTCAGCTAGCGCAGGACACCGGCGGC
>DATJEO010000307.1:0-4857 GCA_035496515.1 Occallatibacter sp.
AGGCGTGGGAATGGGATTCTCGCTGCACGCCGGACAGGTGACGGTGGCGGATGGGACCGAGTTGGCGGCGCGGAAGATTGCACGGGTGCTGAATAACGATCCGGGGATTGGAGTGGCGCGTCACGCGGACGCGGGCTATGAACTGGCGCAGGAGACAGCGCGGGAAAAGGGTATCCGGATTCCGATGGCGGGGAAGTAGGATGTTCGTTAATATCCTGGCCATCATCGTTGTAGGTGCTACCTTGCTCTATCGTTTTGGCAAGCCCTATTTAGCGAGACAGCGAACACGGAACGCCGCGGAATGGCCTGTAACTGAGGCAACGATTCAATCTGGGAAGATGGAGCTTGTAGAGCGCATCGGCCACTTAAGAGTAAGGGTGCCGTTCTTCGAGTTTTCCTATCTCGTTCGGGGTGAATACCACTCCGGCAGATTTGGACTTCGAGTTGAGGAAG
The DNA here is from genome assembly GCA_035496515.1 of Occallatibacter sp. Classification (GTDB taxonomy): domain Bacteria; phylum Acidobacteriota; class Terriglobia; order Terriglobales; family Acidobacteriaceae; genus Telmatobacter. The sequence goes on from DATJEO010000307.1 coordinate 454, forward strand.
ATCGTGGAACTAAGCTCATCAGAGAGTGGATCGGTACAAAGGTGAACGTGAGTTACGACCCCGAACGGCCCGACATCTTCTGTGTCCCTGATGAATTGTCAGTCGACGGATTTCGGATAAAGACGGTGACAGAAACTGAACTGGTGTCTGAACACTAGACCATTGTGGGTTTCTAGATGATTTTTGCTGTCGTAAATATTGTGCAGCTTGTGACACTCGCTGGGCCGGAGCGGTCGCGCATCGGCGGTGAGCTTGGGGATCTCGGCATCGTCAAGGACGGTGCGCTCTTGCTCGACAACGGTCGGATTGTCGCGGCCGGGGCATACGCGGATCTGAAGGCGCGAATTCCGAACGGCGCGGAGGTCATCGATGCCGAGCGTCGATGCGTCACGCCGGGATTTGTGGATGCGCATACGCACCTGGTATTCGCGGGGAACCGGGCCGCAGAGTTTGAACAGCGGATCGCTGGCGCAACCTATCAGGAAATCGCGGCTGCAGGGGGTGGCATCCCGCGCACAGTGGGGTTGACGCGTGCGGCGAGCGAAGACGAATTGCTCGTTGCGGCGCGTCGGCATCGTGACTGGATGGTGCGCGGTGGAACGACGACGCTGGAGGCGAAGTCTGGCTACGGGCTGGATCGTGAGACAGAACTGAAGATGCTTCGCGTGATTCGGCGGCTGAATGAGGAAGGGCCAGTGCGGATTGTGCCGACGCTGCTGGCGGCACATACGGTTCCGCCGGAGTATAAAGATCGGCGGGGGGAGTATGTGCGGTGGGTTGCGGAGGAACTGATTCCGGAGGTTGCGGCAGAGGGGCTGGTGCAGTATTGCGATGCGTTCTGCGATGATCATGCGTTCACGGTTGAGGAGACGCGGACCGTTCTTAGCGCTGCGAAGCGGCATGGCTTGAAGCTTCGGGTTCATGCTGACCAGTTTCGGCCGGGCACCGGGGCCGATCTCGCGGCGGAACTTGGCGCGGCGACCGCTGATCACCTTGAGACCGCTACCGATGAGACGCTCGAGCGTTTGAGAGCTGCTGGGGTGCAGCCGGTTGTGCTCCCCGGATCCGTGTTTGCGCTGAGCCGCACGGAGTATCCGCCGGCGCGGAGGATGATTGAAGCAGGGTTGGGGATAGTGATTGCGACTGACTTTAATCCGGGATCGTCGCCCGTGCCTTCGGTGCCCTTCATGCTGTCACTGGCGTGCCTGGAGATGCGGCTTTCCCCAGCAGAGGCGCTTACGGCTGCGACAATCAACGCGGCATACAGCCTCGGGCTGGGCGGCAAGGTGGGATCGATTGAGCCGGGCAAGCGAGCGGATTTTCTGATTCACGAGTTTACGGATTATCGCGAGCTTGCTTACTTCATTGCCGCTCCTGCGCGGCCTCGGGTCTTCGTCGCAGGAAGAGAGATCCCGCTTTAGCAGTTCAGAACTTACTACGCGGCGACCGTGCTCCGGCGCGCTCTGCGGCGTTCTGCTGTGAAGATCGCTATTCCCAATCCAAGCTGAACGAGTGTGGCGCCGACAACCTTGAAGGTGGCGAGTGCCCTGTTGGGTTGATCGGCGCCGGGGAAGAGCGAGAGCACGATCGTCGCCGAAGTAGCGAGGAAGCCGATAAGGGATAGCACGATCGCGACAGGCTTTTTACCGGGCACGCGGCGGACGTTAGGACCGGCGGGCTCGTTCTGCAGCTTAATCATGGAGGCGAAGAGCAGCAGGTACGGGATGAAGTAGCATACGACGGCCATACTGACGAGGACGTCGTAGGCGCCGCGTACTGTGGTGCCGGCCTGGCCGAGGATGGCGACGAGGATGCTGGCTGCTCCGTAAACAGCGATGGCGACCCAAGGCGTGCGATAGCGCGGGTGGATGGAGCCGAATACGGGTGGCAGGTAGTGATCGATGCCGGCGACGAATGGTAGGCGTGATGTGGAGGAGAGGTTTGCTGCAGTCGAGCCAACGGTGTTCAGGCCGACGAGCAGGGCCGTTGGGATCAGGATCCAACCGAGGCCGAGGCGATCGCTGAGCGCGTGCACTCCGTTGACGAAGCCCTGGAGACCGCTGACCGCGTCGCTGGGGAGTGCAACGAGGAGAGCGGCAGTTCCGCCGATGTATCCGGCGGAGACGATGATTCCGCCGACGAGGATTGCCCAGGGGATGGTTCGGCGCGGGTTCTGAATTTCATCCCCCATCGCACTTGCGGCTTCAACGCCGCCGAAGGCGAAGAAGACTCCTGACCAGAAGACGGCATTGTCGAAGGACAGGTGCGGAGTGAGGCTGGCAATGGTGAACTTAGTTGCGGAACCGAATTTGTGCCATGAAACGAAGGCCATCATGATGAGCAACGTTAGAGGCACGAGGCTGCCGATGGAGCAGATATTGTTGAGCCATTTGCCGGAGTCAACTCCGCGCACGTTGAGGACGACGGTGACGGTGAGCCAGAAGGCGGCGAAGGTCATGAAGTAAAGAGGGCTGCTGCTGAGGCGATCGGCGCGGCTGCCGAAGGGGATGAGTACAGATGCGGCGCCGAAGTAGAGCACGCTGGCGAAGAAGGGCAGGTTGCTCATCCAGTACATCCAGGCGGCGATGAAGGCAGTGAAATCGCCGAAGGCACGGCGGGTCCATACGTAAATTCCGCCTTCTTCGGGATGGCGGGATGAGAGCTCCATTACGCTGGCGGAGAGGGGAATGAAGAAACAGAAAAGAGCGAAGAGCCAGATGACGAGAATGCTGGGGCCGGCCGCGGCGGCAGTGGAGGTCCAGCGCACGTTGAGAGCGACAACGACGTAGAAGAGGGCGAGGTCGCGGAAGCGAATGCCCCGTTTCAATGCCGGACTGGCAGCCATGTGGGTGGGAGGATAGCAGAGCCACGCAGCCTGAACAATTCAAATCTCAGGGCTAGAAGGGCGGAGCTTTGCTGCGCTGCGGTTGAAAGTTCGATGGACGTCTCAGGCGATCAGGCCGAAGCCGGGGTTGCGTGTCTGAGGTGAGGGAATCAGTTGTAGGCGGTAGGCGCTGCCGGATTTCACCATTTCGACTGGAACCGGAGTGGCGGGCAGCTTCTGCCAATAGAATTTTTCTTCGAGCCACGCGGATAATCTGGGGTCGGAGATCTCGGCTCGATTGAGGCGCGAATTGGCATGGATACTGCAGCGTATCCGCAGATCATCAAGTTCGAGATCGACAGAGTTGAGCCCTCGAGGGAAGAAGCGTCGCGCCTCGTACATTCCAATGCGGATCCCGGTGATGGAGTGGCTCTTGCTTTGCATTGTGACAATCATGAGTGGATTGCTCCTTTCACGCGGCGCCAGAGGTGTCACGTTCAGTACGTGAGTGCCGAACAGGGATGACGTGCTGCAGCTTTGCAGGCTCGAAGGCGTTAGTTATAAGGAGCAGGCGCTGCCGGCTGTTTCGACAACAGGCTTTCTATGCAACTGTGCTTTGCCAATAGGACTTTGCGTGGGGTTACAGGAGTATCCGTTCCGAGTGTCTGAAAACAGTGGACGCAGAAGACGACTGTTCCGAGCGGGTGAGCGACTCGGGAAAGATTGTTTTCGAGATGGGGAGAGTGATGCGGGTTCATTGACATCTCCAAAATGCGGGTAGGAAGGAGTCACGCCGAACTTATCAGCTCGAAGGCAGCTTCTTGGTTGGGCAACGAAAGATGCTCGCGGCGAAAAAATGAGGATTGCAGCAATAGAGAGTTGGGATCTCGCCGGATCCTGAGTTGTATTACCAACATGACAAGTTGAGCGCATAACTACAGTGACGTTGGTCACTGGAAGGTGCCATTAAAAGGTGCATGTTTCCTGCGAGTTATCGCATCGCGGCTTGCATTTGTCAGACAGAAATCTCGGTCAAAATAATCGCGAGGCTCGACGTTCTTCAATTGCGGACGCTGATTTTCTGAAGCAATCATTCGAGTCGGGCCAGGAAAGCAAAGCGTGCGGGAGTGTACATAAAGATATGCAACCGTATGGTTGCAGGTTACCCCCCCCCCCATATCTCCGGGGGTAAGTAACCTGATTTGATAGGCATACCGAGAGGTGGTGTCGCCAAATATCTCTGCGCATTTAACTTAGCTGTAGATATTTCTTATATAAAGACTTGCGGCGATTGCGAAGGCATTTGAAATGTGATTTCCCAAAGGAGAGGGGCAATATCCTCCCATGCAGCCAGACGCGGTTGGAATGCGTGTCGCTTGTTTGATTTCATTATTCGCCGATCGAGGATATGGTCTGCAAAGTAGAAGAAGGGATATCTGCGTTTCGAATCAGGGGGGTAGAGGGTGAGGAATTCATGGGTGCTTGACTTTGCAGAAGTGACAAAGGTCCCTTGGATTCGCTTGCGTGTCGATCGTTTAGCTGTTTGGCGATAACCCGCTCGGAAACAGTAGCAAACCGTT
>DATJEO010000308.1:0-11693 GCA_035496515.1 Occallatibacter sp.
GGAGGGCCTTAACTGGATCGCTGGAAGCGGCTCGCGTTGCCGGCAGCGCGGAAGCGAGGAGTGCGACTGCGATCATGATGAGCGCGCTGGCGGCGTAGATGAGCGGGTCGGTGGCACTGACCCCGAAGAGGAAGTTGCCGACCAGTTGCGAAGCTGCATAAGACCCGATGAGGCCGATGGCGCATCCGACGAGGGCCAGCTTCGCCCCCGAGAGGAGAACGAGCCCCGCGATGCTGCCGCGTTGCGCACCGAGTGCCATTCGGATGGCGATCTCTTGCGCGCGGATGGAGATGGAGAATGCGACAACGGCGTAGATGCCGGTGATGGCGAGAACCAGTGCTCCGAGCGCAAAGGCGGTTATGAGGTCGGTGTTGAAGCGGCGCGGCGCTTCGACATCGGAGACCACCTGCGTCATTGATTGAACCTGCTGCAGTGGAAGGAGCGGGTCAATGCCGGCGACAGTTTCGCGGAGCGTCTGGATCATCTGCTCCGGAGGAAGCGTGGAGCGGAGGGTTATGAAACCACCAGCGGGTACTACGAGGTTTGCGGCGGGATCGGCGCCGAAAAGTGTGGCAGGCTGCTCAATGGGAACGTACCACTGGTCTTCGCTGGGAGAGTCGGGAGCGGCGATTTTGGTATCGGCGACCACGCCGACAATGGTGGCCCAGGGCAGTCCTTTGTGCGGGTTGCCGACGTGCATGCGCTTGCCGACGGCGCTGTGGCCCGGCCAGTAGTGCTGGGCCATGGAGCGATTGATGATCGCTACGAGAGGTGCGTTGGCGCGATCTGCCGGCGTGAAGGTGCGACCTTCAATGAGGGGAATTCCAAGGGACTTGAAGTAATCTCCAGAGATTGTAGCGAAGACAGCCCACTGCAGTTTCCAGCCTTCGACCGGCTGATCCTCGATGGTGTAGGCGCCGCGACCGTAGTTGCCAGAGCCGGGCACCATGCTGGAGACGCCGACGGCGACAATGCCGGGCTTGGAGGAGAGGCGGTTGATCACTTCGCGGTCGAAGTTATCGCCGGCGATGTAGGTTCTGTACTGGTCAATCGGTAGTTGGAATCCGGCGACGAGGACGTGGTCTGCCCGGAACCCGGGATCGACCGCGAGCATCTTTTTGTAGCTGCGCAGAAACGCCCCGCAGGTGGTGAGCAGGACGAGGGCGATGGCGATCTCCGCAGCTATGAGCGAGGAACGAAGCCACGCATGCTGCCGGCCCGTAGAACCCGCGCGGCTTGAATCCCTGAGCGCGTCGGTGATGTTGGCCTGTACGGCGGCGAAAGCGGGCGCGAGGCTGGAGAGGACGCCGGTAAACAGTGCGAGCGCCAGAGCGAAGAGGGCTACGTGTGAATCGATGGAGATGGACTCGACGCGCGGAAGAGAGTCGGAGAGGAAATGCAGCGAGAGCCGGAGCGCGAGGGCGGCGATGCCTATTCCGAAGATCGCGCCGGCGATGCTTAGTGTCAGTCCTTCGAGAAGCGATTCGCGCACGATGGCGGAGGCTCGGGCTCCGAGGGCGAGACGCACTGCGGATTCGCGACGCCGGCGTATGGCGCGGACGAGCATGAGCACTGCGACATTAACGCAGGCGATCAGGAGAACGACTGCGACCGCGGCGAAGAGCCCGCGCAATGCGGGGCGAACCTGGCCGACGACGTATTCGCGCAATGGAGCGACATCGCCGCGAATGCGAATCGAAGACATGGTGGCCGGATAGTTCCGCATCACTTCGTGGGAGGCTCGCTCTGCATCCTGCGCAGCGGAGGAGATGCTTACTCCGTCTTTGAGGCGGGCAATGATGTGGTAGCCGAAGTGACCGGCAGCTTCGTCGGAGAGTTCGTCGGACGTGAAGCTGAGCGGAACCCACAACTGCGCCTGGTTGAGGCGCGTAGTGTCGACTGGAAACGTAAAGGTGCGGGGCATGACGCCGACGATGGTGTAAGCTTTGCGATCAAGCTGAATGGCGGTACCGAGTATGCTCGGGTCGCGATGAAAGCGGTTCTGCCAGAGGGCGTAGCTGATGACTGCGACGGGCTGGTGCCCTTCGTCCTCTTCGCGCGTGAAGACGCGGCCAAGCTCGGGGTGGATTCCGAGTGTGCTGAAAACGCCGAAAGAGAGGCGCGCTGCCGGGATCGATTCGGGCGTCTCGCCGCCGGAGAGCTCGTAGCCCGTTTCCGCGTAGCTGCCCATGGAGCTGAAGGCAGTGGTTGCGGCGGAGTAGATGCGGAGTTCGCGTGCGCTGACGGGGGTGCCAACGCCGGAACCAATGTGGTCGCCGAGGATAACCAGCCGTTCCGGGTCGGCGAAGGGGAAGGGGCGAAGCAGTACTCCTTCAACCAGGGAAAAGACGGCAGTTGTGGCCCCGATGCCGAGTGCCAGAGTGACGATAACGATCAACGCGAAGCCGGGTGACTTGCGTAGTTGGCGGAAGGTGAAGCGAAGATCACGCAGGAGCTGGGGCATTAGTTCTCCGATGAGTTCAGTGGCCGCTCATCTGAATGTAGGTCTGTGATGCTGATCGGTCGATGGAGAAGTGACGAACTAGCTTTGCTCTGCCGACGAGTAGCGGAAGGGCACTCATGACGACCGCCCTTCCCAAGTTTTGGACCGAGCTACTTGTTGTTGTCTCCGCCTGGGGCGTAGTAGCCTTCGCGGGTGGTGACCTGTAGGTCACCTTTATTGGCTTTGACTGCGACCTTGTGGAAGCCGCCTTCGGTGTCGGGCTTATCGGGGGTGTACGTCAGGATGTATTGGCCTTGCAATTCCTCGCTGATGAGCTTGTAGATGGGCTGGATATCGTCGCGTTTTTTAGCTTCGTATCCGTGGCCGCCGGTGCGCCGAGCGATCTCCGCCATGATTTTCTTGCCGTCAGTCAAGGGCTTGGATTCGCGAGGCTGGCGACCGCTGCCGCCAGGATAGCCACCTCCACCGCCGGGATACCCCCCTCCCCCCCCGGGGTAGCCGATACCGCCCCGCCGATTATCCCGCGGGAATCCAACGTTCTGATCCTCCTGCTGCCCCTTGGTGTAGACGGTAAAAATGGTGACATTGGCGCGATCAGCGGCGTCGATCGCGTCGTTGAGAGTGTCTTTGCTGCCGTTGTCGATGCCGTCAGAAAAGACAACGATGGCCTTGCGGCCCTGCTGATTCTTCATCAGCTCGTCGCAGGCGAGGAAGACGGCGTCGTAGAGCTGGCTGGCGTTGCGGTTGCGGCTGGGGCGCTGGCGGTCTTCGCCTGTCGTTTCCGGGCCGTCGGTGTCGTCGCGACGGTCGCGGGTGGCGCTGAGGTCCCCCAGTTCCTGGTGAAGCTTGTCGCGAGAGGCGGTGAAGTCTTCAAGGAGTTCGACCTGCCGGTCAAAGTGAATAAGGAAGAGCTGGTTCGTGCTTCCACCGGAGGATTGGACAGGGAGCATGTTGTCCACAAACTGGTCGCCCGCTTTGCGAACCTCTTCGAGAGCGGAGCCGACGGGACGGGCGGTTTCGACGAGAAGGCCGAGTTTGTACGGCTGGTTCGTCTCGCGGGTGAAGCTCTGGATAATCTGCGGGCGGCCATCTTCAGTCAGGGCGAAGTCATTCTTGTCGACGTTCGGGACGAGAGCGCCCTTCTTGTCGCGAACAGTAACGGCGAGCTGGACTTCCTTGCCCGGCGTTCTGAGCGTGTGCGCCGGCTTGTCGCCGGAGTTGGAAGCCGGTGCGGGAGTTGAGTTGGTGCCGGCTGCCTGTTGAGCGGAGAGCAGTGCGGACGAGGCAGCAAAGAGCAGGGCTGCGAAGGCGAATCGGGGGAGACGTTGGCTTGGTGTCATGGTTCAGAGCACACTTTCAGTTAGCTTAGACGCCGGAGACGTGGGAGGGTTGATTGCCAGGCGAGATGGACGGGTTTCCAGAGGAGGAGCAAGAACCACCACAGCCATGCAAAATAGCCCAAGGCGGTGGCCAGGAGTCCTAACATCCCAGGTACAAGCATGGCTCCTTCGATCCAGCGGAAATGAATCGCTTCGAGCAGAGACTCGAACACCGCAATGACTGACATAAACACCAAACAAACCGTGACACAGGAACCCGGTTCTAGGTACCAGGTCCGCGAGTTGATAAGCGGAAAACCGCCGATTACGACCCATTGGGTTGCAATCAGAATCAAGAGAATCGCTGCCGAACAGATTTCTTTGGAACGAGTACGAGGAATTGAATCAAGCCCCAGTTTTTTTGATATTGTCCATCGAACGGGGCACGGTTCATTCCAACCCGTTACCAGGGCTGCAGGAAGTTCGAAGGTGTTAATGATTCTTTGCTGCAAGGGCATGTGATACCAGAGGTATCGACAGTCGAACGTAACTGTATTGGGCTCTTCTTTGATTGTGAATTGATCTGTTTGGAACGCGGCATCCTGATAGACTGCGCGAGGTGGAGTTGATGAAGCCTCGAGCCGGCTCCGATATCCAGCCTCTTGCCATACGATCAGTCCCAAGCCGATAGCGAGGTGAATACTTGCAAACACCCATCCACGGCGCCAGTTCATGGGTGCAAGGGTACTCTGGGCGGCTCGCGGGGACAACTGGCAGAGCAGCAGACCGCGCACTTGCGCTTGCGGTCCAGTTCCCTTCCTTGCCAATCCGGATCGGATCAGATCCGATGACGAACTGCATGCGTAGCAATACTGTAGAGACAATCATACTTTTTAACGAGGTTCCCATGGATCGCAAGACCTTCCTGAAGAGCCTAGTTGTTCTCGGCGCGGCTGTCCCTTGTGGACGGATAGCCGAGGCCACGAACGACGGGAAATGCGCTGATTCAACGTGTATGTCGGATGCGGGAGCGGTGCGGCAGTTTCTTTCAGACTTTTTGCGCGATGAGGAGAAAAACCTGGATCGCGCCACACTCGTCAAGCTGATGAAGGAACGCGGACGCGCCTGTTGCCGCAACCTGAAATTCCGGCAGGACCTGATTGCGGAGAGCGCCGGAGATCTCGACAAGCTCGTCGAACTGATGGGCAAGATCGTGGGAGCGGCGAACTGCACGCGATCGGGGAACACCGTCATGCTGGTGTATCCGGTGAGCAAGTGCGTTTGCGGGTGGAGTCCGGAACGCGCTCCGATGCCCGACGATCCCTATTGCGAATGCTCGGCGGAGAACAACCGCACTCTGTTCGAGACTGTGGCAGGAAGGCCTGTGAGCGCGAAGGTAGTCACGTCTCCGCGCCGAGGCGGAGAGCGTTGCACGTTTGAACTCAAGTTTGTCTGACCACTGAATAGAGCCGCGCGGTTCGGAGTGCTAGCCGGCGAGGGCCTGCTTGACGGCTTCGCTGACGACGCGGCCTTCGGCGCGGACTCCGGCCTGCTGGAGACGAGACTGAACGGCCTTGATCACCGGGCCCATGTCTTTCGGCGTGGGAGCCTTGCCACTGGCGTTGGCGTGTTCGGCGATGACTTCGGCCACGAGAGCGCGAAGGCCGGCTTCGTCAAGAGCCTTGGGCAGGAACTCTTCGATAATGACGATCTCGGCGGCTTCCTTGGCGGCTAGTTCGGGGCGGTTGCCTTTCGTGTAGGCATCAATGGAGTCGCGGCGCTGCTTGATCATCGTGGCGAGCGTCTGCTGCTCTTCGGACGGCGTGAGCGGCCCGCGCTTGTCGATGGATTTGTTCTTGAGCGCGGTTTTGATGAGACGGAGCGTCCCGGTGCGCTCGGCATCGTGGAGCTTCATTGCGGTGATGACCTGCTGGCTGATCTGCGCTTCCAGTGCGCCTGCTTCACTCATTGGGTTCCCTTCCTCGCAATCTCGATTCTAAACGGCGGGTTTGTGCGGGTTCACCTGGCCTCTTCGATGAAAACGAGCTCGGAGCTGAGCGGATTGGCGAGGTGAACGGAGGCTCCGCGAGTCATCAACTCGCTGCCGGTGGCGGTGCGATCGGGGGCAGTGCCATCGTTGAAGTGGAGATGGTAGCGCCTGGCGGGGTCGAGGCCGGCGAGGACGAAGAGATGGTTGTCCTCGTCGTCGATGCTGCCGCGGAAGGCGAAAAGGACTCCATGGCGGCCGCCGGGATCCCAGTACTCCATGCCGTCCCACTGAACGCCGTCTGGACGCGCTGAGACACGATAGAGCTGAGCGTCACGGATGAGAGGGCGGAGTTTCTCTTTGTAAATCGCAATTGCGTTTTTGGCAGCTTCGTGCTGTTCCGGCGTCCACGTGGTGGTGTCGATCATCACGGTGAACCAGCCCATCATGCCGCTGCGAAGCATGTAGAGGAAGTTCTCGGGACGCGGAGTGGGCCACTTCTCAACGTAGCTTTCAAGCATGGCGGGTGGAAGCATGTAGCTAGTGTCGTAGAAGGCTCGGCGGTTTGAAAGCGGGTCGTAGGTGTCGGTGATGGAGAAGTAGTCGGCGTGCGCCGCTGAGCCGAAATCGACCATACGGCCACCGTCGTTGCAGACCTCGAGAATGAGGCCAGGATGTTGGCCCCGCATCTTCGTATGGATGGCATAGTAGGCGCGAACTGCGTGATAGCTGACATCGGTGGAGTTGTTGGCGATAACGAAGTCGAAGCCCGAGTCATGAATGCTCTTCTGGGTGCTCTGGTTGAGCGGCGCATGGGGGTGATCGTTTCGAATACACCCCTGAGCAACGAGATAGCCGTCGTGCTCGAGCATGTCGAGGTGGTTGTCGGTGATGATGCGATCGACTTCTTTTTCGAGATAGTCGTGCGCGGCGGGGACGCCGAGGTCAACGGTCTGGCCTTTGAACTCTTCGGGCTTCCAGTCGGGCGGAAGATCGGTGACCAGCCAATCCCGAACTTTGGGATCTCGGACGTTAAGAGCGCCGGGATTGGTGCTGAGCGCGGCCTGCGTCCAGTCGACCCAGAGGCCGAAGCGGAGGCCCTGCTTGTGCGCGGCGTCGGCAATGTGGGCAAGGCCGTGGGGAAACTTCTGAGGGTTGGGATACCAGTCGCCCACGCCGCGGAACCAGCCGGCGTCAACGTGGAACATCTCGAGGCCAAGCTGCTTTGCGTCGGCGATCATGCGGAGCGCGATCTCTTCGTTGACCTGCATGCCGCCGCCCCAGCTGTTGTTGACAGTCAACGGGTATTGCGGATCGTGCCATGTCGCGGGATTGCCGAGGACGTTGCGCACCCAGCTGTGCAGTTGGTTAGCGGCGCCGTCGGGGCCGCCGGTGAATGCGCCGAGAAAGACGGTGGGAGTTTCGAATTTTTCTCCGGGCGCGAGGCGAGTGCGGAACGCACCGGGTTCGGGATTGAGGCCAAGTACTGTGTTGATGTTGTTGCCGGTGCGCTGGAGGGAGATGCGGGTTCGCCCACTGAACTCGATGCCAGCGAGCCAGCCTGCGTGCGGCGCGTCTGCGTTGAAGACGAATTCGGCGGGAATGATTTCGCGGGCTTCGCCTTTTTGCGGGAAGGCGTAGGTGGAGGATTTACCGGTCCAGGAGTAACCTTCAGTGATGCTTTCGAGGTGCGTGCCAATTGCGGAGGGTGTGTCAGCGCCCTTCTCTACATAGAGGTGGCGGAGTTTGCGGCCGGTCTGCATCGGGATTTGCAGGCGCAGCGAGTCGATCATGGGTAGCCAGACTTCATCAGCGCTGAGGTTCTCGACGATGACCCGATGTTCGATGGGACCGAAGTCTGCGCGGGCCTGCCACTCCCATGAGAGGCGGAGACGGGGAGTGTCGGACTCGTAGACGAAGACCACGTGCTTCGTGTTGTCTGTCGATCTCGAGATCAGTCGCCAGTGAAGCGGAACGTCACTGCTGTTCACCTTTACGCTCGCTGGCAGAGTCTCGGTGGCGAAGTTGCTGAAGTGGAATTCGTGGGGGCGATCCAGCAGCCTGAGTGTTGGACCAGTCGGGTCGTCTCTGAGAACCAAAGTCTGGTCCGAATTGATGACAAGTGAGGGGGGGAGAGTAGTCGTTGCAGCGCCTTGCACCGCGCCCGCACAGGTCGCGATTCTGAGAAACCACTTCAACCAAGAAGCATAGGTTCTTGTCACGCCCAACATCATCGCAGAGTGGCGGCGTGATGAGGCATGGAGAGTTCACCCTCGATGCGCCAGAGACGATTTAGATTCAGCGCGAACCTTATGTGGACAAGGGGGTTATGGGGCCCAAGCAGCGGCTCAGGACCGCAACTTTTTGTGACAACAACAATCTAATTGAACAGAGGTATTAGAGATATGAAAAGCCGAACATTGAGTGTTGCGCTGCTCGGCTTGGGACTCATGGGAACTCCGCTGTTCGCTGCGGATAACGTGAATGGGAATCAAGCTCCGCAAGCGCGTCAGGCCGTTCCCGGAACGGTGAACTACATAGAAGGCGCTGTTTATCTGAACGGATCGCAGTTGAACACGAACGACCTGGGCAACGTTACAGTGCAGCCCGGCGAGGAGATCAGCACAGGAAAGGGCAAAGCAGAAGTGCTTCTGACCCCTGGAGTGTTCCTGCGGCTGGATGACAACAGCACAGTGAAGATGGTTTCTCCCGACCTGGCTCTGACGCAAGTACAGCTTGAGAAAGGCCGAGCGGGAGTGGAGGTGGATGAGATCCACGACCAGAACAATCTGCAGGTGATCGATGCAGGCGTAACGACGCGACTGAACAAGCGCGGGTACTACGAGTTCAACGCCGACCGGCCAGAAGCCATGGTCTTCAAAGGCGAGGCGCATGTGCAGGTGGGCGAGAACAGGTGGGAGAAAGTAAAGGGCGAGCATCAGGTGATTCTGAGCGCGGGCGTAGAGCCCAAGCCGCAGAAGTTCGACAAGGACGATGCGCAGGACGAGCTCTACAACTGGAACAGCCTACGTTCGCAGTACATGGCTGAAGCCAATAACCAGATGGCTGCCGAGTACACGGGGCCCTACGCTGGTCCGGGATGGTATTGGAATCCGTGGACGTTCGGCTACGCCTATATGGGAGCTGGTCCGTTTGCCAGCCCGTTCGGCTGGGGCTTCTATCCGTTCGGATGGGGTGGGTACTACCCGTACGGGTTCTACGGAGGAGGCTACTACGTGCATCCACGAGTAATTCATCGCGGGTATGTGGGTGGCGTGCGGCATGGGTATGTTGGCGGTGCAGTGCGCGGCAACCCCGGGCACTTCGGTGCGATGCATAACGGCGGCACGGTAGCTCCTGGTGGTGGAGCCCACTTCAGCAGTGGTTTCCACGGAGGTGCAACTGGGTTCCAGCGTGGAGGCCGGCGATAAGGCAAAGCCAAATCAATCGAAGCGACGGAGAAGAGGCTCCGGGGATTAGCTCCCCGGAGCTTTTGCTGTTATTGAGATCATGGCGAGGTTTTGCACATGCTCCCGTTTCACAAAAATCACAATTTTGTGTATTCTGTGATTTCTTTGCCGTCACAGTTCGTTGACGGAAGTTAGGCACTCCAAAACCACCTTCGGGAGCTAAGCTCATGATTCGAAAAACTCGTCTTTATACCCCAGGTCCAACACCTCTCCTTCCCGCCGCGCAATTTGCGATGGCTGCGGCTGACATGCACCACCGGACCCCGGAGTTCCGGGCGCTTTTCCAGAAGGTTCTGGCGCAGCTAAAGGTTTTCGTCGGGACGAAGAACGATGTGCTGCTGCTGTCGAGCTCGGGCACAGGCGCGATGGAGGCGTCTGTCTCGAATCTGACCTCGCCGGGAGACAAGGTGCTGGTGCTGACGGCAGGCAAGTTCGGCGAACGCTGGACGGGGCTTGCGAAGGCCTTCGGATGCGAGCCGGATGTGGTGTCCGCACCGTATGGGCAGACGTTCGAGTTGGGGCAGATTCGAGCGGCGCTGAAGCCGGAGCACCGCGTGGTGTACATGCAGGCGACGGAGACTTCCACGGCCGCAAAGCATGATGTGGAAGCTGTAGCGAAGCTGATCAAGGAAGTGGCGCCGGAGACGATTCTGGTGGTCGATGGGATTACCGGTTTGGGCACGACTCACTTCGACGTAGACGGCTGGGAAATCGACATCCTGATCGGCGGTTCGCAGAAAGCGGTGATGATTCCGCCGGGGCTGGCTTATCTGAGCGTGAGCGAGAAGGCTTGGGCGGCGATGGAGAAATCTAAAAATCCGCGCTACTACTTCGATCTGCGCAAGGAACGCAAGAACGCGGTGAAGGGGGAGAGCGCGTATACGCCGGCTGTGGCACTGGTAGCTGGCCTGGGCGCGGCATTGGATTACATCGCTGGGCAGGCGGGAGGCGATCTCGAGAAGGGGAGGGTCGCGCTTGTGAACAACGCCATTGTGAACGCAGAGGCGACGCGGGCGGGACTGGTGTCGCTGGGATTCACGCTGTTTGCGCCGACTGCTCCTGCGGCAGCGGCTACGGCCGTTGCGGTCCCGGAAGGGATGGATTCCGGCACGGTGGTGAAGGCACTGAAAGCGAAGTTCTCACTGGTGACGGCGAACGGACAGGGTGAGATGCAAGGGAAGATCTTCCGCGTGGCGCATCTCGGGTTCTTCGACTATCTCGATACGATCGCGTTCCTGGGCGCGATGGAACACATCGCGAAGGACACGCTGGGGCTGACGATCGAGTTCGGCCAGGCAGTAGCAGCGGCGCAGAAGGTGTACGCAAAAGCAGCTACTAGCTCCTAGCTTCTAGCCGCTAGCTACTCTCTTGAGACACCATGCAGTCGCACATCGAATGTTGATTTGATCCTTCCGGCTGGAGGCTGGGAGTTAGGAGCTAGGAGCTGCCTTTCATGCCCGAACTGACCTTTGGCGAAAAACTTGTTATCGCACGCCGGCAGCTCGACCTCTACTCGTACCAGATGGCCGAGTTGCTGGGCGTCCATCCCAATTCGATTACGAAGTATGAGCGGGGAGATGGAAAGCCGCATGCCGCGGTTGTGCGCATGTTCGACCTGCTTTGCGAAAAGCACAACATTCGCTTCGAGGAATTTGAAGCGGGGTCCGCCGCGGCGGCCAAGGGAGAAAAGATGAAGATTGTTCTGGCGGAGAAGGTATCGCCCGCAACACTCGCTGTTTTCCAGACTGAGCCCGGGTGGGAGGTACTGACCCACGAACAGTTGCCGAACGGATTGCCGGCGGCGCTGGCGGATGCGGATGCGCTTGTCGTACGCAGCGCGGTGCAGGCGGACGACGCGCTGATGGAGCATGCGCCAAAGCTGCGGGTCATCGGACGCGCGGGCGTAGGCGTGGACAACATCGATGCGGAGGCGGCGACACGGCGCGGCATCGTGGTGATGAATACGCCGGGTGCCAATGCGGTTGCGGTGGCGGAGCTGACGATTGGCCTGATGCTAGCGCTGGCGCGAAAGCTTCCGACAGCAAACGCGACGATGCACGCGGGCAAGTGGGAGAAGAAGAGCCTGCAGGGAGCGGAGCTTCGCGGGAAGACGTTAGGCATCCTGGGACTGGGACGGATCGGACTTGAGGTAGCACGGCGGGCGCGTGGGTTCGGGTTGGAGATTATCGGAAGTGATCCGTTTGTGTCGGCAGCGGTTGCACGCGAGAACGGTATCCGGCTCGTGGCTGTGGATGAGCTATTTGCCGGATCCGACTATTTGACTCTGCATGTCGGATTGACGCCGCAGACCCATGGCATCGTAAACGCGAAGACAATTGCGTCGATGAAGGAGGGGGTGCGAATCATCAACTGTGCGCGCGGCGAGTTGGTGGAGGATGGGGCTCTGGTGGAGGCGCTCAAGTCCGGGCAGGTTGCGGGAGCAGCGCTGGACG
>DATJEO010000309.1:0-21356 GCA_035496515.1 Occallatibacter sp.
AGAATGCTGGCGATTGGGCTAACAGTTGGAGTGATCCTGTCGCTTCTGGCGGGACGTGAAGCGAGCACGATGGTGTTCGGGCTTAAGCCATGGGATCCAGCGACCCTGATTGCGGCTGCTGCGGTGCTTTTTGTGGTCACGGTGGTGACCAGCCTGGTGCCAGCGCTGAAGGCTGCAAACGTGAATCCGATCGAGACGCTACGGGCGGAGTAGTGCGGATCTGGCTAGAGGTGGATGGCGTCCTGCTCCTGAGGGAGAGAGGCCGGTTGATCTTCGGCGTCGCGGAGGGTCATGACCGGGCAGCGGGCGTGGGCGAGGACGCGGTAGACGGTGCGATCGTGGGTGAGGTTGTGAACGAGGGAGCGCGCGGTTGAGCCGAGGACGATGAGGCTTGCATTGAGTTCGGCGGATGCGGCGAGGATCTCGATGGCTGGATGGCCGTGAGCGATGCGGGTTTCGACCTCGGTGCAACAGAGTTCTCTGGCTCCGGTTTCGGCGGCAAGGATTTGAAGTTCGCGCAGGGCTGTTGAATCGAGGCCGGTGGGCAGGTGTTCGCGCCGCATCTCGTCGAGGGGCGGGAGGACGTGCATGAGGATGAAGCGGGCCTGGTGGGCCGCAGCAATTTCACAGGCAAGCGCTGCGCTCGGGCTTGAGGTCTCTCTTAGCGTGGTGGCGTGCAGTACGACTCTTTGGGAGCCGGTGCCGCTGGCCGCCTCGAGATGAGCCTCTGGTCCCACGGTGATGACCGGGAGGTTTACCGAGCGCAGCACTTGTTCTGCTACAGAGCCGAGGAGCAGCTTGCTTACCTTGCTCCGGCTCCGAGTCCCGAGAAGAATGCGATCCGCTTTGAACTGGCGGGCTCCCGCGATGATCTGTTGCGCAGGATTGCCTTCGCGCACAACGGCGTCGCAGGGAATTTCCTGGGTGCGGGCCATCATTCTCCAAGGCTCGAGGGTTTTGATGGCGAAGTCGATTGCGCCTGCTGGATCGTAGTAGGGCATGCCGACGGGATCCGCGGCGATACCAGCACCGGCACCGAGCACATGGAAGAGAATGATTCTGGCATCAGACTGGTGGGCCTGCTGAAGCGCAAAGGGGATCAGCCGGTCCAGGTCGCCGAGGTCGGTTGCGACGAGGATGACGGAGGGACGGGCCCAGCGGCTTGGCCCCGGATCCGGCATGGTAGCCACCTCTACGCGAAGAGATTCGCACCGGCGGGAGAGTTGAGATGTGCCAAGGCGCACGGGGATTTGTGAGATAGATCACCGAATGGCATCAGGGAACGAGGGATTGGGGAATAGGAACTAAGGATGACGGATTAGGCGATTACTTCTTCCACACAACGGTAAAACATGCCCCCGAAGTCGATCAGGATTTGAAGCGCGCCACTGGAGTCGGAATTGAGAGACAGCCTTTTCCGCTCGGAGTTTGTTTGTCGTTCATAGAGCGAATGGCGCGAGCTCATTCCCGGCCGGGATCGAGATCGCGCCATTTTCTGGGGAAGGAACCACCTGGAGGGCCTGTCCAGTTCAATGGCAGATTATGCGCCCTGATTCCCCGTGTCGCCTGCCCACAACTCGGCGATTTCCTCCTCCTCAGCGTCCGCCAGAACGCCGTCTTCAATCGGCTCTGCGCCTGGAGTTCGAATCGCGGATATTTCAGGGCCGGTTAAGAGCTGCGTCCGTTCAGGTGTTGGAGACGCTGTGGACATGATGGCTTATCCTCCTTGGCGCTTTTTCCGGCTTATGCCGCAGTGCAACATTCCGAGTAAAGCGCAAAGTCATCGCCCGAGCAAGCGGGCTGGTCCGAATCGGACGAGTGGACGACGGACTCGGGGACCAGAACTTGCTATTGCATTTGCGGGCAACCCTCTAATAGATGCCCACTGGTGTTTGCTCTATCGGGCCGCACGTGTTGAGCGGGGGCAGTGTCGGAGCGGATTGGGAGCGCGGAAACGACTCAGAATTACTCGTAGCGCAGCGCTTCCAGTGGATCGACCTTGCGGGCGCGGCGCACCGGTATCCAGCATGCTAGAAGTCCTACTCCGACGAAGAACAGTCCAACCGAGGCCAGGATTACCGGATCACCGGGCTGAACCTCGAAGAGGAAAGATCTGAGGACTCGAGATAGAACAAGAGCCAGCACGACGCCGACGAGCACTCCGCCTGAGATCAGCCTGAATCCTTCTCCGAAGATCAGCTTGCTAATGTCCTTCTGTTGCGCGCCTACGGCACTGCGGATTGCCAACTCCCGGCGTCGCGAGGCGACGGACAACGAAAGCACGCCGTAGATTCCCACCAGTGTCAAAACGCTGGCGATGACCGCAACGCCGGCGAGAAGGTTCATAGCGAAAGTTCGCGATGCGAGTGAATCGTCACGGATTTGCTCGAGAGTCTTCACGTTCTCAATGGCGGCTGTCGGGTCCACCGAGCGCAATGCTCGTTCGACGGCTACGACGACTGTGCGCGGGTCTGCAGTTGTTCGCACCACGAGGTGTTTTGAGAACGCTTGAGCCTGCCACAAGGGAAGGTAGACCTCGGGCGATGCCTTCTGGGTCAGGTCATCGGTACGGCCATTGGCGATTTCGCCGACGATCTCGATGCCGGGCTTGTCGCGGTCTCCGAACCAGATCTTGCGCCCGACGGCATTGCTTTTCGGGAAGAATCGTTGAGCGAATGCTTCATTCACGATGGCAACTCTTGCCGCTTTGTCGTCGTCCGTCGATCGGAACTGACGGCCATCGATCAGGGCCATTCCCATCAGGTTGAAGTAGTCAGGAGTTACAGCTCGCATCGGCAACCCGGGCTTATCACTTTCCTTGAGCGACGGAGGCTGCCCTTCAATGTCCATAATGGCGGGCCAATTGTTTCCTGTGAGGGGGACTCCCCACGCAAAGGCTGCATTCTGCACGCCGGGCAGAGCAGCGACACGTTCGAGCGCCTGACGATGGAAGCTGCCCCACGTATCCCGGCTCTGCACGTCAGTGACACTCATGGTCAGGATTCTTCCCATGTTGTAGCCGGAGGGCACGGACGCGATCTTGGCCATGGTACGGATGAGGAGCCCGGCGCCCACCAGAAGAGCCAGTGTGAGCGCGGTCTGCAAGATAGTGACTCCCTGGAGCAGACGGCGCTCGCCGACGCCTGCGGTTCCTTTTGGGCCAGCGTTCTTGAGCACTTCCATCGGATCCATGCGAAAGGCCCGGAGTGCTGGAACGACCCCGGCGATGAACGCAGCGAGCAATGCGGCGCCAATTGCCGAACCTAAAACCGTCCAGCCCATGGATACCGCATCGAGCCGCGGAATTGCGTGTCGCGCGATCACTGTGAAGAGTTTCACCGCGCCAACAGCAAGTGCTACTCCAAGTACGCCGCCAAAGGTCGCAAGCAGCATGCTTTCAGTCAAGACCTGACGCATCAAGGCGACGCGCCCCATTCCCATCGCGCTTCGGACTGCATATTCCTGTTGACGTTGCAGGCCTCGCACCAAAAGGAGGGCGGCGGCATTTCCGCAGGCGATGAGGAGCACGAGTGCGGCTGCACCGAGCAGCGGTAGAAGAATGCCCCTGCCGTCGCGGTTCATCTCATCGGTGAGTGGCTCAACCCTGGGCGCAAAACCCTGATAGGTCTTTTCAGTTTGCGCTTCTCTCGCGGCGAAGACGGCGAGTTCCTGTTGTGCCTGCTGTTGAGTTGCTCCATCGCGCAGGCGAGCCACTACGTTCCATTCAGATTCCTTGAGGTGTTTGGGATCCGGTTCCGCGGGGATCCAGAAGTCGACCTTGGCATTGACGTCGTAATTCGGCTCTTTCGATGCTCCGGGAGAAGGGAGGAAACGCACATCCGGCTGCATCACGCCGATCACGGTGGGCGTGACCTGCCAGCGACTGATGCGCACGGTCTTACCGATGATCTGCGGATCGCCGGCGAACTCGCGCTGCCAGAACTCGTACCCGATCATGATGTTGCGCGTGGGCCCTTGCTGGAAATCCGCGTCGGCGAATCCGCGTCCCGCGGACGGGCGAAGGCCCATGACGTGCAGGTAGTCTCTGGTGACCAGCATCCCCTGCATGGAGTGGCTGCCGTCATTGTGTATCAGGAAATTGAAGGTCCAGTCGTAACCGGCAATTCCTTGCAGCGATTTCGCTTCTTTACCCCAATTCATCCACTGTTCGGCCGGCCAGCCTCGCGGACGCTCCATCGCTTTTCCATCGGTGCGCACGGTCGGAACGAGCATGAGTTGGCCGGGCTTCTGGTAGGGAGGCGGGGTGAGGAGCGCGCCTTGAATGAGGCTGAAGATTGCTGAAGTTGCGCCGATGCCCAGTGCGAGAGTGAGAGCAGCGATGAGGGTGAAGACGGGCTGCTTCAGCAGCATTCGAATCGCGAAACGCAACTCTCGCAATGTAGACCTCCGACGCGCGTTGTGAAGATCGCCTGTGACGTGGTTCGACTACCGACTTTGAGTCGCTTGGATCTTGGATCATCGAATCTCGAGCCGGTTAGGGAAGAATCTATCGCGACCCTTCGATCAGATTCCGAAAGCTCCAGTGTGGCGATTATATGCAGTCCAATGGAGAGCGGAAATGGCGTCGGCGCGCAGCTTGTCACACATTTTGCCTAAGAACGAGAGTCGCGTCGGTCCAGGTCGCCGAGGTCGCTTGCGACAAAGGATGACAGAGGGACCGGCCCAACGGCTTGGCTCCTGGCCCGGCATGGCAGCCACCTCTATGCGAAGAGATTCGCACCGGCGGGAGAGTAAAGCAGAACCAACCCCTCGGTGGGAAGTTCTCGAACTCAACTCATAGAAGGTGCTTTTTCTAAGGCATGGGGAAGGTACACGTTACGGCTGTGCCATGCCCTCTGCGGGATTCGATATCGAGGGTCCCACCGATGATTCTTGCCCGGTTCTCCATGGTGTAACGGCCAAATCCCTCCATGATCTGGTCTGGCTCGAATCCGACTCCGTCGTCGCGAATGATGAGTGTCCCAGAGGCGCCACTGGAAGAAAGGTTGATTGAGATTACAGATGGCTTGGCATGCCTGAGGGAATTGTTCAGCGCTTCCTGTGCAATGTAGTAGAGGTGATAGGCCATCTCTTGACTGGTAATTAGCACCGGCGGCTTGCACTCAAACCGGCACTCCAATTGCGCCATCCTCGAAATCTCCTCGGTGGTTCGCGCGAGGGCCGTCCAAAGGCCATCATCCCCGATCAGCACGGGAGCCATGCCGTGGGCCAACTCTCGGGTTCTTTGAATTGCTTCACTGATCAACGAAACGATCTTTCGTGCCTCCTCAGTTTCAGGGCGGTGTCCTTTTCCAGACTGTTTTCGAGGTATTTCGACATGAGCCCAATCCCCGTAAGACGCTGCCCGAGGTCATCGTGGAGATCCTGGCCGATGCGGCGCTGTTCCCGTGCACTTACATCCAGCATCGCCCGCTCCAGCCGCTGCCGCGCTTGAACTTCCTCCGCGAGCTTTGCGTTGGCCATGCGCAACTGGGCTGGACTCGGTATCGCCATCGCTTGAGGAATTAGCCTGACCAATAGCACTGCCGTTGCTGCCGAAGCCAGGGCTGTGATGGCTTTGATAATGCCGGCGAGCCGGTAGGCCGGGTGCCAGATGGTCCAGACCTCCATCAGGTGCGTCGTGCCGCAACCGAAGATGAATACTCCAAACATGACAAACATCCAGTGGAATGGAACATCAGGGCGCTTTCTCACAAATGTTGCCAGGGCGAGGGGAATCATGTAGTAGGAGAGGGTAATTGCCACGTCAGCCAAGGCGTTCAGCCACAGCACCTCTGGCGCCCAGCGGTAACAGAAGCCATGAGGCATGAAATCCGTTGAGAAAATGTGCAGAAAGAAGTTCCACATACGATTCTTGCTCCGCAGTGTTCCAGCCTTCACAACCGGTCCGATGAGGAGTTGGGGAGAGCCAAGAAATGATCGGCTCCGGCTGGAGGGAATGGCAAGTACTAAATCAGGAGTTCGTGGAAGGAGCACGACGCAATGCGGATCCCGGCTTTTGAGCTGCGCTACTCCAACTGTGTGGGGTTGGGGACAAAATCAACCGGCCTTTTCGAGTCTCGTGTGGCGAGTATCGTAAATCGAAAGCAAGAGAATATGGCGGACCCGAGCCGTTGATCACATTCCTAGAATCGCGGGTCGAACCAGGCGGGAGCGGGTCCGGCGGCTGTGTCGATAGCGGGCACGAAAGTGCGTTCGAGTTCGCGCACGAGGGACTGGAGGTTCTCGACGATTTTTGCCACTGTGCCGCATCTCCGATGGGACATTGTGTAGACGGAAACGGCTCTTTGGCGGCCGCTCACCCACCAGCTGTCGGTGATGAGGACTCCGGGATAGGAATGGCCGAGTGCGAGAAGCCGATGAGCCGTTCACCGAAATCCGCGGCGTAGAAGTGGAATGCGATTGGGGGAAAGGGGTAGGAGCGCGGGACACCGGATGCGATGGCCTCGAGGACGTCGAAGTCGGCGGGTACGCCGGAGAGGACATTTGAGATCATGCGCGCGCTGACATTGCCAAGCTTCTGTTCGGTTACGAATCGCTCCATTGCCGGATGACGCTTGAGGACGCAGTCGATGAGGGAGGCGCCGGCTTTTCCCGCTGCGTCTGTGAAGGTGAAGCAGACAAGAGGCTCTTCGAGTTGAGCGTCAAGGAAGGCCTGACGGATTCGTGCGGTCATCTGCGCGAGGGGTTCCTTGCGAGAAGCGGCGATTGGGGTGTGAAGCGCGATGCGCATGGTGGACGCGCACCATAATACATGCAGGCGACGGAGATCGGATCAGGAAGTACGGGCGTGATCTGGTTTGAATCGCGCCCGTACTCTTGCTAGTGTGGCCGCCCGGTTCAGGCGACTAGCCTCTTACGATGAGGCGGTGAACGGAGTGTGCGTTTTTAGTGCCGGTTTGGACGGTGACCTCATACCGGCCGGTGCACGCCTGAAGCACGAGATCGACGAGGTCACGATCGCAGACAGTGAAACGATGTTCTCGATCGCAGCACTCGCGGAGAATGAAGCCTTCCATTCTGCCGCGGCAGTCGAAGATGACTTCGGCGATTTTGCCTGTGAAGGAGTTGCCGGATGGTTCGGCTCCGGTTGGAATTTCCCAGTAGCCGAGCGGGGATGGGGGAACGGCGTCGGGATTGCCTCCGAGGTCGCTGACGCGTGCGCCGAGGTACTGGATGTAGCGTTGAAGCACTGGATACCAGCGGTTGGCCGGAGACATTTTGAGCAGACGCCATTTGAAGATGGCGAGGGTGTTGCGTTCCGGGCCGAGGAGCGTGGCGGGCGAGCCCACGGGAATGCGGATCTGGAAAGTGCCGGTGACGTAGCGCCAGTTGGCAGGGCCCTTGCGGTTCGATGCGAGCACTTCGTTGTTTGCGGCCAGCGACAGCGCGTGTGGGTGAGCAGCGGAGAACGCGGCTCCTCCTCTTGCGCCGAGCTGGGGCTGGCGACCTGTGGCCGCGTCGAGATTGCGGCGGGTGGCGACACGGCGGACGACAATGTTGAATTCCTGGCCGACGACTACGGTTGTGGGTAGATCGATGGTGATGAGTCCCGCGAAGTTGTCACCGGTTGCGTGGGGAATTGGAACGTAGGTGACGCCGGCGGTGACAGGGCAAGAGATGGTGTGCGGATCGGACGCTGAGAGCTCGCTGTGGCTGTAGAGTTTTGTGGCGAGTGCGATGACGTCGCTGGCGTTCACTTGCGGCCAGTAGATGTTAGCGGTGCTGCCGACGGGTGTGTTTCCCCAGTCGATCATCAGCTCGTCGGGGTAGTTGAGCAGGGTTCCTGGTGCTTCGATGAGAGCGGCGCTTGGACGCACGTCGAAGGTTTGGGGAATGCGGTGCGAGGCCGCGCCGCCAGGGTTGTCGGAGGACGTGAACTGGAGGTTGCGCTGGGCGAGTTTGTCGGAGTTTTCGGGTCCGAGGGTGACGAGGCTGGAGTTCAGGATTGGCGCACTGTCGCTTGCGATTTCAGCGACGAGGCAATGGTGGGTTCCATTGAGGAGGGACTGGATGGTCTGGCCGTTGATGACGTTGGTTGAGTCGTAGATGTTGAGGAAGCAGCCGAAGTAGGCCCACTTGGAATCGCCGATATCGAGCTTAATGTTCTGGTTGTTGACCCCACCGGCGTTGTAATCGGTGTTGGAGCCAAAGTTGCCGGTGGCGAAGAAGGGGATGGTGTGGTTTCCGACGCCGACCAGTGGGGTAGAGGGATGGCCGCCGGTCTGCGTGCTGAGGTAAGTGGTGGTTGGCGCGAAATCGGTATCCGCTGTCTGCGTGGACCACAGACGGAAGAAGACTTTCGTGTTCGATGCCACGTCGTTCGCGAGTCCGCGCAGACGCACGCGCGCAACGGCGAAGTTGTAATTGTTGTAGATGTTGATTTGCGGGATTGGGGGGAATGTAGTAGGGAAGGTGATGTCGACTGTCACGGGCGATACGGAGGAGTCCCCGGACAACGCTCCGGACTGACCGGGCAGAAGAGTGGAGAAGGGGTCGATGCCCGAGGGATCGGCGAAGTTGGTGTTGAGGTAGTTGAGCAGCTGAGTGATGTAGGTGAAGGCGCCAGCTGTGTTGTCGGATCCAAAAGCTGGGCCACCGCTGACTGGAGTGTTGTTCTTGTCGGGAGTGGCTTTGAAGACGCGGAGATCCTGGCTGAGATAGAAGACATTGTTCTGCGTGGGATCGATGTTGGTGAAGTAGGGATCAGCTCCGGCGGTGAGTTCGAAGACGGTTGCGCAGGTCGCGCCGGTTGGCGTTGATCCGCTGACGGTGACTTTGCCGTCGAGCTCAAGCACCTTGGCAGGCTTGCCGGATTTGGGGAACTGAGCGAGAGCTGTCGAGTTGAAGGTGATGTCGAATGCGATTCGGATGCGTTGCAGGCGGTTGGGTTGCGATGAATTCTCGAAATCGATGGGCGTGGAGCTGCGGGTTATGGAGACGCCGGGAATGCCGGCGAATGCCCCGGTGAAGGCTGGGACAGTGACGCCGAGTGCATTGAACTGGTTGATGCTGAATCCCTCAACGATGAGCCAGAAGGCGTTGGTGAATTTACCGGCGTGAGTGTTAATGATGTCCTGCACTTCATCTTTGCCGAAGGTGTTCTTGTCGACCCAGAAAGAGGCGAGGGCAAGCGGGAAAGGATCGTCAACGTTGGGGCCCGGGATGGAAGAGACGGAGCTGGGCGGATAGGCGTTGTCGAGCAGCAGCTTGAAGAACGGGAAGGGGTCGGAAGTATCTCCGGTGAGGTTCTGGTAGACCCCGCGGAGGCATGGCTTGAGGATGTTGTTGCTGGAATCGACGCCGGGTGCCCCAGCGACGATCTGCGGGATGGAGGAGAAGCCGAGCTGGTGAAAGAGGTAGTAGAGGAATGCGACGGAGCATCCTGTTCCGGGGCCGTTTCCGGCGAAGGGCAGCGTGGAGTTGATATAGTCTGCACGCGATCCGTAGTGGGTGGTGCCATCGAACTCGGTTGAACTGGGATTGCTCGATGGAAGCGAAGTGTTCAGCCAACCAGTAGGAGTGCCGTTGTTAAGCCAGTTGATGCCGAGGCCCTGGGCGATCTGGAACTGCACGGCGAGGAAGAGCGAAAGGCCTTCGCCGGCACTTTCTTCGTTGCCTATGCCGGATGAGTAGCCCCATCCTTTGTCCTGGGCAGCCATGAAGATCTCAACGATTTCGGCCACCATCAATGTGCGAAGCAGACTGGCAGGTCGGTTGCCAGGCCCGAGAATGACGGGATACCAGCTTGCGCCATAGCCGCCGCCATTCGGAGCGGAGACGAAGACCTGCAGCGGGAGCGAGCGGGCCTTGGTAATGTCGACGCCGGCGAACTGCTGCTGCATCCAGGTGAAGTCGTTCTCGATGATTGGAACTCCGTTGGCTGCGTTGGCGAGGATGGAGTTGGTGCGGGCGGGCTCGATGTTGGCGAAGGCTGCGGTGGCAAGGACGGCGTCGTAGGCCACCTGGTAGTGGGTGGTGGTCCCGCCGTTAGTTAGACCCGTTGTGGTGTACCACATGGCAAAGAGCGTGACGTCGCTTGCACCGATGGTGAATTTCGCGTTTGGAGTGAGGAAGGTTCCGGTGCCGTCCGCCGCGGTGTTCCAGTAGGCGAAGGTGTCGCTGTTCTTCTTCAGGCTGCCGGTGTTGCCGAGAATGGTGACTTGAGCGCCATTCGCATAGTTGGTGGAGTCAGTGGGGGCGCTGCCGGCGGTGCTGCCGTTGCCGTTGTAGATGATCTTTGCCATGGGGTTCTTCGCTCCTACGGGGGATGGGTTCGAAGCTGGACGGCAGCAAAGCGCTCTCACTTTGGCCTGAGGTCCGTCTCTGCCCAGATCGGAAGTGTCGTCGGCGCTGCCGAATCTGATCTGGGCTCGTGACCTCTGTGGTCGAGTGAAAGGGGTTGCCGCTACTCCTGCATAGTGCCGGGCGCAGGGAGATCGTTACAAAGAGGCTTCTCGGATCGAGTCTTTGTGCACTGGGAGTATTGCGGCGGGCGCCACGACTGCTTTTCTCATGATGTTCTCATCGTGGCCTCATCCTCGAAGGCCTCATTGCTCCTAGAGTCTCTCTATCGGGCTACTGATTTGAAGAACGCATTGGAGAGAAGAAATGGAAGAGAAGACTTCCCCTGGTTACATCGTTTTGCACCTTCGGTTCAATTTGCGGGTATCGCCGGACGTCGTGCTTGCGCATAGTCGCGATGCTGCGACCAAGGTGGCTGCGGTTGAGGGCTTGATCTGGAAGATATGGCTCGTCGAGCGGGATCGGCGAGAGATGGGCGGCTTGTATCTGTTTGCCGACCGTGAAAGTGCGGTTGGGTATCTGAATCACCCGATCATCGAGGCGCTGTGCAGCAACCCTGCTGTGGTGTCAATGGATTGTCAGGTCTGGAATGTCGAGGAGTCACTTTCGGCGCTCACGCGGGGACCTCTCGCAGACGTTCGGGTGGGTCAACAAGAACTTGTGATGACGGGAGGCCGGTGATGCAGATTGCAACGACAGAAGAGGTGAACGCGGCGGAGATGCAGCAACGCGTGGAGCAATTCGCGGGACAGGTAGTGACGGATCTTGCGGCGGCTATGGCGGGCGTGATGACCAATCTCGGGCATAAGCTCGGACTTTATCGAGCGATGGGTGAAAGCGGACCGGTGACGGCGGAGCAATTGGCACGGCGCACGTCGACCAACGAGCGGTCTGTGAGGGAGTGGCTGCATGGGCAGGTTGCGGGCGGGTACGTGCGGTTCGATGCAAACAGCAAGGAATATATGCTGCCGGCTGAGCATGCGTTTGTGCTGGCGAATCCGGAGAGCCCGGCGTTTCTTCCGGCTGCGTTCGATGTGGCGGCATCGCTGTGGCACGACGAAGAAGAGATTCTCGCGGCTTTCCGCTCTGGAAAAGGTATGGGGTGGCATGAGCACAATTGCCGGTTGTTCAGCGCCACGGAGGCATTCTTTCGCAACGGATATCGCGCGCATCTGACGCAAAGCTGGATTCCGGCTCTCGAGGGTGTGAAAGAGCGGCTGGAAAGAGGAGGGCACGTCGCCGATGTGGGCTGTGGGCACGGCGCTTCGGCGATTCTGATGGCGCAGGCATTTCCGAAGATGACGATTGTGGGAATCGATTACCACGAATCATCGATCACAGTGGCGCGGGAACGTGCCAAAGATGCGGGAGTGGACGACCGCGTTCGTTTTGAAGTGGGCACGGCGCGCGTGCTTGGAGGCAGAGAGGAGAAGTTTGACCTGATCTGTTTTATGGATTCTCTGCACGACATGGGCGATCCGCTGGGAGCTGTGGGGGCAGCGAGGCAGGCGATGGCTCCCGATGGCGCGTTGATGCTGGTGGAGCCGTTCGCGAAGGACAGGCCGGAAGAGAACGTGGGTCCGGTTGCGAGGATGTACTACTCGGCTTCAGCGGCGCTGTGCACGCAGAATGCACTATCGCAAGGAGGGCTGTATGCGCTGGGGGCACAGGCGGGGGCCAAACAGTTGCTTGGGATCGTGAAAGAGGCGGGGTTCCGGAGTGCGAGAGTTGCGATGGAGACGCCATTCAATTTGATTCTGGAGGGGAGAGTGTAGGGCAACGAGTGGGTAGTTCCTTCCCACCCTTGCGACAAATGCAAAAGCGTCGCAAGGGTGGGGTACCCACGGCTATGCGGGGCGGTAGCGGTAGCCTACTCCGCGGACAGTTTCCAACTCGTCGCGGTGGGGGCCGAGTTTCTGGCGGATGGAGCGTATAACAGTTTCCACTACATTGCTTGTTGATGCTTCCTTTCCATAGCCCCATACTGCTTCGACGAGTTCGTAACGGGCGACGGCTTTGCTGGGGCGAGTGGTGAGATAGGAGAGGACTCCGAATTCGAGCGGGGTCAGGGCGATTCGATTTCGACCGATCACTAATTCTCGCGCCTGTTCGTCGAGCAGGAAGGATTTTGGGGCGGGCACGGCGGTCGCAATGCCGACTTCCTGGGCGAGCAAGTTGCCGAGCCATCCGTCTACGGAATCAGGACCCATGTCGAGTCGGAAGGTATGCTGCAAAGCGGCGTCGATGAGTGGGCGGCCATTGTCAGCCAGACGAAGTCCGAGTTGTTCAAAGGGAGAACGATAAAGGTTCGCATCACGGTAGCAGGTATAGATCCAGCGCAGACGAGGGCGCAGCTCCAGATAGGTTCTTTTGATGTCGAGCCAGCAGGCGGCCTGGCCCGGTGAGGGTCGTTCTTCCGTGTCGCGATCGAGCGTACGCCGGATCCAGAGAGCGGCAGTTCTATCCTCTGTACGAGGAAGATCTTTGGCCCAGCTTGCGGCGAGCGGATCGCTCGCGAGAACGCCGTTGTGAATCTCTGAGGCCTGGATAGCAACGTAGAAGCCCTGCACCTGGCCATGCTCCTCGCGCACGACGAAGAATGCATCTGGATGATGGCGCCACCATTGCTGAAGCGCTCGACGCGATTGAATACCATCGAATTTCTGGACTATTGCGAAGATCGCTTCGCCATCTTCGGCGCGTGCCGGTTCGACGGAGGCTGTGCTCTCAGTGGTTGGAAAGAAGCCCTCGCGCAGATTCTGGTTTTCAAGCAGGTAGATTACATCGGCCGTGCAGCGCCAGTGGTCGGCTCGCGGCGCCTGTCTGTACTGATCGCGCAGCACCTGGGCAGCTGCGCGGCGGTGAGCCTGATAGCGCGCGGGATCGAGAGATTTGAGGGCAGCGGTGACGGGACCTCGAACGGCGTCATGCACGAGAAGGCCATCTGGAGCCGAGCTGACGAAAGGCAGCACGCGAAGATGCTCCAGAGTCTCTTGAGGCGGGAGGTGCGGGACCATTGCGGACATCAGCGTCGCAGTGGCGGTTCGGACGAGGCAGGCGGCCTGAACAATTTCTTTGGTCCGCGCATCAGCGCCTTCGAGGAAAAGCGCAGCCATATGCTCGAGTACCTGATGGTGTGTGGATGCAGTTCCGCGAAGTCGGCCACCTGCGGAGTACAACGCCAAGCCGAGGGAGAGGGCCATGGGATGGCCATGTGCGATGCGATTCAGTTCTCTGGCGCTGATTTCGGACAGTCCTTCCGACGTTAGATATTCCAGAGCGACTTGGGGCGGAAATGTTTCGAGAAGCATGGAGTCGAAGAGGGTTCTCCACGCGGGGGCTATACGCCAGGCGGGACGGGGCGCCTCGCGACCGGCCAGGATTGTGCGCACGTTCTCGCCAAGTGAAGGAAGGAAGTTTTGGCGCAGCCAGGAGTCAAGCAGCCGGAAGGACTCGTAGCTATCGATTATTAGAAGCGTTCGTCTCGAAGTGCTCGATAGGGTGGAGGCCAGGGTTGCGGGATCTTCGGACACGGGAATGCCGGCTTGCTTTGAGATCGCACGACAGAAAGCAGCTGGAGAGGGCTCGCACCAGCGGGAGTCGATGCGGATGATGGGGATCTGTTTGCCGATGGTGGCAGCGAGAGCGTCAAGCAGGTGAGTTTTGCCGATGCCGGGGATGCCGTGGATGTGGAGGACGAGCGGTTCGTCTCCGGAGGTGAAGCCCTCAAGGCGCTCGAGTTCTGTGCGACGGAGGGCGAGCGACTCGACCGAGCGTCGTGCAAGTTTGTCGGCCAGGGGCATGGCGTCAGTTTACGCTGAACCGCAAGAGCAAATGTCATTGAAAAACAATGGACTTCCCAAGATGCCTCGTGCTGCTTTGGCAAACGGCAACTGCTCTAATCGAGAAGACGGCGTTACAGATCCGGATCGCCGGATCTCATGATGCAGAAGATTGGCGGTTTGGGGATAGCACTGAAGTGGGAGGGCGTGCAACCTTGATTGGGATCGAAAAAAAAGTAAACCCAACATATAATGCCGTAGTCAGACACTGTCCATCCTCACGAGTTGGCATGCAACCAAACCAAAATCCTGCTCGAGTGAACAGATATGTTCCAGCCTTGGAGGGCATTCGGGGATACGGCTTATTGCTCATCTTCTGTGCTCACTATTTTTTACCCTTCCAACTCGCTGATCGGGGCACCTTCAGATACACTCTGTTTTCCTCTCTTTCTTCTCTTGCAATATTCGCCCTGCCCGGATTCTTTGTAGTTTCGGGATTCCTGATTGGGGGAATTCTTTATCACACGCGAAATCGAGAGGGGTTCTTCAGGATTTTCTATGGCCGCCGCATCTTGCGAATCTTTCCGGTCTATTATGTGACCCTTCTGGCGATCTATATATTTTTGAAAACGCACGGCATCGTTGCGAACTATAGGTTCTGGGTGCACTTTCTCTACATCCAGAATCTCCTGCCTGGCTACACCGCTCTCAAATCCGGCCCGGTGGGGATGTTGCATTTTTGGTCACTGGCAATGGAGGAGCAGTTTTACATTCTATGGCCGCTTGTGGTTTGGCTATTTCCGGAAAAAAAGAAGCTGCTTAAGATCGCAATCGGTCTAATACTCTGCAGTTTTGTGCTCCGTGCTGCTGCCCCTCTGGTGACCGCAGTCCCCGACCAATATGCGTACTTCACACCGACTTGCGTGAGCCCGATTCTTCTGGGCGTGGTTCTATCGCTCCTTCATGGGGGGAAGGTCTATCAGCGATTCGAATGGACGGGAAAGTGGATTGTCGTTGGTGGGGCTTCAGCGGTCATGGTGCTTACCGCGTGGAAAGGGCGCGAGTGGGCCTCCACTTTCTGGGGCGAAGAGATCATCGCTCTGCTGACGGGCATTCTCGGGGTTGCGCTTGTCGTTGCAATTCAGGAAAAGAATAGCCTGTTGCAGCGTTTGTTCAGCGTTCGATGGGTGTGTTGGCTCGGAGGACTGAGCTATAGCGCTTACGTCTTTCATCTTGTCTTCGCACCATTCTTTTTCCATGTAGTTTCTGTTCGACTCAGTATGTACATGCGGCCACATTTGGCCGTGATCGCGTCCGGCGCGATTGCTTTCTGCCTGACGATAGTGCTGTCGCTGCTGAGCCGGGTCTGTATCGAAGGTCCAGCCATGGTTCTCAAGGGAAAACTGAGATACGGGGCAGAACGGTCGCGAGAAGCCGCGCCAAAATCTCCGGAGGAACTGATTCCAAGCGCCGTCTCTTAATCTTTCATTGGCTGAATAGCGAAGTCGAGCGAGAGACGGCGAAGGCAGCACGGAGTATTCAAATTCCGGTTTCGGCCAACCACTCCAGTTTCCCTAACCGCGATGTCCCGCAGGAGCCCCGTTTCAGGCGGTCATTACTGGTGGAGATTCGGTGAGTTCCTTTTCGGCGAGGATGGCAAGATCTTTGAGCAGCTGGTTATCTTCGGCTGTGAAAGGTCTTGGCTTCTTGTCGAAAATACAGAAGGTGCCGGCTTTGAAGCCGTTCACAGTGAGAGAGCAGCCTGCATAGAAGCGGACTTTGGGATCGCCGACGACGACGGGGTTGTCAGAGAAGCGCGGGTCTTTGAGGGCGTTCTCGACATAGAGGATGTCATCGAAGAGGATAGCGTGGGCGCAGAAGGAGATGTCGCGGGAGGTCTGGCAGATGGTGAGTCCCTGCACGGACTTGAACCACTGGCGGTGGGTGTCGATCATGCTGATGGTCACGTAGGGGACGTTGAAGATGCGGCGGGCCAGGCGTGTGAGCCGATCGAATCGTTCTTCGCGCGGGGTGTCGAGGATGTTGAGGGCGTGGAGAGCGGCGATTCTGTCGGTTTCGTTGCAGGGGATGGGCGGTGTCTGCATGGCAGCGCTCCGAAGGGCCGGGGATGGACTGCTCAGGTGTTGGGAGGATAGCGCAGGTGAGGTCTGGGTGTCGTGAGATTTCAGAGTTGGACGTATTGTTCCCACCTAACCGCAAAGACGGCGGTTTGTGGCGGCGCCTGGCAAAGTTGTCAGAACGGAGTTTGTCGTATCCCATGTCTCCAAAGGCGGGAGACATGGGGCACCCGTAGTGGTTGAGAACCGGAGCGAGCGAAAAGCCCCGTCGAGAGGACGGGGCTTTTCGCTGCTGGCCTGATGATTTCTACGAGAGGTGAGTGTGTGGGTGATCCTGCAGGCGCTTCGGTAGTCTCGGGGCGACGAGGCCGGCAGTGTTGCTGGTCATCACTTCCGTGAAGTCGCGGCGGAACACCGTCATTTCTTCCGGGGTGCCGACGGTGATGCGGAGGCTGTTTGGCCATGCGGGCCAGATGCGGCCGACGTACATGTCCTTGGCAGCGAGCGCAGCCTGAACTTCTTTACCCGGACGCCGGACATCGAGCATAAAGCAATTGCTTTCGGACGGCGTGCAGGCGTAGCCCTCTTTCCTGAGCCAGGCCAGAGTTTCGGCGCGCGTGTCGGCAATGATCTTTTTGCGCGCAGGGACGAGGTCGGGATCGAGGAGGCTGGCTTTGGCGGCAGCGACCGCAGTGACGGGGAGCGCGTTCATGCCGCCGAAGCTGGAAATCTTTTTCAGCAGATCGGGGCGGCCGACAGCAAAGCCCATGCGGATGCCGGCCATTCCGTAGAGCTTTGAGAAGGTGCGGAGGACGATGACATTCTTGCTTTCCTTGACGAAGTCGAGGGAGCGTGGCGCGTCGCAGAGATGGATGTAGGCCTCGTCGATGAGGATGACGGTGTCCTTGGGAGCGTTAGCGACTGCGTACTCGATGTCGGAGCGCGGGGTGCAGGTACCGGTAGGGTTGTTCGGGTTGCAGATGTAGATGACGCCGGGGTTGGTGGAGGCGGCGAGCATCGCCTTTATGTCGTGACGGGCTTCACCTTTGGGATCTGCGAGGGGAATCTTGAGGACGGGAGCGCCGGCGAACTCGGCGGCCCACATGGGGGCTTCGTAACCGGGATCGGCGGTGACGAGGGGACGGTCTTTGCTGGTAAAGGCGAGGACGGTGTAATGGAGCGGGGCGCTGGAGCCGGCAAAGGGCACAACGCTTTCGGGGCTGAGGCCTTCCTGTTTGGCGAAAAGTTCGGCGAGCTCCTCTTCTCCGCTAAAGAGGTAGCGGCCGCCGCGGGGAGTGATGTCGACGATGGCTTTACGCGCGGCATCGGACGGGCCCATGGGATTCTCGTTGGCGTCGATGTGTATGCCCTTGTTGGGGTCGGCAAACTTGGGGAGTTGTGCCATCGCCAAGTGAGCTTCAGTGAGAATAGGCATGCTGGCCAGCGCGGATGCTCCAGCGGCGAAGCGGAAGAAGTTGCGGCGGGAAATTCCTGGAGGAGCTAGTGGATCGACAGAAGGGTACATTGGCAGGACTCCTTTTGTTGCGAATGGAATCGGACACGGGCCCGTCGCAAATGCGAATCGAAATCAGCGAGGAAAGAGGAAGTATGAGGAATGGGGAAGAGCCTCATGCCCCAAGGTAGCGCCGCGGAGCACAAAGAAACAAGAAAGAAATAGAGTGTGGAGGGCGGAATTGAGACATTCCACATCGCGGAAGCCGCGGGATCATTGGGGGAGAACAATGAAGGGCATCTGTCCTATTGCGCGAATGCCCGGCTGTGTTAGACTCCGTCGAGAAAACGTATCCCGGAAATCTGGTCACCTATGCATACAAGGACCGGAATGGCCTGAATTGGGGGAGCCATATCGATCTGCGGCAGGTTGACAAGACACGGAGTAAAACCATTTACTTTTGGCGAACGTTCAAGCGGCAGGCGAACGAATCGCTGATGTACAAGGTGACGGAATGTTCGGATTAGTCCCAGCAAGCATTCTCTCGTTTCCGCAGATTCATGCGTCATTTCTTGCGTTAGCGGAATCTCCGCTAGCCAGGCTTGGCGCGCTGGATATCGCGGTGATCGTGATCTATTTCGCGATGGTGATCTGGATCGGTTTCTACCTCAAAGGCCAGTCCAACACGAGCGAAGAGTTCTTCATGGCAGGCCGCGAGATGACGGCTTGGATCGCAGGCCTGAGCTTTGTTTCGGCGAATCTTGGTTCGCTGGAACTAATGGGCTGGGCCGGATCGGCGTATCAGTACGGGATCCTGGCGACGAACTGGTATTGGATTGGTGCGATTCCAGCGATGGTGTTTCTCGGGCTCGTGATGATGCCGTTTTACTACGTCTCGAAGACGCACTCTGTGCCGGGTTATCTCGATTTGCGATTTGGCGGCGAGGCGCGCACAGTTGCGGCTGTGGCGTTTGCGCTCGAGATGATTTTGATGAGCGGCGTGAACATGTTCGCGATGGCCGTGGTGATGAAGGTGGTGCTGGGCTGGGACATCAACTTCAGCATCATTGTGAGTTCGGTGGCCGTGGCGCTGTATGTGGGGCTGGGTGGGTTAAGGTCGGCGATCTTCAACGAGGTGCTGCAATTTGTGCTGATCTGGGGTGGCGCCCTGCTGGTTCCGATACTGGGGCTGGATCAAGCGGGCGGCTGGGAAGGCATGAAGCACAACATCATGGTGAATCTGCACAGCGACAGCTACTTCCACCTGTGGCGCGATACAGGGAGCTTTACGACAAACCCAATGGGCGTGCAGTGGACGGGGATCGTGTTCGGGCTCGGGTTTGTGATCAGCTTTGGATACTGGACGACGGACTTCCTGGTAGTGCAGCGCGTGCTGGCAGCGCACAATCTGCGTGCGGCCCGCATGGCTCCGTTAATTGGATCGTTTTTCAAGATGGCGGTGCCGTTTATCGTGATTCTGCCCGGACTGTTGGGACTGGCGCTGCGCGACCCGGCGATGGCGAATGGGATTCCACACCTGGTTGGTCAGGACGCGGTGGCGGCGAATCCGGGAGCGGGGCTGCATAGTTACAACGAGGTGCTGCCACTGATGATGGCGCGGTATCTCGGGCCGGGGTTGCTCGGGCTGGGAATCACAGCGCTGATCGCGGGATTCATGAGCGGCATGGCGGGGAACGTAAGCGCGTTCTCGACTGTGTGGACTTATGACATTTATCGGCCGTTGATCAATAAGAAGGCGAGCGACAGCCACTATGTGTTGGTGGGGCGCTGGTCGATCTTTATCGGCGTGCTGGTGTCGATCATGGCGGCGTACCTGGTGATGCGGGCGCACGGCATTATGGATTACGTGCAGGCGCTGTTCAGCATATTTGTTGCGCCGCTGCTGGCCGCGATTCTGTTCGGGATGTTCTGGAAACGGGCGACGCGGTGGGGAGGATTCCTGGGACTCTTTCTGGGGATCATCTTCTCAGCGAGCCTGTTCATGTGGGTGAAACTCAACCCTGCGAATCTGCGGTATGTGGCTCTGTCGGATGCGGCGAAGCCGATGGCGGAAAATGTGTTTCGCGCGTTATGGGCTTTCATCTTTGCGGCCGTGATCATTGTGGTTGTGAGCCTGGTGACGAAGCCGAGGCCGGTGGCGGAGCTGGATGGGCTTGTGTATGGCGCGACAAAGCTGCCGACGGAGGAGTGGGTGCCGTTCTACAAGCGGGAGTGGTTTTGGGCGGCGGCAGTGGGTGTGATCTTTGTGGCTCTCAACGTGATGGTGTGGTGAGGGAGATACGATGCACGGTTCGAAGATTGCAATCTGGTTTTTCATCGGGCTTCTGCTGACGATCTACGGAGTGATGATCTTCGGCTATGGGATTTATGAGGCGGTCACGGGAAACTTTCCGCCAGGCGTGCAGCTGACGCGGTTGCATACTCCGCTGTGGTGGGGCGGAGTTTTGCTGCTGCTGGGGCTGGTGTATGTGATCAAGTTCAGGCCGGGACGCAGCGATAAGTAGAGTTTTGCGCCGAGGCCTCGGCGGCTCGGTGTTTTCAAGGAATGCGGTATAGGCAAGGACGATCCCGCCAAGGCA
Source organism: Occallatibacter sp. (assembly GCA_035496515.1). Lineage (GTDB taxonomy): Bacteria > Acidobacteriota > Terriglobia > Terriglobales > Acidobacteriaceae > Telmatobacter. Next base: position 20,240 of record DATJEO010000309.1, read on the forward strand.
AGGGCGGGGATTCAAGGAGTCAAAAGATGGCAGCAGAGAGAAAGATGACGTTTGGCGTGATTGTTGGGAATCGGGGCTTCTTTCCCGATCATCTGGCGAAGACGGGGCGGGAGGAGATTCTTTCGGTACTCCAGGGAGTTGGTGCTACCGCGATTGTGATGGGGCCTGAGCAGTCGAAGTACGGCGCGGTGGAGACGTACACGGAGGCTCAGCATTGCGCGGAGCTTTTCAAGAAGCATGCGGATGAGATTGACGGAATCATTGTGACGCTGCCGAACTTCGGCGAAGAACGCGGCATTGTGGATGCGATTCGGCTGTCTGGGCTGAAGGTGCCGGTGCTGGTGCAGGCAACGCCAGATCGCTCAGACGCGATGACCATCGCCACGCGGAGGGACAGCTTCTGCGGAAAGATGTCGTGCTGCAACAACATGATGCAGTACGGGATTGAGTACTCCCTGACGACTCTGCACACGGAGGCGGTGAATTCGGCGGAGTTCAAGGCGGACCTGGAGTGGTTCTCGGCGGTGTGCCGGATAGTGAAGGGACTCAAAAATCTTCGTATAGGTGCGATCGGCGCAAGGCCGACGGCGTTCAACACAGTTCGATATTCTGAACGGATTTTTGAGACTAGTGGAATCACTATTGAGACGATCGACCTGTCGGAGATCTTCGGGCGCATCAATCGCATGAAGGACAACGACGATGCGGCGCAGGCGAAGCTCTCGGCGATCAAGAAGTATGTGACAACTTCCGGAATTCCGGATGATGCGCTGTTGAAGATGGCCAAGCTGGGTGCGGTGATCGAGAACTGGATGAAGACGGCTCCGGTGACCATCAGCGCGGTCCAGTGCTGGACATCGATGGAAGAGTACTTCGGCGTTGTGCCATGCACTGTAATGAGCATGATGTCGAATGAACTAATTCCATCAGCATGCGAAGTGGACGTGCCGGGCACGCTGAGCATGTACATGCTGGCACTGGCGAGCCAAACGCCTTCGGCCCTGCTGGATTGGAACAATAACTACGGAAGCGATCCGAACAAGTGCGTGTGTTTCCACTGCTCCAATCTGCCGAAGCACTTCTTCAAAGACGTGAAGATGGATTATCAGGAGATTAT
>DATJEO010000310.1:0-7333 GCA_035496515.1 Occallatibacter sp.
TCCCTCATGTTTCACCTCCGACCACCCTGACTCTAAACAATTAGACTCAGCGACACCCACTTTTGTTGCATGCAATTTCTCTGCCGAACTTCAGGGACTTTCCGTAGTTCTTGCCAGAGAAACCGTACATTGACTTAAACCCTTATCTGTCACTGAAGTTGCTATCGTTCCGGTGCCGCCTTCCTCCAGGCTTTGCAAGGCCTTACGGAGAGGGTAGAGCGAAACTCCGTCTCAGGGCGACACAAATTGTCAATCCCTGAACCATCCTCGCGTCTCGTTTCGAGACCACCTGCAACCGCAGGCGAGGCGACAACTCATAGTGCGCCGAGGGTTGGAAGCGTTGCTTTTAATTGTTCATGGAGGAGGTGGGTGGAAGCGCGGAGGTTAAAGGACTGGTTGTTTTCTGTTAAAAACTCTGACGGCTGCGCCATGAAACAGCGCGCCCGGGAAACTTCTTGAGAGCTAGCTTTCCTTGACCGCCTGATCCACCAGCAGGATTAGGATGTTGTCTCGCACCGGATAAACCCGGTGGCATTCGCTGCATTTCAGGCTCTCTCCCGTCTCCGTCTGCTTCTGCATCAGCGGCTTCATGCAAACCGGACAGACGAGGCTGTCGAGAAGTTCTTTCGAGATCATGCTAGGAATTCTACGCTCGAGATGATTCTTGCATTTCGAATTCGCGGCACGGCCGCAAGATCCGGTATTCAAGTCACGGGGGAGACGATCATCCGATCGCCAGCCGGATTCCGGCTATGAATTCTCTTCCCGGTGCGGTCGCGATACACTCCACCCAGTGGCTTTTGCCGATCAACTCGGGCTCAGCTTCAAGGCTCCGGAACGCCGCATTTGGGTGGTCCGCGACCTTATGGCAGCCATTCGTACCCATCTGGAACGCGAATATACCGATCTCTGGGTCGAAGGCGAGATCTCCAACTTTCGTGCCCACGACTCCTCCGGTCATCTCTATTTCACGCTGAAGGACCACGATTCGCAGATCAAAGCCGTGATGTTCCGTTCCCAGGCGCGGCTGCTGCGCTTCCGCCCAGACAACGGGATGCATGTCCTCTTAAGAGGGCGGGTCACGGTATTTGAGAACCGTGGCGACCTCCAGCTCTCAGTCGAGCATCTGGAACCGAAAGGCGCCGGCGCCCTGCAGATCGCCTTCGAACAACTGAAAGCAAAGTTGCAAGCCGAGGGCCTGTTCGATCCAGCTCGTAAGAAGCCCATTCCCGCGCTCCCCCGACGAATCGGCGTGGTCACCTCTCCGCAAGCCGCGGCCCTCCGCGACATCCTCAATATCCTGCGCAGACGCCACCAAGCGGCCAACGTGCTGATCTTTCCCGCACAAGTTCAAGGAGAGACGGCTGCCAAAGAGGTGATGACTGGGGTGCGTTATTTCAACCGCACCCGCAGCGTGGACGTAATCATCGTTGCCCGTGGGGGTGGATCGCAGGAGGATCTCGCCGCTTTCAACGACGAGGCGCTTGCCCGCACGGTGGCCGATTCTGAAATTCCCGTCATCTCTGCGGTCGGACATGAGACCGACTTCACGATCCTCGATTTTGTCGCCGCCCTGCGCGCAGCCACCCCTTCGGCTGCGGCTGAACTTGTCATTCGCTCGCGCCAGGAGCTGGAAGACCAGATGACCGCCCTCAACAAACGATTAGCCCACGGAATTCGCTACCGGCTCCTCGTGGCGCGTCAGCTCTTAACCGAGACCACTCAGCAGGGCGCATTCGCCCGCCTGATGGACGGAATCAACCAGCGCCAGCAGCGTGTCGATGATCTGACGTTCCGACTGGAAAAATCCGAGCGCCGCCTGATCGAGCAGCTCCGCCGTCGCTGGGAGCGCACTTCTGCCGCCGTCCGCCACTACGACGCCCGCCGCGTACTCGCCGGAATCAAGCGTGACCTGGTGTCGCACACGGCCACGCTAGCCGCCAACATGAGAACCGTGTTCATGCGCAATCGTTCTGTGCTCGACCAGATGGAACGTCAGCTGAAGGCGCTCTCGCCCATCGCCATTCTGGAGCGTGGCTACGCGTTAGTCTTTGATTCCTCCGGGAACCTGGTGAAGGACTCCACGCAAGTGAATGCCGGGGACGAGATCTCCGCCAAACTCGCGCGTGGGCAGGTGAGGGCACGTATCGAGAAGACAGACTAGACTCTCTCCGTTGGAATTACCTCCGTTCTGTTTCGACCGCCGGTCGCCTTTCTTGAAGTCTGGCGCTCGAGCTCCACTGTCGTGGCCCCCACTGGTAGCGCCTTCAGATGCCTGATTTCGATCGGGGTCGCAGCCCCGGCTAAGCCTAGGTGGGATCCCAATTGACTTACTCGTCCGACTGTTGTCTCATGGGTCGCCACACCCGGAGCCATGCGCATGAAACGCCGCTCGTTTCTGAGTTCTTCCGCTGCTTTATTGGGGGCGAGTACCTTGACAGCACTTCCCGCTCAGACTCAACACGCCCATGAGCATCATCGTCCTGCCGCATCGGTAATGACGGAGTGCGCCAATCGGCTACTTGCGGCGCTCGATGAGAACCAACGCGGTCGAGCGAGTTTCCCCTTTGACACGGACGAGCGCAGGAACTGGCATTTCGTCCCGGACAACACGACGATCGCCATTGACACGCTCGCGGTGCGCAAGGGTCTCTCCCTTCGCGACATGAGTCCCTATCAAAGGCACCTTGCCGGTGCTTTGCTTGCGGCAGGTCTGAGCCAGACCGGCTACATCAAGGCGGTGACCATCATGAGCCTGGAAGAAGTTCTCAGAGTGATGGAAGGCGACGCTGGCGAGCACCGCAACCCGGAGAAGTATTACTTCTCTATCTTCGGCAATCCTTCCGACTCAGGCACCTGGGGCTACCGGGTCGAAGGGCATCACCTCAGCCAGAACTACACGGTGGTGGCGGGGAGAGTGGTTGGTGGTCCAAGCTTCTTCGGTTCGAACCCCGCCGAGGTGCGGCTGGGTCCGCGCAAGGGACTTCGCGTTCTCGCAGCAGAAGACGATCTCGGGTTTGAACTGGTGCACACCCTTGACGAGCAACAGCAGAAGATTGCGATCGTTGACGCGACCGCTTACCCTGACATTCTGACCGCCGCCAGCCGCAAGGCCGCGCTCAAAGGCCAGCCATCGGGAATCTCCGCCACCAAGATGAACAGTAACCAGTTCGAGGCTCTGGTGGCGCTCGTCGAGGAGTACGCCCACAACGTTCCCGGCGAACTGGCCAAACATCGCATGGAGCAGCTCAATCAGGCGGGTAAGAACATCTTCTTTGCCTGGTCGGGAGGCACGAAGCCCGGCGGTCCACACTACTACCGTGTCCAAACCCCATCGTTCCTTATCGAAATGGACGACACCCAAAACCAGGCGAACCACATCCATTCAGTCTGGCGAGATTTCGAAGGCGATTTCGGACAGGATTTGCTGCAGCAGCACTACCAAAGCAACCATCATAAGTAGCTTTGCGGTTACGCCGGCAAGCCGGGGCTGAACTAAAATAGTTTTTAAGCTCGGCGAGCGCGCAGAAATTTCAGAGGAACTTGCTTGATCCCTTACTCCGCCAACTGGCCGCAACTGACGCTAGTATCGGTGCTCGACATTCTGCTGGTGGCCTTTGTCATATATGAGTTCCTCGCGCTGATTCGCGGTACCCGCGCCGCCCTCATCCTGGTCGGCGTTTCCATTGTTATTCTTGCCTTCTATTTTTCCAAGGTCGGCCAGTTAGTCACCCTCAACTGGCTCATCTCGCGGGTTCTACCCTATGCTGTTTTCGCGCTCATCGTAATCTTTGCTCCCGAGATACGTCAGGCTCTGGCACGTCTAGGCCGAAGGCTGACCCTCACGCACAGCACGGGTTCGGAAGCCGATGCCTATGACGACATAGTCATGGCGGCCAACCTGTTCTCGCAAAATCAGACCGGGGCTCTCATGGTGATCGAGCGCGAAATCGGCCTTCGCACCTACATCGAGAGCGGGGTCGCTCTCGATGCGCGGTTGTCTTATGACTTGCTTGCGACCATCTTTCGCCCCAGCGCTCCTCTCCACGACGGCGCTGTCATCATCCGCGGCGATCGCGTATCCGCCGCTGCCTGCTTCCTTCCGCTGTCAATGAACCCCGTGCTTTCGACTCAACTGGGCACGCGCCACCGAGCTGGCATCGGCATCACCGAAGAAACCGACGCCATTGCCATCATTGTTTCCGAGGAAACCGGCAGCATTTCGCTGGCCGTGGGCGGCGCGATTGAGCGCGATCTAACCGTCGAAGAACTGCGCGAACGCATGGGAACCTTGCTTCGCCGTTACGTTCCGCCGACTCCTCTGCCGACTTCGATGGGCACTCCAGACATTCTGGAGGAGGAACCGGAAATCCCGATCCGCTCCGACTCCCGTTCTACTCCTGGAGGAGGGCTATGAGCGGTCGAGAGTTCTTTCGCCGGCACGTTTTACACAACCTAACTCTGAAGGTGACATCCCTGCTTCTTGCCGCCGGATTTTGGCTCGCTGTCTCGAGCAGCCCTCCTTCAGAGGTGGCATTGAACGTGCCCATCATCTTTCGCAATATGCCCGCGGATCTGGAGATCAGTTCCGAGAATATTCCGGGCGCGCAGATTCGCGTTCGCGGTCCTGAAGCCATCGTCCGCCGCCTGCAGGCCTCCGAAGTCAGCGCCGAGATTGATGTCACCGACATTAAATCCGGCGAGCGTACCTTCGACCTCACTCACCAGATCCACGTCCCCGATCGCCTTACCATCTCGCAAGTCGTCCCCAGCGAGATTCATGTTTCCTTCGATGCCCGTTCTAAACGCTCGGTTCCGGTGCAGGCCCGTGTCATCGGCGAAGTGCCTCGCGGATATAAGGCGAAGTTCCAATACGATCCACCCATCGTCGAAATCACCGGCCCGCAAAAGCAAGTCGGCACCGTCCAGGTCGCCACGACCGATCCCATCGACATTACGGGCGTGGTGAGCACCATTTCCGTGGCCCGTCATGCTTACGTTTCTGATCCCCTCATCCAGGTTTCCAGCCCTGGATCCGTGCGCATCACGGTTACTATGGAACCGGAGAACCAGCCATCCAAAACGCAGCCACAATGACCACCCGCCAGCTATTTGGTACGGACGGTATTCGCGGCGTAGCCGGAGATTTTCCTCTCACCCGCGAAAGTGTTTTTCTGATCGGTCGAGCTCTTGGTCACAATCTGCGCGCCACGAGCGCAAGTCCTCGCGTCATCACCGGCCAGGACACGCGTGAATCCAGCCGCTGGATCGCCGACCGCCTGGCGCTCGGATTGCATTCGGTGGGTGTCGAAGTGCACAGCGCCGGCGTGATCACGACTCCCGGGGTGGCCTATCTTGCGCGCTCGCGCCAGTTCGACGCCGGAGTCGTGATCTCGGCCTCGCACAATCCCTGGACGGACAACGGTATCAAGGTTTTTTCGGGCGACGGTTTTAAGCTTCCGGATGCGCGCGAACTTTCAATCGAGCACGAAATTTTCTCCCTGCTGGGAAATCCCACTTCGCATCCCGAGCCTGCCACGCAACCGGCTCCCAGCTTGCCCGGAGAGCACACTCTCCGCTCGGCCTACGTGCAGTGGCTCGTCTCTGACGCCCACAACGACCTACGCAATCTGCGCGTGCTTGTGGATTGTGCGAATGGCGCTGCCACTGCCGAAGCGCCGGAACTGTTTCGCTCCTGTGGCATTCAGGCCAGCTTCATTCACGCGGCTCCTGATGGGAAGAACATCAATGAAGGCTGTGGCGCCCTCCATCCCGAGAATGTCGCCTGGAACGTCGCGGCCAGCAATGGGGCCTACGATCTCGGGGTGACGTTTGATGGCGACGCCGACCGCGCTCTGTTCAGCGATGGCCAGGGCCGGGTAGTCAACGGCGACGCCGTACTTCTCCTCTGTGCCCGCGATATGAAATCCCGGGGCGTTCTTGCGGGCGATGCCGTTGTCGGGACCACCATGTCGAACATGGGTTTAGAGATTGCCCTTCGCGACTCCGGCATTCGCATGCTGCGCGCCAATGTTGGCGACAAGTACGTGCTCGAAGAAATGATGAAGGCCGGGGCCATCCTTGGGGGCGAGCAGTCCGGCCACATCATCTTTCGTGACGGCGAAGCCACCACCGGCGACGGCCAACTGACCGCTCTGCGCGTCATGGAAGTCATGGCCCGCAGCGGTCGGACTCTTGCCGATCTCATCGGAGACCTCAAAGTTTTTCCGCAGCGCATCCAGAACGTTCGCGTGCGCGAGAAAGTTCCTTTCAACGAAGTTCCCGCGATCGCCCAGGCGATTTCCTCCGCCGAGCGCGAGCTTGACGGCAACGGACGCGTGGTCGTCCGCTACTCCGGCACCGAAGCTCTCGCCCGCGTGATGATCGAGGCCGAGTCGCAAGACAAAATGAACGCCCTTACCGAAGCGATCGCTGCAGCCATCAGAACTGCCTTGGGCGGGTGAGCCGGTTGCGCTCCCGTGTGCTCAGGTGCGCGTAGGGGGATGGCGCCATTCCAAAGCGGGGGATCTTCCCGCACCAAACTTATAAACATCCCCTTGCACTCTGGCGAATCCGGTGATATAAAAAGAAAACCGTCGAGAGCAGGGAAAACCTTCCGCGAGTGCGGGAGGCGAAGTGGCAAGCCGGGCTGAAGTTTTGAATCTCTCGCAATTGTCCGGCATCAAAAGAAGAACACCAGCAAACGTAAGAGAACGCTGGAATTAGCCTCGGCCACGGGGCTGCGATTCGGAAACAGAGCTTTCCGAAGGGTTTGAAGCGGCATCCGCAAAAACCTCCAAAAAGATCTTTTCTTAACCTTAAGTCTTCCGACTCGGCTCGTGCCGAAATCTTGAGTTGTCCCTAGCTGGGACGCGGCGCTGGAGCGGGAAGGAAGATGTGTTCTGCTGCTTTCTGGCGAATGGATTTCTGTGGAAATCCTGTGAACCGGGCTCGTTGACAGCCCTTCAGCAGAATCGTTACGGTTAAAGGGTTTCGAGGACAGCCGGATTCGCTTATGCGGGGCCGGTTGGACTGAAGCGCGCCGCTCAGGCGGTCCGCGATTTCGGTCTTTGACAACTTGGTTGAACGTGCCAGTCGTGAGATGAACTGTTCGAGTTAAGTTCGAACGATCTCACAAAATTAGCCAGCGGTTTGACCTCCGTCGACGCTGGCGAGTCGCCGTGACTTCGGTCGCGGTGGCGAATTTGTTCATTCCGAACAAATTTCAGGTTTCAAACGAGAGTTTGATCCTGGCTCAGAATCAACGCTGGCGGCGTGCCTAACACATGCAAGTCGAACGAGAAAGTGGAGCAATCCATGAGTACAGTGGCGA
>DATJEO010000311.1:0-4821 GCA_035496515.1 Occallatibacter sp.
TTATGTGTATCGGATTTCTTGCTGGAATGGCCTTGGCGGCCGATCGCGGCACCAAGGCGCAGGCAAAGGCTTTGGTCGCCAAGGCTATCGCAGCCTACGACGCCAAGGGCAAGAGCGTATTTTCCGAGATGACGGCTCCTAACACCGCCTTCACTGACCGCGACCTCTACATCTTCGTGATCGGGCCAGATCACAAGACCGTTGCCCATGGATTCGACGCGACCCGAGTCGGGCAAGACGTCCTCGCTCTCAAAGATGCGACCGGAAAACCGATTGGAAAGGAATTCGTCCGCAAGGCGACACAAGCGGGTGCATGGGTGAACTATGTGATGAAAGATCCGCTAACCGGCAGGGAGGAGCCGAAATCGTCTTGGGTGGTACGGCACCGCAACTACATTTTCGGATGCGGTGTTTACAAACCGGCATCATGATCATGGCTCGATGCGAGTGTCCTTCCGGGGATTTCTCCCCGATTATGCTGAGACAGTGGACCAGCCGGTCCACGTAAGGAGGAAGAACATGGACTCTGCGAAACGCGCCCTCGGCAGGCGAGGCACCGTGCTTCTGTCTATGAGGCTCTCGATCGGAGCTGTGAGCTTGTTTGGTTTTCTTGCCGCTGCTTCGGCAGAAATTGCTCTGCCGGCCAGAATCGCGTCGGCCAAGAAGATGACGTACTGCTCCGATCTTTCCGGTCCTCCGTTGGGATTCTTCGACGAAAGCGGCAAGCCGGTCGGATCGGACGTCGACATCGGCGAAGAGATTGGCAAACGTCTTGGCGTGAGTGTCGTGTGGGCGAACACTCCGTTCAGCGGCATAGTCCCCGCTCTGCAGGCTAAGAACTGTGATGCGATCCTGTCGCAGCTCTTCGACAAGCCCGCCCGCCGCGAAGTTATCGATTTCGTCGACTATATGTACTCCAGTGAATCGTTCCTGGTGGCCAAGGGCAACCCCAAGAACGTCAAATCGATCGCGGACCTGTCCGGACTGAAGATTGCAGTCGAAAACGGAACCACGATTCAGAGCCTCATCGAAGATCAGAACAAGAAGTTCGAGAGTGCAGGAAAGCCGAAAGCCGATGTCATCGTGTTTCCGAAGGATTCGGACGCCCGCCAAGCATTGCAGATCGGCCAAGTGGATGTCTATGGTACGACGCTGGAATCGGCAGCTTACTTTCTGCAGAAAGCCGGACATATTTTCGATATCGGAGGGGAGCCATTCGCCAAGATCCTCACCGGCATCGGCGTGCGCAAGGATGACGGCGAGCTTCGAACAGCGATCGAGTCCGCATTGAATGCGATGAAGGCCGACGGCACCTACACGAAGATTTTGACCAAGTGGGGCTTGGAAGGAGATGCACTTCCCTGAAGGTGTGCAATGGTTTTCGACTCCTCTTTCTTCTGGCGCTACCTGCTTGAACCAAGTTCTGTTTATCTTCACGGTTTGTGGCTAACGCTCAGTTTGAGCGTTATCTCTCAGAGCCTGGGCACGTTGATTGGCGTGTCTGGAGCTCTAGGATCGCAATCGCGATTCCGTATCGTTCGGCTCTTGGTGAGCCTGTACACCTGGATTGTTCGAGGCACGCCGCTCCTGGTTCAAATCATTTTCATCTACACTGCGCTTGCCGCGGGCAACGTGTTTCGTTTTGAGGACCTAAATCTTGGCTTCGTCACCATACCCGGAAATATTCAGGCAGCAATCGTCGCACTGAGTCTGAATGAAGGGGCCTATATGACCGAAATTGTCAGGGCCGGGATATTGTCCGTCGATACCGGTCAGATCGAAGCGGCGAAGTCCCTCGGCATGACCTACTTCAAGTCCATGCGGCGGATCGTTCTGCCGCAGGCGGTGCGTGTCATTCTCCCGCCGCTTGGCAACGAGTTCAACGCGATGCTGAAGAACACAACACTCGTCAGTGTCATCGGCGTCCCCGAGCTCCTCATGGCGACCCAGATGGTTACCTCGGCGACATTCCGCGTATTCGAACTCTATACCGTCGTGGCCCTGTACTACCTGGCCCTGACGACAGCTTGGGGATTTGTCCAGAGTGCGATAGAGCGGCGCTTCGGAGAGCAAGGCCAAGATCGCCCGGCAAGACTCAAGGCCACTGGCCTGGTTCGCAGTTTACAAACCATAAGATCGCAATGGTCCCGCCGGAATGAAACAGAGCTCTGACATTCTTGCCTCCATCGGCATCACGCCTGGCGAGGCAAGCAAGATTGTGGTCGAGGCGGTTGACGTCAAGAAGTGGTTTGGCGATCTGCAGGTGCTGAATGGCGTATCGCTAACTGTCCGCCGCGGGGAGGTCCTTGTCATTGTCGGCCCATCGGGGTCCGGGAAGACCACCTTCATTCGCTGCATCAATCATCTGGAATCCATTCAGAGCGGCAAGATACTCGTCAATGGGCACCGGATCGGCTACCGCGAAAAGAGCGGCCGAATCGTTCCCGATACAGAGCGCAGCATTGCGCGGCAACGTCGCGCCATCGGAATGGTTTTCCAGCGATTCAATCTATTCCAGCATTTGACGGCCATCGAGAACATCATCGAGGCGCCGGTTCATGTACTGGGCGTGCCGAAGCGCGAGGCGGAAGCAATCGCTCGCACCCTGCTCGGTCGCGTCGGACTTGAGGAAAAGGGGAATGCCTATCCCTCGCAACTCTCCGGAGGCCAGCAGCAGCGGGTTGCAATTGCCCGAGCGCTCGCCATGAAACCGGCGCTTATGCTGTTCGATGAAGCCACCAGCGCGCTCGATCCTGAAATGATCGGCGAGGTCCTGGAGGTCATGAAGGAGCTCGCCAGGGAAGGCATGACGATGATCGTCGTGACCCACGAAATGGGGTTCGCACGGGAGGTCGCCGACCGTGTTGTCATGATGGACTCCGGCAGAATCATCGAAGAGGCTCCGCCCGAGATGTTTTTCACCTCGCCGCAGTCCGAAAGAACCAGGGCATTCCTGAACCGCATATTGCATTGAGGAGCTTGGCAGCCACCTCAGTGATCATGTTGGCTGGCAATGCGGGGCAGCAGCAAGGTGAACAACCCGAGTAATGGCAGGAAGGAGCACAACCAGTATGCAAAGGTAATTCCCCGCACATCCGCCACGATGCCGAGCAGGGCTGCGCCGAGGCCACCCGCGCCGAAAGCCAGGCCAAAGAACAGGCCGCCTATCATGCCGACCCTGCCTGGCACCAGCTGCTGCGCAAACACCACGATGGCGGGAAATGCCGATGCAAAGATAAGGCCGATCAGGACACTGAGCACGCAGGTCCAGAAGAGGTCCGCATAAGGGAGCAGCAATGCGAGGGGGATAACGCCAAGGATCGAAAACCACATGACGAATCTTGCACCGAAGCGATCGCCGATGGGTCCGCCAATCAAGGTTCCGAGCGCCGAGGCGCTAAGAAACAGGAACAGCATGAGCTGAGCTTCCTGCGTGCCCATCGAGAAACGGTCCATCACATAGAACGTGAAGTAGGTCGACACGCTGGCCAGGTAGATGTTTTTGGTAAGCGTTAGCAAAACCAGGATCGCGAGCGTTAAGACGATAGCCCGGCGAGGGAGCGGCAGAGCGCGGCTGACCGGCGGCCTGCCGACGCTTTCCCGATTGTGCATCGCATACCATCGGCCGACCCAGCTCAAAAGCACGGCAGCGGACAGGGCGATGGTGGAGAGCCAAGCCACGCTGTGTTGGCCCAAAGGCAGCACGACGAATGCCGCGAGCAGCGGGCCGATGGCCGTTCCCACGTTCCCTCCCACTTGAAAGAGCGACTGTGCCAGGCCATGCCGGCCTCCCGATGCCAACCGCGCGACGCGAGAGGCTTCCGGATGGAACACGGCAGATCCCAACCCGATCAATCCTGAGGCCAGCAGCAGAAGCGGGAAGCTTCTCGCACTTCCGAGGAAGATCAATCCGAAGAACGTGCTGCCCATGCCGATGGGCAGTGAAAACGGCAAAGGGCGATGGTCGGTAACCACTCCCACGACAGGTTGCAGCAGCGAGGCTGTCGCCTGAAAGGTCAAGGTCAGCAAACCGATTTGAACGAAATCGAGTGCGTAGTTTGCCTTGAAAATCGGGTAGAGCGATGCCAGAAGCGATTGCATGGTGTCGTTGAGAAGATGCCCCACACTGACTGCAAGCAGGATAGACAGCGCCGTCTTGCCGAAGCGGGCCGCCGGGGTGGTCGAAGCGATAGACATTCAGGAGTTCCCCCGACTTGCGGACTGATACTCGCCAGCAGCTATCATGTTTCTTCTCGCGCGGGGAATGAGAATAGCGGTTCGATTGCTCATCTGACAAAACTGTCTTCCCCCGATCCTTGCCAACAATTCGCGTTCCGGCGTCCGTCGAATGCGTATAGGAAAAAATTCGCGTAAACCTGGTGCTGCCTTCTATCAGTTCAGTAGCAGTACTTCTTAATGCGTAACTCTATCGAAGTCGCGACGAGTTGCGGCGCGCCATTGCTCGCCGGGTTACACAGCTCGCCCAGGCCGAGGCGACGTTGGCCAAAGCTCGCCATGTCGCCGCGACCGATGCCTCGGCCCTGGAGCGCACGAGCACCGAAACCGTCACCGCCCCGCCTGGCAGTCGGAACTGCAGTGTGCGCTTGTGAGCGCTCCGGGGTCGTGGCCTGAACGACGGTTCTTGCGCACGCCAAATGCGCTGGTCAATGCGAAGGCATCCATGCATCATCGCCCCGAGCCGTCCGCGCAACGGTCCTTTCGGAGCCCTGGAGGAAGGAACATGCCGCTGATTTTGAATCCCGCAACGTTCGAGACGAAGCTCGCCGCTCTTCCCGTTGCAACCTACCAGGTCGGCGAGAC
>DATJEO010000312.1:0-7529 GCA_035496515.1 Occallatibacter sp.
GACATGAAGCTGATGTAGCGGCCGTCGGGGCTGAACTTTGGAGCGGAGGCGCCTTCCTTACCGTAGGTGAGTTGCAGATGGACGGAGCCGTCCCACTTCACCATCCAAAGGTGCGTTTGGGATTTGTCTTCCTTGGTGTCAACCTGGCTGACCGTGTAGAGAATCCATTGGCCATCGGAGGAGATAACTGGTGGGCCGACACGCTGGAGCTTAGCTAGGTCATCAAGAGTGATGTCCCGTTTTTTTGGTGTGTCGGCGGCGTGCAGGTAAGTGAATGCGGCAAATGTCAGAGTAAGGCAAAGAGAGGACTTCACCAGTTTTGGCAACATGGGCAGAGATTAACATTCGTGGTTGACGGACCTCTACGGGATTGTGTCGAAGCCTGATGATCAGGGTGAGAGGCGGATCATGAGGGTGATCAGCGGAGTTTTTCCCGAACTTCGGTCCGGATCAAGTATAGGAAGAAGACCAGATTGAGAAGGCCTTGGATGAGGGAGGGCGCGAGATGCCATTGCGCGAAAACCCAGAGGTTGTAACCGCTCAGAAGCAGTACTGCGGCCAGAGCCATGGCCCATGCCCAGCGGAAGAGCATGAGCAAGCCGCCGCAGGATGCGAGGAGGAAAACCGGCAGGAGCAGAAAGAGCTTGGGGTAGTGTCCGCCGACAGCGCCGATCACAATCACTACGGAGAGAAGAAGCAAGTAGAGCGAGATGGCGACGAGACCAGGAAGAGGGAATGGGAAGGCCTTCGTGGGAGAAGGACCTCCTGCGTCTGCGGTAGCTGGTACAACCGGGTGATCGTCACCCGAGGAGTTTCCCGACCGTGGTCGCTCATTTGTCATAGCGAGTGCATATAGGCGAGCAGGTCGTGCAGCCGCTGATCATCAAGTGCGGTGCCGGGCATTGTGCCGTGGCCATGGAGTATGACAGCGGTTAGGCGTTCGTCGGTGGGGGGTGCGCCTGAGGGCATGGCTTTAATTTTGGTGATGGCCTGAAGACCTGGGCCATGTAGGCCGCGGGTGGAGGTCGGGTAATGACATTTTGCGCAGGCCTGCTGGAAAACGGCAGCGCCGCGGGCTTCTCCCGGAGTCCACTCGGAGGAGGGCTTGGAGGGCGGCAAAGTCTTGCAGCCGGTCGTCGCGATCATTGTGGCGGCGCAGGCAAGCAGAGCAAAGAAAAGGCTCGATAAGCGTATCTGCATATCAGGCTTGATGATACAGCGGACAGAATGAGTCGGATCCTAAGCCGGTGAACAGGTGTGTCCAAGAGCACAGTTCACTTTCATAGACATCTGGAGCATAGCCTTATCCAGCATTGATCAGATGGCCAGTTTGAAACCTTTTGCGGTGGCATTTCGCAAGACATTTGGGGAGGCACGCGAGGAGGCGGTTGTTGAATGGCTGAATTCAGGGAGATCGCTCGCCGGAGCAGGCGAACAGGAGTGGTAATCGGGGGAAGGCCTCAATGAAACGGCGGATTGTCATATTTGCCAGCGCGGCGGCGCTGCTCATCGCGTTGGTATGGGTTGCGTCCGCGTGGATCGGGCATCGTAGCCGGTTCGAGTACTCGGGCACAGTCGAGACGCGAGAGATCCAGATTGGATCGAAAGTTGGCGGGAGGGTCACGGAAGTTCCGGTCGAAGAGGGACAGGTTGTGAAGGCGGGTACGCAGCTGGTGCGCTTTGAATGCGATGAGCTTAAGGCGCAAAGGGCGCAGGCTGCGGCGGCGCTGGCACAGGCGCAGGCGGATGCGGAGAAGATGGCGCGCGGAAATCGGCCTGAGGAGATTGCGCAGGCGGAGGCGACGGCAAGGGCGCAGAGGGCCGCATTTGAGGAAGCAAAGAACGGCCCGCGGCGGCAGGAGATCGAGCAGGCGCAGGCCGATTACAAGGCTGCTTCGGCGGACGCGACGAACGCGCGAATCTTCTATGAACGGATGGAAAAGCTGATTGCGACGGACACGATTTCGCGGCAGCAGTTCGATGACGCGCGGGAGAAGCGTGATGCAGCGGCACAGCGTGCGGAGTCGGCGCGGCAGAGACTGGCTCTGCTCGAGGCAGGCACACGGCAGGAGGATGTGAGCGCGGCGGAGGCGAAATTCAAACAGGCAGAGTCTGCAGCGGTGCTCGCTCGGAAAGGATTCCGCAGGGAGGATGTTGCAGCCGCTCGGGGCAGGATGGCTGAGGCCCAGGGCAGGGTAGCGGAATTGGACGCACGCCTTCGAGAAGCTGAGCTGATAGCTCCAGCGGATGCGGTGTTGGAAGTGGTGAGCGTCCGGCCCGGAGATCTGGTGCAGTCTGGGCGGATTGTCGTGACGATGCTGGAGGCGTCGCAGCTCTGGGTGAAGGTATACGTGCCAGAGACGGATCTGGCACATGTGCGTGTGGGGCAGAAGGCGACGGTGCGGGTGGACAGCTTTGGCGGTCGCGCATTCGAGGGGCACGTGGGGCAGATTGCGTCGCAGGCGGAGTTTCTGCCGCGTAATGTGCAGACAAAGAGCGATAGGGAACACCAGGTGTTTGGGGTGAAGGTGTACGTGGATAACTCGCAGCAGGTGCTCAAGTCGGGTATGTCCGCGACGGTGCGACTGCAATGACCGAGATCATCGCGGCTGATCACCTGACGATTCGGTTCGGCTCGTTTACCGCGGTGAGCGACGTGAGCTTTGACGTAAGTAAGGGAGAGCTTTTCGGCTTCCTGGGACCAAACGGGTCGGGCAAGACAACGATCATCAAGGCATTGTGCGGGCTGCTGAAGCCGACTGAGGGGACTGGGCGCATTCTGGGGATGGATATCCGGAAGGATGCTACGGAGATACGGCGGCATGTCGGATATATGTCGCAGAAATTCGGTCTTTATGAAGATCTCACGGTTGCGGAGAACATTGGGTTCTACGCAGGGGTTTACGGGCTGGACTCGACGAGAGCGGCAGAGCGAACGCGCGAGGTGCAGGCTCTGACAGGGATTGAGTCGTACATGCATCGGCGGGCAGGACAGCTTTCGGGCGGGTGGAAGCAGAGATTGGCGCTGGCGTGCTCGATTATTCATTCGCCGCAAGTGGTGTTTCTCGATGAGCCGACGGCCGGGATCGATCCAGTGGCCAGGCGAGCCTTGTGGGATCTGCTGTTTCAATTGTCGGGGCAGGGCGTGACGTTTTTTGTGACGACGCACTATATGGATGAGGCGGAGCGGTGCGGACGAGTTGGATACATCTACCTGTCGAAGCTGATTGCGATCGGGACAGTGGCGGAGTTGCAGAGGCTGCCGGAGGCGAATCCTGCAGGGACCTCGCGAATTCAGATCAAAGTTGAGAATCCGTCGGAGATGCTGGACGGGATTCGTCACATGCAGGGCGTGCGAGAGGCGACAATTTTTGGACACTCGATTCATGCGCTTGCAGAGACGGCCAGCGTTGGCGAAATGCGAAGGCGTCTTCCGCAGGCGAGGGTCGAGACGATCGAACCATCTCTTGAGGATGTGTTTGTCACGCTGACGTATCGAATCATGGAGTCGCAGCGATGAGGGATTTGTTCCGAGGGCTGGTGCCGGTATGCCGCAAGGAATTTCTGCATATCATTCGCGATCCGGGCACGCTGTTTTTTGCGCTGCTGATTCCGATGATTCAGCTGTTTTTGTTTGGATTTGCCGTGGATACGAACATCCGGCAGGTTCCTACAGTCGTCCTGGATGAATCGCACACGCAGGAGAGCCGGCGCTTGCTCGAGTCCTTCGCGGGGTCCGATGTGTTTCAGCTGAAGATGTATGCGCAATCGCAGGATGAGCTTTATGAGGCGGTGCGGGCGGGCAAAGCGCGGGTTGGCATCAGGATTCCCTTCGATTACGCGCGCCGGTTGCTGGATGGAACGACAGCAACTGTGCTGGTGCTCGTTGATGGATCAGACTCGAGCGTTGCCGGGCAGGCGATGAGTACGGCAACGGGTGTGGCGCTGAAGGAGTCGCTGGGGCGTGCATTGCCCGCCGGAGCGATGCCGATCGAGGTGCGACCGTCAGTCCTCTACAATCCGGCGACACGGTCAGCGAATTTCTTCGTGCCCGGGCTGATTGCGATTTTGCTGCAGGTGATGGCGATCCTGATGATCGCACTGAGCCTGGTGCGAGAGCGAGAACGCGGCACGCTGGAGCAACTGACGATGACACCGGTAGCGCCACTCGGACTGATGCTAGGCAAGATGATTCCGTACGGGGCGCTGACGTTCAGTGAGCTATGCGCGATCTTATTAGTGATGCGGACGGTCTTCCTCGTTCCCGTGCATGGGAATGTAGTTCTGCTGCTCGCTCTGTCAGTTCCGTTTCTGCTGACAGTGCTGGGGATTGGACTGGTGATTTCGACGCGGGCGCGAACACAAGCGGAGGCATTTCAGCTTTCAATGGGGACTATTCTGCCATCGGTGTTTCTGTCGGGCTACATCTTTCTGATCGAGAATATGCCGCCATTTTTTCAGGTGATCAGCCACCTGATTCCAGCGACCTACTACATTCAGATACTGCGCGGGATCATTCTGCGCGGTGCGGGAATCGGGGAGTTGTGGATGAGCGCGACCGTATTGATTGTGATGGGGTGTGGGTCGACCTTTCTAGCGGCGAGATTGTTTGTGCGCCAGGGTGCGAGCTGAGGATCAGTCACTGCAGTGCGTAGCCTTACTCGGACGCGGCGATGGCTTCGCATATTTTCTCGATTGCAGGGACTTCTGCCAGGCTGCCTGGGCGATGGCCGTTGATAAGGATGGAGAAGGCGATTGTCCTTCCGCTATTTGCCTGGAGGTAGCCGGAGAGCGCGTTGGTTTCGTTCAGGGTGCCGGTCTTGGCCCAGAGTTTTCCTTTAAGGGAAGAGTTTCTAAAGCGGGTGTAAAGCGAGCCATCTATGCCGGCGACCGGAAAGCTATTGCGCCAGGCTTGGCCCCAGTGCTGGTGCGAGGCATAGGAGAGCAAGTGGGTGTAGGCGCGGGGAGTGATGCGATCATCCATGCTCATGCCTGAGCCGTCGTAAAAGAAAAAATCGGAATCAGGAATACCTGTGTCGATCAGGAACTGGCGGACCACGCGGGTTCCCTGTGCGAGGCTGCCGTCTTTGGCGAACGCCTTTCCGAGCATACGGAGGAGAAGTTCGGCGTGGAGGTTCTGGCTGATTTTGTTCGTAACGGTGATGTCCTGTGCCACCGGAACGGAGGTGCGGTGCGCGAGGAGGCGGCGATTGTTGATGGGAGCTTCTATGGTTTCAATCGCAAGAGGGGCGAGCCTTAGAGATTCGGAGCGCTCGCCGATGAAATCGCCGGTGCCTTCGGGGAGGCGATGTGCAGCAGCAGGGTCGCCTTTGACAATCACGCCGCGATGGAGGAGTGCGTCTTTGAAGGCGGCAGCGGCGAACTCGGCGGGGTCCTCAACGGCCAGCGGTGCGTGGAGTCCCTGCGCGGGCGCAGTGCCCCAGGTGCGGACGAGCAGCGCTCCAGGACGGCGCTCGAGGCCGGGGTGCGGTTTTTCGCCGGGGTGCGCCATGGTCATGTTGTTTTGCAGGGTGTAGTACTGTACGGCCGGCGACCACTCTTCGAGCATGGAGCCGGGTTTCTCCGGATCTGCGGTGATGGTGAGCTCAATGGAGTTGTCGGCGAAGGAGAGCGCAGAAACAGGCGCGCCGTAGCCCCACTGGAGATCGTCCCACGCCCAAGCGGTGCCATAGGGCTCGTTGAGGTAGAAGCTATCGTCGCCGACGACGGTGCCTTCGACGAAGCGGACGCCGGCCTGAACAACCTGCTGCGCGAGGAGGTCGAGGGCTTCCATGGCAAAGGGCTCGGCGTGTATTTGTTCCGACGTCGGAGTGGCCTCGGGTTTGCCAGTGGGAGATTCTGCGGGCGGGCTGGCGGGAGTGGGAGTGACTGCGGGCGGTGTAGGCGACTGATAAGGATAGTGGTGGGCGCTCATGGTAGGGTCGCCTGAGCCGAGGATGAGGATGTCACCGTGGAGGACCCCGGAGGAGTCGATTTCGCCGTTGGCGACGACGTTTGTGGTCCACGTGAGGGTTTCCACCGGCAAGAGGGCGTAAGCTGCAGCGGTGGTGGCGAGCTTGGCGTTAGACGCCGGCGTGAAGAGCCGTGCCTCGTTTAGGCCGTACAGCGGCTGACCATCGAGCGTGGTGACGCTGATGCCGAAGTCTGTCTGCTTGAGAGAGGGATTGGAGAGAATAGCCTGGATGCGCTCGGCGATGGTGGCTTTTGCGGAAGCGGCATGAAGTGGAGCGTTCGCCGGGAAGTGAGCGGTGCGATGTTGGCCGGTGAGAATGCACGGGCGGACGAGGGACAGCGCCAGAAGCAGCGCGACGAATCGCGGTGTATGGAGCATGCAGGGAGTTTAGCAGGAGGGCGAATGCTAATGCCTGTACTCATAGAATGAGAACGTCTGGCAGCGACATTGCAGGCGAAGAAGGCTGGAAGTGGTCGTCGGTTATGGCTTTGACTCGCAATATCGAATCGTGGAGGCTGCGGACGCGGACGCTTGATCTGGGCAGGCGCACGCTTGTGATGGGTGTGGTGAACATCACGCCGGATTCGTTCAGTGATGGTGGGAATTTTCTTGACGCGAATGCGGCGGTCAGGCGTGGGCTGGAGTTGATAGAACAGGGCGCCGACCTGCTTGACCTGGGAGCAGAGAGCACAAGGCCTGGGTCGATGGTCGGCGCCGGGGATGCGGCCAAGGTAAGCGCCGAGGAAGAACAGGCACGCCTGTTGCCGGTGATCGAAGGGATACTCAAAGCGAGAGCTGAGGCGGTTATCTCGGTCGACACATACAAAGCCGTGACTGCGAAGGCAGCTTTGCGTAGGGGGGCGGAGATCATCAATGACGTGAGCGGCTTCGCCTGGGACCCGGGTATGCCGGAGATCTGCGCAGAAGCGAGATGCGGCGTGGTGCTGATGCACACGCGCGGGCATCCGGATGAGTGGCAGGGTCAGCAGAAACTGCCGGCAGATGATTTGATGGAGATGGTGAGAGGTGGGCTCGCAGAGAATGTGCGACGAGCGACTGACGGGGGTGTCGCCGCGGAGTCGATCGTGCTGGATCCTGGGTTTGGATTCGGAAAGAAATTTGATGAGAACTATGTCTTGCTGGCGCGGCAAGCAGAGCTGCTGGAAGCTGGGCGACCACTGCTGGCTGGGTTGTCACGCAAGTCGTTTCTGGGGCATACGCTCTCAGGGCTGTACGGCGGCAGCCCGGCACCGGTGGAGGCGCGAGAGAATGCGAGTCTCGCTGCGATGGTGACGGCGATTCTGCATGGAGCTTCGATTGTGCGCGTGCATGATGTGAGGCCCGCGATGGAAGCGGCTCGGATTGCGGATGCGGTGCTCCTCAACGCTTTGACATCGCGTGGAGTTTGAGGACGGTGTTCCAGTTGCGACCGGTACCTACAGCACCAATTGCTTTGTCCAGGGCTTTGCCGGTGAACTTAGTGTCGGCTGCTCCATCCGGGAAATGAAAGTAGATGTGCTCTCCGGCGAGATGATAGCGATCACGGCGGTTCGGA